>JAIBAY010000005.1 GCA_019694975.1 Chitinophagales bacterium
ATTATAGGCAACGAAGCTAAATGAATTATCTTTCTATTCATATTGGTATTCATTTTTCCCTTAAACATGGTTTTTTGAATTTTCTCTTACTTTTACATAAAGGTATTCAAAAAACCATGTTTAAGGGAACCGCATCGAAGCCTATAATACGCCATTATAGTTAAGTAGAAAGCGGCGCGGACGCGATGAATTTAACTACGATGAAACAGGAACAAGATCAACTCAAAAGGTTAGATTGGGTACTGCATTTTATGGCTAAACATGCAGTTAAGGGATTAGAAATTGATGATGCTTGGACAAGAATTTTAATAGATCACCCGACAATTTATTTAGAGGATAAGGTTGGCAATGAATCTTACAGATATGCAATGTTCAAAAAATTAGAAAATGACCACTACCTTTCTTTTAATGAGCAGAATGATAATAAATATTGGATAACTTTTGAAGGAGTTATTTTTAGTGATTACGGTATGGGCGGCTATGAGAAGAAAAAGGAAATGGAAGCCAGCGAAATCGAAAAGCAAAACCAGTATACTCTCCGGTTAATTCACGCGACTTGGTTTGCTGGTATAGCAGCGATCCTGCTTCTTTTATTTCAGGTTTATGAATTCCTATTTGAGCATCAGATATTTTTTGTTTGCCCTTAAAAGCCATCCCCACTTTTCTACTCAACATAATGCAGTACATTATAGGCTAAATTACAGATTTAAAATAGATTATTCCTAGCCGATTGTATAGATTTTTCTGCTAAAAATGTTAAAGCTTTGTATCACCCATTGATAATAGAAACGTAAATTCATTAGCCGATACTGGCATTACTGAAAGCCTTGAAATTTTTATCAATGGCAGCTCAGATAGTCTCTTTTCAGATTTTATATCAGTAAGGGTTACAGGCTTATTTAAGCGCTTCACTACGGAAAGTTCAACAGCAACCCATGCCGGATCATTTGTCGTTGGATCCTGATAAGATTCTTTGGAGACCATCGCAATACCAATAATGGCTGGAGATTGCTGGCTATGATAAAACAAAACAAGGTCACCCTTATTCATTGCTTTGAGGTGTATGCGGGCGGCATAGTTTCTCACTCCCGTCCATTCTGTCTTCTTGTCTTTTAGAAATGATTCCCATCCATACGATTCCGGGTCAGATTTTACAAGCCAATAGTTCATTTGGAGCAGTTTATTTTGGAGAGTAAGTAACCTTGCACATTGCACAAACTTTTAAAATCCTGCCGATACTGCCATTTTCTTGACTATGATTCAATTGGGAACGGCCATTAATTTCACATTTTCTGACAAAGATAAATATGCTCTAGTAAATCTTTTGAAGCAGCGGTATCTAGACGCCAAATTTTTCACTGAGTACAACAGGTCTTAATAAAAAAGTCCCGGTTGAGACCAGGACTTTTTTCAAAATACTTACCGGAAATTTATTCGCTTTGAGGATTTCCATCGGTTGAAATATCAGCATTCAAGTCTGTTGCAGGTGCATCCGATATGCTATCCGGATTTTCTGTAACGGGTTCTTCCGATTCAGTCTGTGTAGCTTTCGCATTACCCTTTTCGATCTTTGATTTCAATTCTGAAAGAACACCTAAATCACCAAGAGTAGATTTTTCCACTTTGCGGTTGATATTCTTGAGTTCTGTCCGTTGATCTTTCCTTTCTGTTGCTTTCTTTTCGCGTACCTCTTCATGATCCTTCTCCACCTTTTCTTCCCACACACGTGCATGCGATACAATAATCTTCTTGTTCCCACGGTCAAATTCAAGCACCTTAACTTGTAATGTTTCATCTACTTCAACCAACTTGCCATTCTCCTTTTTCAGATGTTTAGCAGGTGCAAAAGCTTCTAATCCGTATGGCATCAGTAAAATTGCTCCCTTATCATCCTTTTTAATAACAGTTGCCTGATGTTCAGAACCTACCGGGAAAACACTTTCAAATGTATCCCATGGATCTTCTTCTACTTGCTTATGGCCAAGAGAAAGTTTTCTTTCATCCTTATTTATATCAAGCACAACCACTTCCAGTTCGTTTCCAATCCTGGTAACGTCATTAGGGTGATGTATCCGCTTAACCCAGGAAAGATCTGAAATGTGCACAAAGCCGGTTATGCCATCTTCCAACTCAACGAATACACCATATCCGCTCACATTTTTTACGATACCCTTCGTGCGCGTTCCCACCGGATATTTTTGTTCAATATCACTCCATGGATCTTTTGTTAATTGCTTCAAACTCAAAGACATCTTTCTCTCTGCACGATCCATTGTAACAACCATTGCTTCATATTCATCGCCCACCTTAAAGTGTTCCTTTGAATTGATCGGTGTATTGCTCCAGGAAATCTCAGAAACGTGTATCAATCCTTCAACACCGGGCTGAATTTCCAGAAATGCACCATAATCCTCAATATTGACAATTCTGCCTTTAACCTTTGAACCGACAGCAATTGACTGATCAAGTACATCCCACGGTTGTGGAGTTAACTGCTTCAGACCAAGTGAAATACGCTTCTTTTCTTCATCGTAGTCCAGCACAACGACCTGCAATTTCTGATTTAGCTTCAACACTTCTGTTGGATGGCTGATCCGGCCCCATGAAATATCCGTGATATAAAGCAGACCATCTAAACCTCCGAGATCGATAAATGCACCAAAGTCAGTGATATTCTTAATAGTACCTTCAAGAATCTGGCCTTTTTCGAGCTTAGAAATAATTTCCTGACGCTGACTTTCAAGGTCACCTTCTATTAGTGCTTTATGCGAAACGACAGCATTTTTGATGGTCTCATTGATTTTTACCACCTTAAATTCCATCATCTTCCCTACATACGAATCGTAGTCGGTAATAGGCTTCACATCAATCTGTGATCCAGGAAGAAATGTTTCTAATCCAAACAAATCTACGATTAACCCGCCTTTCGTCTTGCTCGTAATGGTACCGGTAACGATCTCACCGGTTTTGTAACCATTGACAATACGTTCCCAGGCTCGCTCCATCTTGGCACTCTTCCTTGACAAAGAAAGCTGTCCTTTTACATTTTCCTTTTCTACCACTAATACTTCCACTTCATCCCCGACTTTCAATTCGGGCATATCGCGGAATTCTGAAAGCGGGACCAATCCGTCTGATTTGAACCCGATATTTAACACGACATCTGTTGGTGTTAAAGACACAACTGTACCTTTAAGGATCTCATTATCCGTGATGGTTACAAATGTGCTGCTATAAATTTCCTCTAATTTTTTGCGCTCGTCCTTTGTATATGTTTTGACGTTGCGCTTTGATACATTCCAGTCGAAATCATCATGAGGGGTTTCGACTTTTTCCGGGGCTTCAAGATGCGGAGAGGCTGCTCCGTTCAGTGTTTCCTGTGTTGTTTCGTTTTGTGGAATTTCAGTTTTGTTTTCTTCCAATTTTTGGGTCCTCCTTTTGTGTGAGATTTCCCGTGTTTTTAAACGGGACGACAAAGGTAAAGGAATTGCGGAAAAAGGCAAATTCTTATAATATTTTATCAGATTATTGCTTATCTGATCCAATCATACCATGCTCTGCATCCACCATTCTCTCCGGATATTCAAAAGTTGAAGTTAGATGAAAAGGCATCCGTATCAATTATCAAATGCTCTTAGCGTTTCTGCAATTTTTTCCATCTGCCATAAGGGAGTGGACGTTGCGCCGCAAATTCCCACTGATTGAGCTGATCTAAACCATTCCTGCTGCAAATCAGCCTCTTCTGATACGAAATAGGAATTTGGATTCGCCGCCTTGCAAACATTAAACAGCACTTTACCATTCGAACTTTTCTTCCCCCCTACGAAAATAATAACGTCATGCTGGAGCGCAAATTTTTGCAATTGAGGTTCACGATTGGATACCTGCCTGCAAATTGTATCATTGAACCTCACCACTTCATTTCCCACTGCAGCAGCACGCTGCTTTATCACTTGGCTTAAATGATAAAATTTTTCAGTACTCTTAGTTGTTTGGGAAAAGAGCTCAATAGGTTTAGAGTAATCAATCTTTTCCAGGTCATCTTCAATTGTTACAATAATACCCTGCTGATTAATTTGGCCCATCAGCCCATTTACCTCCGCATGACCGGGAATACCATAAATAACTAACTGAGCATCTTTTCTCTCCATTTTATCATAAGCCAATTTCACACGATTTTGAAGCTTCAATACCACCGGACATGATGCATCGAGTAATTCGATATTGTTTTCCATAGCCGTTATATAGGTCTGTGGTGGTTCACCATGCGCACGGATCAGCACTTTGCAATCATGCAACTTCTGCAGATCTTCATGATTGATAATTTTGAGTCCTTTAGACGTAAGCCGTTTTACTTCCACGTCATTGTGTACAATATCTCCCAGGCAATACAATTCAGTTCCGGTATCAAGAGTATCTTCTGCCATTTGTATGGCATATACAACCCCAAAACAAAATCCACTGTTCTGATCTATGGTAATTGTCATGTTGTAAATTTTAAGTCTTAAGGCTCAGGCAAGAGATGCAATTTTCGCCTTGGCCAATTGAAGAACAAATTCAAATTGTTCCTGTTCAGATAACAAAGTATTATCAACTTCCACGGCATCAGCAGCTTTTTTCAGCGGAGCAGTAACTCTTGTGCTATCGGTCAGATCACGGCCGGAAAGGTTCTGCGAAACCTGTGATTTTGTAACCTCCAACCCTTTATTTTTCAGTTCTTTATACCTTCTTTCACTCCTGACCTTTTCATCAGCCGTCATATAAACTTTCAGCGCGGCTTCAGGGAAAACTACGGTTCCTATATCGCGGCCATCCATAACAATGCCCTTATTTTTGCCGTATTCCCGAAGTTTAGTGACAATAAATGTCCTCACTTCAGGAATAGAACTAACCTCACTTACGAGGTCGGCGATAAGAATGCTCCTGATTTCGGTTTCCACATTCTTTCCATTTAAAAAAACATGAGATTCCTGATTTGCAAAGTCATATTGAAAATCGATGTTAATACGATTGAACGATGCAATTATTTCTGGAACTTGTTTGAAATCAATAGAATTTTGATGAAAGAAAACGGTAACAGCACGATAGAATGCGCCGGAATCCACATAATTGTATTGTAGTGCTGCTGCCAGATGCTTAGCCAGGGTGCTTTTACCACTGGACGATGGCCCATCAATGGCTATGATTATCGGATGCATGGCGGCAAAATACGGAGAAAGCGCTCAGGCGATTACATACAAATGCAGAAATTTTAGAACCAATGCTAAGACGCTGCTACATTTTTTTTCCAAAGAGCTCGTCGAGATTAACTCCAAATGTGAGGTGATTGACGCCACCGGCAACATTGTAGATAGCTCTCCCATAGCCGATATTAAAGCGATTTATACGTACACCTGCACCGAAACTGAAACCGGACAACGCCTTACGGAGTTCAACGGCCAGTTCTTCCCGCCGCTGATGATTATATGCGATACTGACGCGGAAGTTTTTCCCAAAATTGATTTCTGTACCGATAATGGTATGCAGAAAAAAATTGTCAACGAAATAATTTTTCTCTTTCGCCTGTTGGGAAGAATCGATCAGTATGGTGCCCTGATCAGCCTGATTGGGATCATTATAACGAAGATCCCAACGATAGAGATCATGAAACACTATTGAAAAAAGAAATGGTGTATGTATAAGCCGTTTTGAAATACCCGCCTGAATGTCAAATGGCAACGGTTCTTTGCCGGATCCGGCATACGGCTGGAACTGTGTGCCAACATTTTTAAAAAGAATAGTGGCCGTAAATCCTTGTGCGGAATCGTAATAAGCACCGGCCACAGTAAGTGCTATTCCACTTGAATGATAAGATTCCAGTCTGGATGTGATATAGGTCAGATTTGCCCCATAGGAAAAACGTTTGATATATTCCCGCCCGGCACCAATGGAAACAGCATACTCCGCTCCATCAAATTGACCGCTGACGTTGCCAACCTGGTCAGTTGCCGTGAATTGGCCATAATTTACAAACTGAATGCCTCCGTTAAAGGTCGTTTTCCATTTGGCAACAGTCCGGACATAACCCGTATAACCACGTTTAATATCACTGATGTAATCCACATAATTGAGCGAGAGTCTGTTATTCATTGACGGATTCAACATGGCCGGATTCTGAAAACCAATGGATAAATCCTCATCATGCACTGAAATAAATGTGCCACCCATGGAAGTAATGCGTGCAGAAGGCGCCTCGTTCATAAAAAGGAATACTTCACTACCTCCTAATTGCGCATGGGATGACTTGGATAATAACACATAAAATACGCAGGCGAACAGCGAAAGTAGAAGATGTCTATTATAAGTTAGGTACATTCAGTATTGACAGGAAAAAATTCAGCAGTTGCGTGATTAATAGAATAAGCGGGTAAACGGACAGAGACCCGTATTATTTTGAAACCACCAAAAATATACTTTTGCGGAAGATCGTCCAAAATGAATTATGAAGAGACCATAGCATTTCTCTATTCGCAATTGCCGATGTATTCACGTATCGGAAAAGCAGCTTATAAAAGCGACCTAATAAATACAAGGCGTTTATGTGCATTGCTGAATAACCCAGAGCAATCATTCAGGAGCATCCACATTGCAGGGACAAATGGCAAAGGATCAACCAGCCACATGCTGGCAGCCATCCTGCAGCAGAATGGCTATAAAACGGGGCTATACACTTCGCCTCATTTAAAAGATTTTCGTGAAAGGATCAGGATTAACGGCCAATTGATCCCTGAAACGGAGGTTGTTAAATTTGTAATGGCTTACAAAGAGAAAGTACTGGAAATCGGCTGCTCCTTTTTCGAGTGGTCTGTTGGTCTTGCCTTTGACTATTTCAGGAAGGAAAATGTTGACATAGCAGTGATAGAAACTGGACTGGGAGGAAGGCTCGACTCGACAAACGTGATAACTCCTCTCCTTTCCTTAATCACCAATATTAGCTTTGACCATACCGATCTTTTAGGTGATTCTCTTGAAAAGATTGCAAAGGAGAAAGCAGGTATCATCAAAAACGGGGTTCCGGTTGTAATTGGCGAACATAGCCCTGAAACAGATCCGGTTTTTATCGAGACGGCCAAAGAAAAAGCAGCAGCTATAAACTTCGCCGGCGATAACTGGACACTATTGCAATCCAGCTATAAAGATGATGCACTTTGCATGAAAATAGAACACCACAGCGCAGATCAATGGGACATTGAAATTGACCTGTTAGGAAAATATCAGGAGAAAAATATCCTGGGTGTGCTGGAAGCGCAATGGATCTTGTCGGCAAATGGGTTTAATCTCACTAAACAAAATTGCATCGCTGCATTAAAATCCGTGAAACAGTTAACCGGCCTGGCCGGGCGATGGGATATACTGTCTGCATCGCCCCTGATTATTGCAGACGTTGCACACAATGAAGCCGGCATTTTTCATGCAATGGATCAATTGAAACACTATCATTATCAGCAGTTACATATCGCGATTGGATTTGTAAGCGACAAAGATTTAAGCAAACTCTTATCGCATTTTCCAAAAGATGCAACCTATTATTTCTGTAAGCCTGATATACCAAGAGGATTGGATGCATCAATGCTGCAGGCTATCGCGCATGAATACGGGTTGCATGGAAAGGTGTACCCATCAGTAACATCTGCTTTTGAAGCTGCCAAAGAATACGCATCTGCCAATGACCTGATCTATGTTGGGGGAAGCACCTTTGTAGTGGCAGAAATCAACAGGGTAATTCCACAATCGTAAATTTCGATCTAAAACAGGTCATGCATTCTGAGCAAGATGTACCTGAATTCCTGCCCCCGGATAATTTTCAGCATTATGCTTTTTGCATTGGGATCGCTGAACAGGTGGTCGACATTACCCAGTTCCATATTTTTTACCGGCATAAAATTAATTTCTACCAATTCATCATCGGGCTGAATACCTGCCTCGTGGGCCGGTGAACCGGGTTTTACCTGAAATACGATGAAGCGGTTGTAGTCATCTCCACCGCCTACCACTTCTATCCCAACGCGGTCATATTCAAAAGGCTCTTTGAATTTTGTGTTGGGTTTGAGATACAGATGTCTGCCTTCATAGTCAAAGACTACCGAGAATCTTTTTAATATAAAGTTACCGATGCTGCCATTTCGTTTTCCTGACTCCGCCTTGCTTTCCCAATTGTCAAAATCCGGAAATGAGGTAACTACATTGGTGAAAGAAAAGTTACCAATCGACAATTGATTTGTCCGTGCCAGGCTTCCATGAATAATTCCATTTAATCCGAGTCCCAACTGCGTATAAAGATGACGTTGCGGCACAGTGAGCCGGTTATCTGAATTACTCTGCAAAGAAAGCGGAAACCCTGCACCGGTGTCAATCAGCAAATCAAGCGGAATAGCTGTACTGTCTGACATACTGCAAGTTGCTTTGATAAATGGTTTGTTGGAGCGTAACTCAATAGGAATGGATTGATATTTTCTGCCCTGTTTGAAATGACTGTTCTCAAAAACTGTCAGAATCTTTTCTCCATAATTAATTTTTACCGCGAAACTGGCAAAAAATTCATATCCGATTATCCCGGTAATCTTCACACCGAGATAAGTTGAAAGGAAAAATGGATCTTCTTTAAAAACCACTCCAGTCAAGGGAAGACTTTCAATGCCGGGCATGGTAAGGCTCACACCACTTACCGTAACTGCCTTCACTCCTTCTTTTTCACCTAATCCGCTGATCGTTATTTCCTTGCCGGTCTGCAATCGCAGCACATCCTGTATTGCAGGATCAGTAATCGTCAGTACTCCAACTCCTGTATCGAGTACAAAATTATAAGGACCCTTTCCATTCAACTTAACGGGAACAACAATCAGATTACGATAAAACTTATACGCAACAGAAGCGCGCTGTTGATTTCGGGTGAAATGAAAATACGGTTGTGCCAATACCGAAGCATTGAGCATTGAGATCAAAAAACTGCAAAGGATGGTCAATCGCGTTAAGCGATGCAAAAAAAATAATGAATTGAACCGGGCAGTTGGCACCATCATCAGGAAATAGACGCAAGTATCAGATCAACAGTTGGCTGAATGGCAAGTTAATGGGATTCCTTCAAGTAGAGTTGTTAAAAATTAATTGTTCATATTTAGTAACCAGCATGCTAAGGGTTTAACCATTATTTGGACATATTTAAGAGGACCATGATCTGCCCAACGACAATCGGGACTATTTATTAATTCATGGATTCGCTTTTCTGATCCCTTCGTTTCAATTGAATTTATTCCTAAGCTAAATTTGTAGAAACCTGTCTCAGCAGACAATATTTTGCAGCTTTTCCATCACTTGTTTTGCAATTGGCGCAGCGCATGAAAAAATGCATGCTTAAACTTCATATTAAAAGGTGATGAAAAAGACCAGCAATGAATTTCCATCTTACAATCCTTTATACCTTTGCAAAACTGTTCAAATTTAATCTTCTATGATCCGACATACCCTTGCTGCCATAGTTTTATGTTTTTATTGCCATTTGGTTGCTGCTCAGTTTGAGTATCCGAAAATAAATACCGGCGATCCTGCTTTACCAGGATGGGTGAAGATGATGTATGATGAAAAAGTGAGCGTCTTTGCAGTGGACAGTGCCTATTTAACTTACTACGGAGATCATGAGCCTAAAAATGATATCTATGCTCGCTGGTATACCAACTGGCGCAGGCAGGTCAGTTCTTATCTTGACGAAAACGGATTTGCTGACTACCCTTCAGATGAGGAAATCAGCAATCAACTGCGTCGACGCAGCGAAATGCTTTCAGATGTACGCAGTACATGGACACATGCTGGTCCGGATATTCACTTTTCCACCAAGACCAATGAAAACAGTTTATTTGAACCTATTTCCGAGCAGGCCAATGTTTATGGTATCGACCGCTCACAAAGCAACCCCAACATCCTGATTGCCGGAAGTGAGAGTGGTGGCATCTACAAATCGACCGACGCAGGCGAATCATGGACATTGGTAACTCCCAATCTGCTGATATTTACTTCAAGGGCAGTACGCATTCACCCCACCAACGAAGATGAGATGTTGTTTGCCGGCGGAGGTAAATTATACAAGACATCTGATGGCGGTCAAACCTGGAATTCCATCGGAGATCCTGTTTTTCAGGCACTTAACTTTACAGCTGACGATTTGATTTATAACCCGGGCAATCCGGATATTATTTTCATCGGAACCAACAAAGGTATGTTTCGCACTACAGATGGCGGGCAGCACTGGACAGAGATATTAACTGAATATTGCATGTCAATAAATATAAAACCAGATGATCCGTCGGTTATTTATGCCTTGCAATATGATCCTGTTACCAAGATTTCCTATTTCTATAAATCCATTGATTACGGAGCGACATTCACCAAGTACAGCAATGGCTGGTTTGAAGTACCGGCTAATGATGCGGGAAAAATTGAAAGTTATGGCGGCAGAATTGCTGTTACGGAAGCCAATCCTGAAAAAGTGTACGTGCTGCTGGTAGGAAACAGTCAGTCCAATGCACAACTCCAGTTAGGTGGCTTCATTGGAACGTATGTGAGCAACAATGCAGGAGAATTATGGACCAATCCACACGTCCTTATCGGCGAGCCATACGATTTTGATACGCACCCTTGCCTGATGGATTTTGACGGCCATTCCGCGGATTACAATCAGATTTACTATAACACCTTTATTATCGCCTCCCACCTGGATGAAAACAGGATATTGATAGGCGGATTAAACATGTGGCGTTCTGATGACGGCGCCGTTTCTTATCAGGGTGTTGGTGGCTATATCGGAGGATTGCCACTGATGCATGTGGACATACAAACAATCCGTAACTACAAGACTTCTGATACTACCGAAGAAGTATGGTGGAGCAGCGACGGTGGCGTAAATCATTCAACGGATTTCCTGGAAACTCATACGTCAAAGTGCAAGGGTATCCTGGCAACAGAGCTTTGGGGATTTGATCAGGGCTGGAATGAAGACATGATGGTCGGTGGCCGCTATCATAATGGCAATATGGGTTTTGGAGAAGGTTTTCCTGATGGCGAATTTCTCGCATTGGGCGGTGGTGAGGCGGCAACAGGTTATGCCAATTTCAGCCATGAGCGCAAAGCGTATTTTTCCGATATAGGCAGTGTGATTTTACCTGATGAAATAGACGGTTTTGCGCAATACACCGGTGCAGCTGGCCAGCCGAATGAAAGTTATTACCAGGGCGAAAGTTCACGGATCATTTTTGACTGGAACAATTATCACATTGCCTATATGGGAAAAGATAATAAGCTATATAAAAGTACTGATGGGGGATCCGGTTTTTTTGTTGACCATGCATTTGGCTCCAATAGTAATCAGCGTATCCTTCAGATTGAGCAAAGCCGTGTTAACACCCTTGTCATGTATGCTCAACAGTTGCAATCGTCAAAAAGTATTATCTGGAAAACAACAGACGGCGGGATAAACTGGACGCAGTTAACATTGCCGCTTGCCAATCAGAAGTATCTCAACTTCACGCTGAGCGGTACTGATGAAAACGAGATGTGGCTGGCATTTACCAATGGCCCGAATGGATCTAAAATTTATCACACAACAGATGGTGGAGTGTCCTGGATCAACCTGTCAACGCCAGCACTGGATAATCTGAATATATGGGCCCTTGCACATCAATTCGGAACCGATGGCGGCGTTTATCTTGCCATGAAACAAGGAGTTATTTTTTACCACAATAACCTGCTTGCTGACTGGACAGTATATGGAAGTGGATTACCTGCCGTTTCAGAACCACTAAAGATTATACCGTATTACAAAGGCAACAAAATCAGGCTGGCAACATGGCACGTGGGCGTATGGGAGAATGATTTGTTTGAGCCCTCTGCACTCATTGCTGATTTCGCCATCGGCAATCATACTATCTATTGCAGCGGCGATACAATTTATTTTACGGATCATTCGGTGGCTTCAGCATCGGCCACTTATCAATGGACATTCAACGGAGCAATCCCATCGGTTTCAACAGAGAAGAATCCTGCAACTATTTTCTCGATGCCTGGTATCTATGAGGTTACCCTGATCGTGACAGATAATGGCAATGCGGATACCATCACCAAGTCCATTGTAATTGACGGAGTGAATGTTCAATCACTACCCATTGCAGAAGGTTTTGAACAAGGTCAGTTTAACACCGACTGGCTGTTAACACAATGGGCAATTAGTGAAACTGTCGGTGGTTATGGACTTAGCAACCATTGCATGTACTTTGATAATTATGATGCTGACTTGCAAGGAGGCTATGCAGATGTTCATACAGCCAAGTATGATCTTTCAGCATTTTCCGATGCGCGCCTCACCTTTGATGTCGCGTATGTGCCATATGGATTTCCATATGTGGATTCGCTGGCTATATTAGCATCAACAGACTGCGGTGAAAATTTTACCCTGTTGTATAAACGTGGAGGAAATGATCTGGCCACTGTACCCGGAAATAACGGAAACTATTTTGTACCGGAAAGCGATGAATGGAGAACGGATACCGTCTTGCTTGATGCCTTTGCCGGAAATCCGGAAGTAGTTATCGCTTTCCGCAATATCGGCTACTATGGCAATGTGCTATACATTGACAACATTAACCTGACGACTTCGGCTCTTTCAGCAATTAATCCTTTGCAATCAGCAAAGCAATTCATCATTTCACCAAATCCCAATGATGGGATATTTACAGTCTCAACTGACGCTGTAATCAATCAACCCATCACCATCACTATCATTAATTCCGTAGGAGCGTCTTTAAAAGAATTCAGACTCACATCGCTTACGAAGGATTATCCGCTGCAAATTGACCTTCAGGACTATGGAAAAGGACTCTATTTTGTGAAAGCGGAAAGCCAGGCCAACCTATCAGTGCAAAAGGTTGTTATCGAGTGATAGTCAAGGATAACACCATGAATCGTTGACTGTACCTTTCGGGGCGAAGTTGCATCTGTGGCAACATGCTGTTCAAAAGGAACACACTTGGCTGAGGCCGTTGCAGAAAAGGTCTGGTACCTGATGTCAGTAACAGATATAATCAAAATTATGCTGCATGGTATATTGTTTATTGTTGCTACAAAATTTATTTGTCTGTATTAATTACTTCATCCTTTGAATGTTCCTGCATGTCTTCATAATAGATCGCCGCTAAAAAACGATCATCTAATACACCTAATTGCCCGGCTGCAGAGGCGGAAATCTTAATCAGCACATCTTCATTAACGGAAGTGGATGGAAGTTTGCCAATCACTTTTACTTCCACCACTCTGCCATTCATCACATTTTTTACTTTTATCATTGTCCCTTTGGGTACTGTTGCATGCAATGCGAAAAAATCACCGCCATCATCGCCTGACTTCACCCAGGTTGCAATACCCTTTTGAGCCAGTTCATCCGGGAATCCATTGATACCGTCAACACTTTTTCCATGCTCTAAGTTTGTGTGAATCCTGGTTGTGTCCTGCTTCAATGTTGCCGGCTGGCCTGAAACATTGAGTGGTCCTTCGAGGCTGAAAGGCATTGATTCGAATCCCACAATCAGCTTGCTGTTTTCTTCAATTGCAGCATCATGTAAATTATTCCAGCTGATCAGTGAATCAACCGTGGTGTTGTATCTTTTGCTGATAGAATACAAAGTTTCTTTCTTCAGTACCGTGTAATAAACAGGTTGCAATAATTTGTATCCAGTCTCCGGATTCATCGAGGTTTTTACCAGCGGGATCTTCAACTCTGTGCCAATTGGCAGATTGCCTCCACTGATTTCAGGATTCAATCGCAATAATTCATCTGTAGAAGTTTGGTAAGCTCTGGCAATGCTATATAAGGTCTCGCCTTTTGTAACAACATGAAAATCGTATGCAGCTGATTTAGCCCGAGCATGATTCAAATCAACGCTTTGTGCAAGCGCGCTGAAACGATTTACCATAAGCATCAGCAGCACCAAAGAATAAATTAGCTTTGTCATATTGTTGGAGATGCTGTTTTCGGATTCGATCGCATAACTTTGAAGGCATCTTGCTCTTCAAAGAGTGTACCATTCTGCCGGAAATAGCTTTAAAAAAATTCACATAAAAGTATCGCTGCCGGCAGGCGATCATTCTATTCATGAGCAAGAAGTTATTAACGACTTTCCTGGCATTGTACTTTATAGTACACAGCATACCTGTGGCAGAAAGCAACCCGTTGCATGTATCAAAGAAGGTGTATGTGTTTGAGCTGAACCAGGAAATTTTCCCTGCGGCCTGGCGGTTGGTAAAAACAGCAATGATAGCGGCAGAGAAATCTCATTGCGATTACATACTGATCAGGCTCAACACCTATGGTGGCGAATTATCGATGGCTGATTCCATTCGTGCAAGACTGTTAGGCGCTAAAGTGCCGGTCATCGTTTGGATTACACAAAATGCAGCTTCCGCCGGAGCATTAATAGCCATTTCCTGTGACAGCATCTATATGAAGCAGGGAGCCGCCATTGGCGCGGCATCTGTGGTAAACCAGGAAGGCGAGATCATGCCCGATAAATACCAGTCATATATGAGAGGCATGATGAGGTCAACCGCTCAGCAACAAGGGCGTGATCCAAAGATCGCCGAGGGAATGGTTACTCCCAACAACTATTTACATGATATTGCAGACTCCGGGAAAATAATTACACTGACTGCCGTGGAAGCAGTGAAGCATGGATATTGTGAAGGCATTGCAGAAACACAGGAAGCCGTCCTGCAGGCTGCCGGCATTGAAGATGTTGAGATAATTGAACATAAGACCAGTTTAAAAGATGCATTCATTGCCTTCCTGCTCAATCCATTGGTAAATGGAATTCTCCTGCTCATTATTCTTGGTGGCATTTATTTTGAATTTCAACATCCCGGCATTGGTTTTCCCATTGTTGCTGCAGGATTAGCTGCCATTCTATATTTTGCCCCGCTCTACCTCGACGGATTAGCGGAGCATTGGGAAATCCTTTTATTCATTGCAGGGCTGGCACTGATAGCTATTGAGATTTTCATTACACCCGGGTTTGGTATACCCGGTGTGGGAGGAATTGTGTTAGCGATTGCAGGCCTTACGCTTGCATTGATCCGGAACATCAACTTTGATTTTTCGCTTACCAGCACGGTTGATATGTGGATTGCTCTGTTAAGAGTAGTAATTCCACTTGGAATTTCCTTCTTCCTGTTCATCGCTTTTGGAAAAAGCCTTTTGCAGAGCAAGGCATTGAAAGGTTTTGTACTTACAGAAACGCAGGCATCAACAAAGAGCTTTCATGAATCAGCTTCCATGCTTAAAAACATGCTGCATAAACAAGGTATTGCCATCACATCCTTAAGACCGGCCGGCCAGGTGGAGATTGAATCCGAACGTTATGATGCGATGGCAGAAAGCGGGCTGCTTGCTGCAGGTTCACAAGTCAAGGTCATCGATATCAGCGGAAACATCTTAGTAGTCAGAAAACTATAGCACATCCGAATTCACAATAAATAGTTTTTATTTCTTGATTTATCTCCTTCCATTACACAGGAAACAATTCAAAACATCTTTGGATTTAATGACTAAGGAGAGATACGTCGGTCTGTCAACTATTTTCGTTTTATGAGTCGGGTAATTTACCGGCGCCAACTAAAATTACTTCATGAACTTTACCGGCTGCCAAATTTGTAAAAGAATTTGATGGTTTGAAATACAAAATGCAACCTACATTTGAGGGCTGCGGCATCCGTTCAACATAATCAAAACACTGAAACCTTGCGAATTTTAGTTGTCATTCCAGCACGTTATAATTCCTCCCGCCTTCCTGGTAAGCCGTTGGCAATGATAGTCGGCAGGAGCATGATTCAACGCGTATATGAGCAGGTTTTAAAATGCAAGGGAGTCGATCACGTGCTGGTAGCCACTGATGATGATCGAATTGTGTCGGCAGTTACCCTGTTTGGCGGCCAGGTTGCCAGAACATCGTCCGCTCATCAGTCAGGTACCTCACGATGCGCTGAGGTAGCAGCAAAGTTGCATGGCAAATACGATGTGTTGATCAACGTTCAGGGTGATGAGCCATTTATTGCGCCTGAACAGGTGGAAAGAATAATCAGATGTTTTGACGATTCCAGCGTCACCATTGCCACACTGATTAAGCAAATCACAATGCCATCAGATTTAACCAATCCTAATGTCGTGAAGGCAGTGGTTGGCACATCGAATCAGGCATTGTATTTCAGCCGGAGCGCGCTTCCTCATCTTCGTGGTATTCCTGAACCTGATTGGTACACCACAGGCATCTTCTTTAAGCATATCGGCATTTACGGATATCGCACGGATATACTGCAACAACTGGTACAACTGCCGGAAAATAATCTTGAGCAAGCCGAATCACTGGAACAACTCAGATGGCTTGCCAATGGATTCCGGATTTATGCCGCAATCACATCAGAGGAGACTATGAGTATCGACACTCAAGAGGACCTCGACAAAGGCATCCGCTACGCTGCTGAAAATCCGGAACGTTAGGTCTGCCAGATTCTGTATTGATGTTGCGCAAACGAATGATACATAATTCTTATCGCCGCACCTCACCGGTTTACAGCACTTATAATGGTGCCGGAAAATATTCCAGCCTCGGAAATCTATCGATGACGTTGTTGCATCATCATACTCCGCCAACGCTGCAATCATAGCAGTGCTCTTCTCCTTAATTAACATGTAAGCTGTTCAAAACGTACTGCTGCCAGGCTTACGGCAAAATGCCGATGGCCTAACTTTGAGAAAATATTTTTGCAGAACAGCAGTTATACAATACCGTGGAAATTCCCCTTAAAAAGCGAATACTGACCGTTTTAACTGGCCTGGTCATCGTCGTGCTGGCATTGCTGGCAAGCGGAATGCTGATTGGTGTGATCTTCGGTGACAGGATAAAACAGTTGGCCATCGGTGAACTGAATAAAAAACTTGCGACTGAAGTAGTTGTGAAGGGATCAATTGATTTCTCGGTGTTAGCAAATTTCCCGTCTGCTTCCATCACCTTTAACCAGGTTACTTTAAGGGAATCATTGCCCTCAAAAGAAGACTTGTTACAGTGTGATCAGATATCACTGCTTTTCAACATTTGGGATGTTTTCCGGGGTAAATACAAGATTAAGAAAGTAATGGCCGAAAACGGATATCTCAATATCCGCATCACGGAAGACGGGCACAGCAACTACAACATTTTCAAACCGGCTACTGCTAAAACAAACGATGAATTTTCGCTGAAAATGGAAGAAGCGATACTTAACAATATCATTCTCCGGTATGATGACAACCGTACCAACCGGCATTTTGTTTTCGACAACAGGCAATCTACGCTTTCAGGCGATTTCACCTCCGATACGTTTTTACTGAAGATTGTAGCGGACGGCACCAGTGAAAAATGCAGTATAGATAATATTGACTATCTGCCCAACCGAAAGTTAACCTTGAATTCACTCCTGCGCGTAAATCTGCGTGAAGGCAGTTATGAGCTGAATGAAACGATACTGGAAATAGAAATGAACCTTTTCACACTGTCGGGTAAAATTATTACCCGTGCTGAAGGCAATGAAACCGACTTGCATTTCGGAGGAACCAATCTGCGAATTGAAGAACTGGCAGCTCTCCTTCCGGAAAAACACGCTGCCTATATTTCTCATTTCAGCAGCGAAGGCACAATCAGGCTTGATGGATCTGTAAAAGGCATGATCAGTGCGCAAACCGAACCCCACGTTAGTATTTCGTTTGGCGTGAAAAACGGAACATTTTCACACGACAAAATGAAGGCAGCTTTCAAAAATGTAAGCATGGATGGCGAATTTTCGAATGGCGCGTCCAACAGCCTGGCCACTGCCATTTTTAAGCTGCAAAGTTTCACTGCTTCATTTGATGAAAATACCGTGACTGGTATGATGCAGTTGCAGCATTTCAATGATCCTTTCCTTGACTTGAGACTGGATGGCAAACTAAACCTGGAGTTGATAAAGCCATTGTTTCCGTCCACTTATATTCATGAGCTGAAAGGCTCACTTTCATTCCGTCAATTTTATTTTAAAGGAGCAGTGAAATCCATTACGAATTCAAAACCTATCGCAAAGATTGACGCCGGGGGAAGTTTTAGCCTGGCTGATGTGACGGTTGTCACCAACCTTACCTCATATGATCATCTGACAGGAGCATTTGATATACAGGATAACCAGATCATGATTAATCAGCTTTCATTTAATGCAAAAGAGAGTGACCTGAATTTAACAGGCAGTATCAACAATTTCATTCCATATTTTCTGAGTTCACTCAATGATTCGGTTAGGAACAATCATAAGATAGGGCTTGATATTGAATTTTCCTCGCACTATCTATCCTGGACCGATCTCGTGGGCGCAGCAGAAACTACCGGTACTTCGGCGAATGCATCTGCCGCTGAAGAATATGCCGTACCATCGTTGTTCTACATTCTCTCCGGATCCTTATCAGGTAAGATTGACAAGTTCAGCTATGAGAAATTCCAGGCTGGCGATGTGCACGGAAGAATTCTGTTCCTTGGGAATGCTATTTATTTCAATGACTTTGGATTAAAGGCAGAGCAAGGAACAGTGGTAGCGAACGGAAAACTTGACATTGGTAATGTGAATCGCAACAAACTGGAACTGACCGCTTCCCTTGATAAGATGGATATTACACAGCTCTTCTATGAGTTCAATAATTTTAGCCAAACGACATTAACCGATCATAATCTGAAAGGGTTAATTACCGCTAATGTGGCATTACAGGCAACCTGGGATGAAAATATTTTTAACAAGAATAAGCTTTACGCGATAGCAGATGTGACAATTGACAATGGCGAATTGAACAATTTTGACCCGATGCTGGCACTCGCGAAATTTGTAAAAATGAGTGAGCTGAAAAATATCCGCTTCTCCAGATTGCAAAACCAGGTGGAAATCAGGAATGGGAAGATCTATATTCCACAAATGCAGATATTCACCAATGCCCTGAATATTCAGTTGTCAGGAACACATTCGTTTGAAAATATAATTGATTATAAAATTCAGCTTAACCTGCTGAAGCTGCTTACGTCGAAATTCGAAAAATCTGCAGGCACCAACATGGAATTTGATAAAACCACGGAAGGATTTTTAAATCTATATCTTACCATGACCGGAGCAGCGGACAATCCAATGATCCGGTATGATAAAAAAGCGGTGAAGGAAAAAATTGCCACAGACCTGAAACAGGAAAAAAATGAGTTGAAAACAGTGTTAAAAAGGGAATTTGATCAACAGGAAAAAGAACAGCAAAAGATAAAAGACTGGCAAGCTCCTGCGCAATTTGAATACATGGAATTTGATGAGGATTCAATCGATCAGCATAAAACAGAGAATCAACCAACCATGACGAAGCAGGAACAGCAGAAAGAACTGGATAACTTTAAGCAACTTTTCAAACCCAAAGATCCTGCCCCTAAATAGCACGATGAATATCTACGAGCAAAAAAGTACCTGGAAACTTATCCTCCTTATCACGCTGCTGCTGATCATCTTCACGTCCATTCTATACACTAATTTCCTTGCAGGCAAGCTGGCCGCTGAGGAAAAAAAGAAAATGGAGCTATTGGCAGATGTTTATAAAATGCTGAATGCCACCAGCGGCAATGTTGACCTCGGTTTCATGTTTCACATTATTGAAAGCAATGAAACGGTGCCGCTTATTCTTGCCGATGAAGCAGGTAATGTGATTGGCCACAAAAATCTCGACACACTTAAAATAGCTCGCGATACCAACTACCTGCGGCAGCAGCTGGAACTGATGAAGCAGGATCGTCCGCCGATTGACATTGAATATTCGAAAGATGCACATCAGTATATCTATTACCGCGATTCCTATCTTTTGGTGCAGCTGCGGTATTTCCCATTTATTCAGTTTAGCATTATTCTCCTGTTTCTTGCAGTAGCCTACCTTACTTTCAGCACCGCGCGGCGGGCCGAACAGAATCGCGTATGGGCCGGCATGGCAAAGGAAACAGCACATCAGCTCGGAACACCCATTTCAGCGCTTTCGGGTTGGGTTGATTATATGAAGCTGCAATTACAGGAGGGAGATGAAACGCTACAGGTGCTGCCGGAAGTGGAAAAAGACATTGAACGGCTTGAGTTGATTGCTGAAAGATTTTCAAAAATCGGTTCCATACCCGACCTGGTTGAAACCAATTTATATGATGAAGTGGAAAAAAGCACACAATACATACGGCGCAGGGCTTCCGGTAAGGTGCAGATTAATCTGCATGCCCCGCAGGGAAAAAATGTGGAGGCAAAAATAAGCCCGCCACTCTTCGCCTGGGTGATTGAAAATTTGCTGAAGAATGCACTGGATGCAATTGGCGGATCGGGCAATATTGATATCTATGTGTCAAAACAAGGCAAACAAACTTTCCTGGATATCAAGGATAGTGGCAAAGGTATTCCTCCTGGAAAATTGAAAGCTGTTTTCAGGCCTGGCTACTCTACCAAAAAACGTGGCTGGGGTCTGGGGCTTTCACTTGCGAAAAGAATAATTGAAGAATTTCACAAAGGAAAAATATTTGTGAAGGAATCTCAGTTAGGAAAAGGAACTACCTTCCGGATTGTACTTCATTAATGCAGGATTGTTCAAATCTGAAATGATTCTATATCAGCAGAACTATTCAATGAGGATGCCCATCTTTCCCATTTGATAATCTCTCATGGCCTGCAGAATTTCCGTCTGGGTATTCATGACATACGGCCCAAAGGTTGCCAGTTTTTCGTTTATTGGCTCTCCTGTTATCAGCAGAGCGCGTGATTCTTCCAGTGCATTAAGTTCCAACTGATCTCCATCATGCCTGAACACGGCCGCATAATGCTTTTCCATCAGCCAATATCCACTAACATTCAGCTTGCCATCGAGAAGGTAAACAATAGTATTGTGACTTACCGGTACCGGCAATTGGATGTGTCCATCCTTTTTAAATAAAATCGTTGCCGCATTTACATCGCTTTGTGGCCGGATGACTCCGCTGAGGCCGGCTAAATGACCGGCCACCACATTAACATTAACCAATTTATCCGCACTGACAGTTTGTGGAATTGCTTCGGCTGGCAAAGCAAAATATGCAGGAATATCCATTTTGTACCTGGCAGGTGTATTGATCCACAATTGAATAATTTCCTGCCTGCCGCCGATATCCTGTATGTTATCAGGTGGGCGTTCGCTGTGTATGATCCCCATGCCTGCATTCATCCATTGGACTCCGCCTTCATAGATGACACTGTCGTTGCCACGACTGTCGCGATGACGAACGCCGCCCTTAAAGACAAAAGTCACGGGTGAAAATCCACGGTGAGGATGTGGCCCCACACCGGCATGTGCGGTCTCCATATCATCTCTTATTTCAACATCAGCATGATGCAGCAGCAAAAACGGATCGATCTGCTCGAATCTGTCAGTCGGAAACGGTTGCCGAACCATTAAACCACTCATATCAACTTCTTCCGCATAGAGCAAAGCTGCAACACTCTTGTTTTTTGGCATTTTCAAAAAATATCAGTTAAAAGGGACAACAATACATGGCATCCGTATGTCTCAATTTGATTTTACTTTATCGCTGAGCACATTTTCAAGTTTAGCAATTTTAGGAGCTATTACAAACTGGCAGTATGGTGCACCACCATTGCTATTGAAATAATCCTGGTGATAAGCTTCCGCATTGAAAAATTTCTTCAATGCGGAAATTTCAGTAACAACCGGTTTTTTAAAGACGCCCGATTCATCCAATTGTTTCTTATACGTTTCAGCCAGTACGCGTTGTTCTTCATCATGGTAAAAAATAACTGACCTGTATTGTGTGCCCTTATCGGCACCTTGCTGATTGAGCGTGGTGGGGTCATGTGTTTTCCAAAAAACCTGGAGCAACTCGGGGTAGGTTATTTGTGAAGGATCATAATCAATCTGAACCACTTCAGCGTGACCGGTCTTTCCCGTGCAGATTTCCCGGTAGGTGGGATTGTCAGTTGCGCCACCGGCATAGCCTGAAGTTACCTTTTGCACTCCTTTAATACGCTGAAAGATAGCCTCCGTACACCAGAAACAACCGGATCCGAACGTTGCCATGGCTTTATTTTCATCTTGCATATGAACCGAATTTATGTTGATCATTAAATTATAGCTGATCAGGTTAACAAAATAAATAATAACAAGTTCCAGCCGGCAACTTTTTTATACACTTAAAATACCATCACAGATCATGTACACAACTTTGATTTTTATTCTCATCATGATTGTATAACTTTAATGTTTTAATGCCAGAAAAGCATCAATTATGATCAGAAAATTACACTACGTATTAGCCACTTTGTTCTGCGTTTCGTCGTTTAACGGTTTTTCACAGGTGGTCATCAACGAATACTCCGCTTCTAACCGTGATATACTTGCAGATCAGGACGGAGACTATGAAGATTATATTGAACTGTATAACAATTCCGGCTCTCCTGTCAACCTTGGTGGCTATTATCTGAGTGATGATTATGGCAACCTTATGAAATGGAGTTTCCCGGCTTCTGTCAATATCAACTCTAATGGATACCTGCGAGTATGGGCTTCTTCAAAGGATAAGGTAGTTGGAAGTTATATCCACACCAATTTTAAACTTACGCAAACAAAGTATGAACATATTGCATTGAGTGATCCGTCAGGAAATATCATTGACAGTATCACCCTGCAACTTACCCAGAAAAATCATTCCCGCGGCAGGTCTCCAAACGGATCGTCAACCTGGGGCGTCTTTGATTCGCCAACACCCGGCACTGCGAATGGAACCGCATTTTCCGCGTATGCGCCAAGACCAGTCATGGATATTTCCCAGGGATTCTATCCTTCCGCACAAGTTGTCAGCATTACGGATATCGATCCTGATGTTACTATACGTTATACATTAGATGGCTCCACTCCCACTGCAACATCAACTATTTACACCGGGCCAATCAACATTGACGCAACAGCGGTGTTGCGTGCCACTGCATTTAGCCCCTTAACGGAAATTTTACCGAGTTTCACCGAGTCCAACACTTATTTCATAAATGTTACACATGATGCACAGTATTACATTATTTCTCTCTCTTCCACTGATTTCGATGCCATGTTTAACAGTTGGGGCACCTGGGATATTGATGCCTATATTGAATTTTTTGGTAAAGACCGCGCTTTAGAATCGGAAGGCGAAGGTAAGGTTGACCCTCATGGAAACGACTCATGGGCATTCCCGCAAAAAGGTATTGACTTTGAAATGGAAGATGACTATGGATATGACCATACAATAGACTATCCCATTTTTACCACGAAGAACAGGGATAATTATGATCATATCATTCTAAAAGCCGGTGCATCAGATAACTATCCCTTCAGCTGGGGCAGTGGCGGCGGTTGTCATCTGCGGGATGCATTTGTTCAGACGCTCTCTCAGAAATTCAGCCTCGATATGGACTGCAGGACCTATGAGCCGGTAATCATATATATCAACGGTGAATATTGGGGTGTATATGAATTACGTGAAAAAATGGATGAACCTGACTATACGGATCATTACTACGATCAGGGTGAGAATGATATTGATGTGCTTGCCTTCTGGGGCGGCCTAAATATCAAATATGGAAGCGATACGGCCTGGAATAACCTGTATTCCTTTATGATGACAAATTCGCTGACGGTCCCGGCCAATTATCAACATGTGGATGACAGGCTGAATATTCCGGGATTCATTGACTATTGCATTTTCAACACCTACATAGTCAACAGCGACTGGATTAGCTGGAATACCATGTGGTGGCGTGGCAGAAATCCAAATGGAGAACGTACCAAATGGACCTATTCACTATGGGATGAAGACAATGTCTTTGGTCTTGGGCAGAATTATTCCGGCTGGCCTACCACCAACTACACCGCAGATCCTTGTGATCTCCAATCAGTTTTTAGTAATGCCGGCCCTGACATGGGAACGATGGATATGCTTACTAAACTCATGCAGAATGAAAACTTTAAAAGTGCCTATATCAATCGTTATGCTGACCTCATGAATACCGTGCTGGATTGTGATACTGTGCAGTCTGTTTTACAGGATTTCATAGATATCCTGACTCCCGAAATGCCCGGGCAGATAGCCCGCTGGGGCGGTTCCATGACCGGCTGGCAGAACAATCTCACTTTTCTGAAAAACTTTATAAATGGCCGATGCAGCTATATTGATTCTGCATTGGTTGATTGCTATGATGTAACCGGTCCATTTGATATTACCGTTATTGTCGATCCACCATTGTCCGGTGAGGTGGAAATAAGTACACTGCACCCGGCGGGTTATCCATGGACAGGCACTTACTTCGGTAATGTTGACTTGAGTTTTAAGGCTACGGCAGCCACTAATATGTCGTTCGTAAACTGGGAACTTTCCAATAACATCGTCACACCCAATCTTAATGCAGATACGATTTCCATAAACCTGCAGGCAGGTGATACAGTTATTGCGCATTTTCAAAACTTATTACCTTCTTATGATTTAACTGTTGATGTAACTCCTGCTGGATCCGGCGATGTAAAAGTGCAGGGGGTTTTGCCGGTATCATATCCGTATGCAACTTCATACCTCAGCGGGCAGATTGTACAAATGGCAGCGATACCTGACCCGGGATATACTTTCGATTACTGGAGTCTTGATAACAACTTCGTCAACCCCAACTCTACTGATCCAAATGTTTATTTTGTGCTGGCATCCGGTGATGAAGTGCTTGCTCATTTTAAGACACTGGTTGGTATTGATGAAGCCGACCTGAATACATTATCTGTTTATCCCACTCTCACTTCCGATCAGTTTCATCTAAGCTATGAGATTAAGGCGCCTGTAAACCTGAGCGTGAAATTGTATTCACTTTCCGGCCAGCTGATAACTGATCTCATTCAGGAAGATGCTTCCTTGTCGGAGCCCGGTCTGCATGATTTCAATTTCAGTATGAAACAGCACGACCTTGCACCAGGCATGTACTTTCTGCAGTTTGATTATCCGGGATTCAGCAAGACCTTTAAACTCGTATTATTACCGCATCCTTAACAGAAATGATTGGTATTTTGCGTGATCATTCTCTTCGAAAAAATCTGATGATTTACTTACATAAAGCCCTTGGCCACTTTGCTGATAAGGCGTATATACTGTTTACTTGCCTGGCTATAACATTTACGGTTCCATCATTCGGACAAACTAATATTTCAGGTATCATCAATAGCTATTGGCAAGTGATAGCGGTTGACTTCTGCAATAACAGAGTTGCATTGCCAGCCATTGCGGTTGGTATCGCCAATGGCGACAAAGTCCTGCTCATCCAGATGACCGGAGCTGCAATTGACCAGGCTGATGCTGCAAGCTATGGATCTATCACAGGTTATCAGGATGCCGGCAATTATGAGTGGCTGACTGTAGCGGATGTAACGAATAATATCATCACTTTCAAAGAAACCATTCTTCGCAGTTATGATGCTTTAAACGGTAAAGTGCAGTTGGTTTCGGTGCCACAATATGTTGATGCCGATTTAATCGCAACTGTTACCGCGCCTGCCTGGGATGGAAATACCGGTGGCATTATCGCCTTTCAGGCATCCGGCACTGTTAGCATGAATGCCAATATGGATGTCACCGGCAAAGGCTTCAGAGGAGGTGCTGTTCAACATCATCCCGGATGTTATGGCGGCGGATCCGGATCAGCAAACTACCGGTGTGACATGGCAGATCTTTGTGGAGGAAATAAGGGAGAGGGCATTGCTGATAATGGTGGTTTTGATTTGGGTCGTGGTGCACCGGCAAACGGCGGCGGCGGCGGTAATGATAATAATACTGGAGGAGGTGGCGGAAGTAATTTTGGGCTGGCTGGAACAGGAGGACAACGACTTAATACGGGCATTGCAGATTGTAAAGGTGCCAACCCCGGAATAGGTGGTTATGCTTTGGCGTATTCCAATACAGACAACAAAGTATTTGCTGGTGGTGGTGGTGGCAGTGGTGATGATAATACCAACGAAGCCACGGAAGGCGCCAATGGCGGAGGTATCGTGCTAATAAAAGCATCAACTATTAACGGCAATGGCTTCTCCATTTACGCCAATGGTGCTGATCAGTCTGCCACGGCGATGCGTGATGGCGGTGGTGGCGGTGGTGGTGGTGGCGTCATCCTGCTTGATGTTCAGAATTTTTCATCCGCCCTTAATACGGAAGTACAAGGTGGCAATGGCGGCAATGTTGACAATGGAGGCATAGCAGATTCATGCTTCGGGCCAGGTGGTGGCGGTGGTGCCGGATTGCTCTGGCTGAGCGGTGCAGGTGGCCTGCCTGCGAATGTCACTTTAAATGCTGCGGGAGGACAGGCAGGTCTTACGCTCAACGCCAATGCACCGGCAGCTTGTAATGGTTTGTCCAACGGAGCAACAGCGGGAACAGCCGGCGGAACTTTAGCCGGATTGGTTATTACGGAAAGCACCATTCTTTTTGTTCCACTTGCATTGGTAATGCCAGATGATACTATTGTATGTATTGGAACGGCGGCCAACCTTACGGTGCATGCAACAGGTACTGGAACACTCACCTATCAATGGAATACCGGCGAAACGGATTCTACTATAAATCCTTCACCAACTCAAAGCACGGTCTATATCGTTACCGTTACCGATTCCCGTGGCTGCTCCTTAACCGGTGAGGTAACAGTGGATGTTAAATCCAATAATGTGATTGCAACAGCTTTCCCCGATTCCATCATTGTTGGTCAAAGTACTCAACTGTCCGCAGACACACTTGGCAATTTCTCTTATGAATGGTTTCCTTCTTCAGGATTGGATAATGATACCGTTCCCAATCCGATTGCCACTCCGGCCGATACGATAGAATACTGTGTGATTGCGTTGGGTGATAATGGTTGCTTAGATACCGCCTGTGTAACCGTTAATGTAACCATTCCCGAACCCTCAATACAGATTCCTACTGCTTTCACACCAAATGGTGATGGTATTAATGATACCTGGAAGCTGATCGTACATCCATGTTATGAAATTCTGGAAGCATATATTTATAACAGGTGGGGAAGAACTGTTTATAGCTACCAGGTGGCAGGAAGTGCCGAATGGTCAGGAACGATTCAGGGACAGCCACAGCCAATGGGCGCTTACGGTTATTTTATAAAGGCGAAATGCGCTGAGCGCGATAAGGAAGAAGTATATAAGGGAACAATTACGCTGATCAGATAATACTATCATCGCAATCACTCATCATTTATCAGTAAGTGATAGCAGGAAATTAAGCAGGTCCTGTTTCTCCTCTTCCGTAAGATTCAATGGCTTAATCAGTCCGCTTTTATTGGGATGCGGCTTACCACCGGAATTATAATGGTCAATCACGGCGGACAGCGTTCCGAGGGAACCATCATGCATGTAGGGCGCTGTCATGGCTACATTCCGAAGTGAAGGCACCTTAAATTTGCCGACATCTCCTGGCTGTAATGTGATGCGTGCCCTTCCTGAATCCGAATATTCGAGGTATAACCCGTTATTTTTAAAACTGTTGTCGGTAAAGTTGTATTCATTATGGCAATGAAAACATTCACCCTTCTCACCAAAAAAAATGTTTTTACCATTTAAAGCGGAAGCTGAAAGAGCAGTTGTATTTCCATAATACTGATATTCATCAAAAGCCGAACGGCCGCTAAACAGTGTTCGCTCGTAGTTGGCAATTGCCCGGGTAAGTGCAAAAACCGTCGGTTCCTGACTATAAGCCTTCTCAAACATTGCAATATAATCAGGCTGCTTTTTGAGCCGTTCAACAACGGCGTTTACGTCAAAATCCATTTCAAGCGGATTTGAAATAGGCGCGAGCACCTGCTGCTCCATAGTTGGCACGCCACCATCCCAAAACATGTAAGGCTGATACGCCACATTGATCAGGGACGGTGCATTACGCAATGCATGATTCGAATCAATACCGAGGCTGAGCGCAAGACCATCCGTAAAGTACAACTCAGGGTGATGGCAGCTGCCGCATGAAACAGTGCTATCGCGTGAAAGAACAGGATCGAAGAATAATTTCTTGCCCAGGTCAATCCTGTTTTGCGTTGGCAGATTATCAGCAGGAATAACAGGATAAGGAAAACCCTTGGGAACTACAAGGGTGATGACAGCATTACCGGCCTCCTCTTCCGTGATATCGGGCTCCACTGTACAGGAAAGAAATAATCCTACTGCAATAAAAAACAAGGCAAAAAACCGGGACGCATTGTATGGCAAACCGGTTGCAGTATCAACTACCATAACAAACCAATTAAGATAGCATGACAGGCAACATTTTGCAAGAGTTACCTGTCATGCAATGTAAACATCATCCGATTAGGAAGTCGTTTCCAATCATTCCATTTTAGTTACTCCATCGTGAATGATACTGCAAAGTTATCGGCAATTTTCTCAGCAAGTGGCATATTGTTAAAGGTATGCGTCTCATTTTCTGTCCTTAAGTCAACATTTTCCAGCACATCGAGCAAATCAAGCTCCAATACCAACTCCTTATCGCTGCCAGCCTGAATGGTAAACGGATGATTGCTCATATCAATTGTGCGCTTCATCATGTCCATGCCGACATGATAGAAAAATTGAAAATCCGCTTGCCCGTTGGCAGCCAGCGAGGTATCACAAAGTCCCTCAATTTTCGAAAAGATATAGCCGGAATTCCAATCCCAGTGTATGCCCGGCGATTGAATAGACAACGGATTATCTGCAGGATAAGTGGCAGGATCCTGGTGATTAGTAACAGAATCGAGGCCATAGAGCATGGTTAATCCCTTATAATCGCCTGTAGGAACGTCAGCAAGCACGTAGTCATGATTTGCAGGGTTTACCAACAATACCACATCTGTCAAGGGCAACTCACTTCCATCGGCTTTGATCAGCACTATGTTCGACAGGTAATACCGGTAATCGGTGAGGGAAAACTTACGTCCCGTTGCATCGGAAAATGTTGAACTATAATCAGCTTCCTGGTTACCCACATTATTGTGAATATGAAAGGAAAGCTGCTGCATGGTATTTTCCGGCACTTCCGGATCTTTTTTACATCCGGCAAATAAAATAACGGATGACAGCAATAAGCTGATTGCAAAAATTGAAAGTTTGTTTTTCATAATTATTGGTTTGAAGATTAAGAATTTGTTTAACTGTTAATACTATTTTCTTCTGACAGGGTAAGATTATTCCGTTACCGGCACTACAATGTCAGTTTCGCCTGACTTCTCTTTAATTTCCACCGGTATTCCTCCTGTTACCACCTGGTTAATTGAGCTGTCAAATCCGACACCATAGAGATAATAGTCCCCTTTTTTGAGGTTTTCAAAATGGGCATGTGGATCCTCGCCTGCTTCTGCTTCAGCGATTTTGGCATCATCATAGACACTCACATCGGTACCCGGAAAATCTTTTGCACCATACTTTATATAAATGGTTGTATTCGGAATCGGTTTTTCATGATGCTTGGGAAATGCAGCAATTGTGGCTTCTCCGCCTAACCCTTCTTTCGAGCAGGAAGAAAAAAACAAGAATGCTACGAGGATTGCAGTTGTTAAAATGATCGTGTTTTTCATGATGTGTTTATTATTGTTAAAGAATGAAAGAAATTCCTAGAATCGCTGTTGATTTAATCCTTGCCTGATGGCCATTTAACGCCTGTGCCAGCGGCAAGGAAAAGCTGACAGGGAAATATAACCGATCGGTAATAAAAGCAGTGATGGAAGCGTTAGCAAATAGCCGCGTGAATCCTGTATTGGGATCCGAAACAAGGCTGCCCGGCACGGCGGTACTGTCAGCACCATGCTGATGCGATTCGCTGACGATCATCCTCATGGCTGCATTGTAGTCACCTGAAAAACCTGCAGTGCAACGTAACAAGGGAAGTATCTTGCGGTTCTCCTGCTCCAGTAAATCATACCCTGCGGTAATTTTTGTATTAACATAAGTTCCCATGTTATGTTCCTTTGCAGTTGTTGCTACCTTAACATGTGTATCTGAAATGAACAGCCATTTCTTTAATTGCTTCTGAACAGCAACATTCAGCAAAGGATCCCATGAACCTGTTCCAGGTTGCAGGTGTACCGGCAAGACAACTGCATAAGTCGAATACGCATCTGTTTTGCCTGTCGGCATCTTAATGCCTGCTCCGGCAAATGCTTTCCATCCTTTCTCCCTGTTGTCAATAAATGTATAACTGACGGAAATGACTCCATCTCCAATCCCATCAATATTACCGTAAGTATGTATTTCAGCCGCGCTTTCTTCCGGGTGAAAATGACCTTCCTTGTTGTCAATTGACAAATTAAACGGCAACGAAGCGGTCAATGACATTCTCTTTGAAATGCCATAGCTTATCATACCCTTAATACTGCTTTGTGCTTTTACACTATAGACGGACGCTGATGCAGTTGCATACTGCAATAGCTCATCATCACTCAAAGGTTTGTATTGCATGTTGAGCAGGCTGACACCAATCACCCATTGCCGGTGTTGCGGCATTTCCAACTGCTGTGATACATCAGCAGTTGATGCCGTCGTGCAACAGGAGCCTAAACACTGAGCCAGAATTATATGAATGGGAAAAAGCCACCCAACCAGTGCAAGAAAAAAAATTCTACACATGATTGAAAAATTTAAGGTCAATAAATATTGATGCAGCGCATCGCCGCATTGGCCTTAGACAGTTGGAGGATGGTCAGATGTGATACGGAAGCCGGAAGAAAAATAATGCTGTGTTATCCCAGATAATATTTGCCCGGAGGATAGAAACACACTGCAAACAAGCGGCTGATCAATAAACAAAGTAATGGATGCATAACTGGAAATTTCCTTCTGATTGGCACTATCCTTCTCTGCATTCCTGTTAATTTCCTTTTTTAAATAACACTTTCCGTCACAATGCATCTGCGGTTTATCGCGATTGACACAAAGCACTTTTGCGATATAGGCCTGGTTAATATTGTATTCACATTGAACATACAGTAGTGACAACGACTGCAACACAATCATTGCCGACATACTGATCCCCACGATTGACCTGAACTGCTTCATGCGAACGCAAAAGTAACGCATAATACTTTAAGTGCATCAACTTCCTGACCATAATTTATTATTAATAATGACAAGCAAAATATACAGACACTGAATTTCATGATTAACGGGAGCCATTCGTTAGCGCTGCAAAACCGGAATCGGCTACAGATTAAAGCCAATCGAACACTTCACTGCCTCCGTTTAGTTTTTGCATGGTATTCGAAAAACTGACTAGAAGCTATCTCAAAATAGTTGGAGTCATCCTGTACCGATTGATCTGGATCAGCATCTCTTCCATTCAATGACAGATGCCGACATAAATTCAGCATGACTGCATTGAATACCTGTTTTGAGATAGATTCTAATACTATTCAATATTCCTTTGGCCAATAACTGGTAACCGATTAGTGATTTTCTCTCCAAGGCTGTAATGCATCAGCAAGCATTCTGTTATTACTGAGCCTGGGCACTTTGTTTTGGCCGCCGAGTTTACCAACAGATTTCATGTAATCGCGAAATCCATCCTGGCGCATCAATGTAATTTTTAATGGCTGAAGGATATTGCCGGTGATCAGATCATCATAGTAGATATTTCTTTTTCGCAACTCCACATCCACTTTCGCGCGAAACCGGTCGACATCGGAAGGCGGTACAGAAAATTCGATCAGCCATTCATGATAAGGCAATTCACCTCCCTCCGGATTCACTTGCGGCGCAACTGTAAATTCCACTACTTCCAGGTTTTCCTCATTTGCTGCTTTCATCAATGCACCTTCCACTTCTTCCCCGATCACATGCTCACCAAAGGCTGAAATGAAGTGTTTTGTTCTTCCGGTTACAATCAACCTGTATGGTGACTTCGATACGAACTTAACCATATCTCCGACTGAATAGGCCCATAAGCCGGCGTTTGAACTGACCACGAGTGCATAGTTTACACCAACTTCTACATCCCTTAACTGGAACCTGGTGGGTTTATCATTATTTATTTCGTCGGCAGGAATAAACTCAAAGAAAATTCCGGAATTGACATTCAGGAGCAGCCCTTCCTGATTTTGTGTATCCTGAAAAGCAAAAAAACCTTCTGAGGCAGGATATGTTTCAATGGCATCAATGCTTTCACCAATTGTATTGAAGAGTTTATTACGGTAAGGTTCGAAATTCACACCTCCATATACCAATAAGGAAAGGTTCGGAAAAATTTCCTTAATGGTCCGCTTACCGGTTTTATCAAGAAGTCTTTCAAAATACATCTGCACCCAGGGCGGAATACCACTGATCAGCGTCATATCCTGATTCATTGTTTCTTCCACTATCCTGTCAATTTTTTGTTCCCAGTCTTCAATACAATTTGTTTCATAAGAAGGAAGCTGATTAGATCTGAGATAACCCGGAACATGATGATTTACGATGCCGGAAAGTCTTCCGGTAAGTATTCCACCGGACTTATCCAGTACCGGACTGCCCGATAAGAAAATCATACGCCCGTTTACAAAACTGCTTTTCCCTGTTTCGGCAATGTAAAGCAGAAGGGCATTACGTGCTGTATTGATATGGTTGGAAATAGAATCAGCAGTTATGGGAATATACTTAACACCGGATGTAGTGCCCGATGATTTTGCGAAATATACCGGCTTCCCCCGCCAAAGAACATTTGATTCTCCCTTCTTAATACGTTCTATATACGGCTTAAAGTTTTCGTATTCTCGAACAGGCACTGCTTCGGAAAACTGACTGTGGGTTTTTATATGATCAAAACCATGATCAATACCGAATGCGGTAGTTCTTCCTTCCCGTATAAGCCTTGCGAACAACGCTTCCTGTATTTTCACTGCATTCACTGCAGAATGCTTCACGCGCTGTGCAATTAAAGCAGCAAATGGGCCGGCCAGCATTGATTTCAGACGCATCCGTCAAAGGTAGAATGTTCCGTGTAATATGGCTCGGGGGCAGACGCTGAAAGTTTCTGTTTGCAAATTCGGAAATTGAAATTACTTTTGCCAACCCGCAAGGGTCACAGGTGAAAAAGAATAGAGATTATTATAATAAATTCAAAGGGAGCTTAGCTCAGTTGGTTCAGAGCATCTGCCTTACAAGCAGAGGGTCACAGGTTCGAGCCCTGTAGCTCCCACAAAAAGACCGAAGCTAACTTAGGTCTTTTTTTTATGCCGAAAGACCTGAACAACCGGCAATGAAAGGTATCCACCGGACATCCGGTTACATACGACCTACCTATTCAACATCCACAAGCGATGATATTCCGGAAGATTTTTGACTGAAATTATTTAGTTAATTGCCAGATCAAAATTCTACTTTGGGTTGTCAATTAACTTTTTTATGAAAAGATTTTTTGCCGTATCATTTTTGCTACTCTTTCTGCTTTCCTTCACAGGAAGCGCTCAGCTATTAACATCTAAATCACCGCCGGCATTCCGGTCAGGAACTTGGATTGTTCAGCAATTCAATAAGGATATTCTGAAAGTTACTTTCCGGCCAGATAATTATTCCCGTAATGAAAATTTAAGTGATGCTGTAATTCTTCCGCCGGCATTTTCGGCTTCCATAAAAAAGGTGGAATCAGCCGACCAATCTGCGAAGATTAAGTTGCAGGATGCCATGATTAACATCACAGGATCCAGCATCATCATCAGCAATCAAAATGTTCTGCTGGAAGCGGCTTATCAGGCAGCAGGTGACTATCAAGGGTATGATATCAGATTGACCAGGAATGAAAAAATATTCGGTGGCGGTGAACGGGCCATTCCGCTCGATCGCCGCGGCTACCGTTTTAATTTGTACAATGGCCCGGCCTATGGCTATGGTGAAGGTGCTGAGAACCTGAACTATTCGGTGCCCTTCATTACTTCTTCGAGAAAATATGCTTTGTTTTTCGATAATGTGGCGAAAGGTTATCTTGATATTGGAAAATCGAATAGCTCCGTACTGCAATACGGCACGTATGCCGGTGACCTCACATTTTACCTTATCACCGGATCTGACTACCCTGAAATTTTAAAATCATTCCATCAACTCACTGGTACACAACCGTTGCCTCCACGATGGGCACTCGGCACATTCATGAGTCGCTTCGGCTACACTTCCGAAATGCAGACACGTGAGATTTACTATAAGATGATGAAGGACAGCATTCCCTTTGACGCTGTCATTTTTGATTTGTTCTGGTTTGGTGACAGCATAAAAAGAACACTTGGTAATCTTGACTGGGTGAATTCCCAAAAATGGCCTGAGCCCCAAAAGATGATTGCAGACTTCAAGTCAGACAATGTGCAAACAATCCTCATCACCGAACCCTTTATCCTGGAAGGAACCAGAACATATGATGAATTCAAACCCTATTTGTGTGTAGACAGTTCCGGTAAACTATTTACGCTGGACAAATTTTATTTTGGCAAAGGCGGGCTGATTGACTTATTTCAAGAAGATGCACAATCACTTTTCTGGAAATACTATAAAAAGCAAATGGATATTGGCGTGGAAGGCTGGTGGGGTGACTTGGGTGAACCTGAAAATCACCCGTCATCACTCTATCATAAAGTAAATGATTTTGGATACAACAGGTTGTTCAGTGCAGATGAAGTGCACAATATATACGGCCATTATTGGACTAGAATGCTGTATGATCAGTTCGCCATTCATTATCCGGAAAAACGATTATTCAGTCTAAACAGGAGCGGCTTTGCCGGAACACAACGCTATTGCATTTTTCCATGGAGCGGTGATGTAAGCAGGAGTTGGAGTGGACTAAGAGCCCAATTACCGGTTATGCTCGGCATGAGCATGAGTGGTGTACCTTATGTGCATGCTGATGCAGGTGGATTTGCCGGTGGTGAAGGCGATAATGAATTATATGTTCGCTGGTTACAGTTCGCCCTCTACACTCCCGTTTTCCGGCCACATGGCACAGCATTATATGAAGTTGATACACTGGCTGCAAGTTATCCAAGCGAGATCGCACTCATTGATCAACCCTACCGGGAAATAGCGAAGCAGGTTGCTATACAACGCTACAGGATGATGCCCTACAACTACACGCTATCTTATTTGCAGGCCAGTGATGCACAACCGCTTGTGAGTCCGCTCTATTATTATTTCAGCAATGATACCACAGCTTATAAAGCCACAGATGAATTTATGTGGGGACAGAATATACTGGTTGCTCCTGTCCTTCAAAAAGGTGCCACCAACCGCAATGTTTACCTTCCTGAAGGCAACTGGTACCGTATGAACGGAACAGACCTCATTCAAGGTGGAACCCGGATAATGGAACCTGTAGCACTGGAACAGATACCTGCTTATGTAAAAGCCGGTAGCCTCCTTCCCTTTCTGCCGGAAAACAAACAGATAATGAACAGCGCATCCTATTCAACCGCTGAAATAACATGGCACTATTATGCATCGGCATCGCCGGGACAGGCCATACTGTTTGATGATGATGGCACCAGCAAAAATTCAATTGAAGAGAAGCAATATGAAGTAATAACTGCCTCTTCAACCATGAATGGCAATGGCTATCAGATTGAATTTAAAAGCAATGGTGGTACTTTCAACGGTGCTCCAAAAGAAAGAATCTTTCATCTTATACTACATGGTATTCCTGCCGATGCAACGGTTCAGCATGCAAATCATATACTTGTGAAAAAAGATATTGCTGCTTCCGGCAATACGGAATTGACGTTTACTTTTACAGGGAAGAAAACGGTGATAAAAATTATTCCGCAGGATTGATTGCACATTCCTTCATTTCATGATCAACATCAGTATGAAGGCTGCACTCAGCAGTAAAGAGCTCATCTTGTTCAGCAACATTGTGTGTTCATAGTCAATCACCGGTTTGCCCTTGCTGAAATCCGCGTACCACTTCAGAAAATAGATATTTACAGGAAACACTGCCAGCAAATAGATCAGGATATTCTCATAGGTACGGTTCTTGAAAAAAAGCACGCAAATAAGTACCGAGGCAACAAAGAAAACGATACCTGTAAAAATAAATGTTCCTTTTATACCGAGTTGCCGGCTTAATGTACGGTCACCATGCTTTGCATCTTCTTCGTGCTGATAGATTTGTGTCATCGGGTAACTTCCAAGCAGAAAAAGTGAACTCACCAAAGCAAAAGCAATAGTATCAGCTGATAAGGAATAGGCGGTGCCGGTACCGGCCTGCACCGCCACGCAGGTAAAAAAACCCTGAAAAAAAACTACAGTGAGTGTGCCAATTACCGGATACTTTTTCAACCTGATTTTATCATAACTGTATGCCTTTGACACCAACAGGTAAATCAAAACCATAATGGTAAACGTCAGGTTGACCAAGAGCGATAGCAATACGCTCAGTATATCAAAAGCCAACACAACATACCATAACTCCTTTGTAACAAGTGGCGGTTTTTTCATTCCGCCAATACTTTGTTCATCGCGGTCAAAAAAACTGTTATAGCCATTACTGGCAGGATATACAAAAACATGGAGCACAATAAACACTAAGACTGCTCGAAGCAGATTAAAGTCTGTATTGAGCAATGCAAACCAATAAACCGGCATCAGGTAAACCGAAAAAGGAATACGCAGATGCAGCAATGCATTCCACCATTTTTCATTGCGGCCTTTTGCTGAGTTCAACATTATACAAAGGTAATTGCGTTATGAAAAGACGTTAACCTTGCCGGTTAAAATGATTTACCATGGGTGAGCGATATGATTTTACCGGTGATTCCGGGTAAAAATTTAAGCATGGTGACCGCAGGATTTGCAAGGCGGCTGTTTACTAATAACGGCTGCAAAACCTTACCTGCCTTTAATCGTATTGAAAATAGCTTCTTCCAGCTGTCAGCATAATTCTTTTCCAGCTCAAGCCTGTTTATTTTTCCTGATAAGTAATCTTCCAGTAAATGGAAGCAGATAGATGCTGCATGCAACGCCATACTCATTCCGTTGCCGCAAAGTGGCGCCACTAATCCGGCAGCATCTCCCAGCATCAGTATATTATTTTCAACCGGCAACTTACGCCCGAAATTCACCTGTGAAATGGTAATCGGATCTTTAACAAGAAAAGCTGACCGCATGCTGAATATCCGCGCGAGAAAAGGATTCTTTGCAAGTAAATGTTCTTCCATCTTACGGATATCACCATCAAATTTCTTTAAGTTACCGGCTTTTGTAAGGTAACATAAGCAATATGCAGATCCCTCAACTTTTGACAAACCGCAATATCCACCGTCAAAATTATGCAGTTGAATTACTTCTGCTGGCAAATCCGAACTGATATGATACTTCACTCCCACCCAGTTTGAATCCGTCAGAGAGGTGTTCGGCTGCATATTGCGATGAAGCTTTTTATCCAGGTTAGACCGTTTTCCAAAAGCGCCAACTGCAGTTTTGCCAAATAGAATTTTACCGCCTGCCATCACGCTAAACCCATTTCCTTGCCATTCACAGTCTTCCACCTTACATTGTTCCATAAGATTAACCCCTTTGGAACGGGCAATAGCGGCAAGCGTGGCATCCAGCAAATAGCGGCTGATGCCAAATCCACCCGGGTCAAGCGTATGCGTTAGCACCTTTCCCCGGAGGGTAGAAACCTGCAATTTATTGATGACGGGCAATTGCATAGCACTTAACGGCATACCAATTCGCTGCAGGTATTGCCATGATTCCATAGCGACATATTCGCCGCAAACACGATGAAAGGGATATTTGTTTCGTTCAAAAACGACGACTTGCCGGCCTGCTTCAGCCAATTGAATGGAAAGGGAAAGTCCCGCAAGGCCCCCTCCCATAATAATCGTGTCAAATGTTTCCGCCATCAATTTGTATTAGCAGGCAATTTTGAACGAAGGGATATTTTTATCTTTTGAAAACGACCAGGTAACGAAAAGCCCACTCCCAACTGACGCTGGCATTGGCAACCAATGCTTCAGACAACAGTTCATACCATTCTTCTCGTTGAAAACCCCTTAAAACAGATAACGGTGCATCATGCTTAACCAGGTAGGATGATGAAAACAGCTGCGTGAGCCATTGAATACTATAGTAGGCGAATACATGACGTTGCAAATCATTGATAAGAAATCCAATTCTCACTGTATCATGCATTAACCTTAACAATTGCGCAACCTGTTGATCAGTGAAATGATGTGTCAGTAGTGTCTGCATGATTACATCATAGCTGTTACCTTGCTCGAGGTGCGTAAATATATCTCCCTGCAATAAAGAGATTTCAGGGTAATCACGACAATTTTGTTGCGCATACCTAATTGCTGCGGCACTGAGATCTATTCCCGTCAGTTGCAGCTTAACCTTGTTTTTTCGTCCCCACATGGCAACAACTTTCAGCATATCACCGCCACCACAGCCTGCATCCAGCACTGACAGTACTTTATCTTTTTCGACAAATACTTTAAGCCCTTTCAGCGTAATCCGGTAACCTCCAAGCCACCGATTGATAAAATGTAATTCTTTGTAATTAAGAAACAGGTCATCATCCGGCAATGCAGTGCCATCCATTAGTTCAGGACCGCTATGGCGATGTTCCCATTTTTTCATCACGTGATGACAGGTTGAAGCATAGCTGTTTCAATGGTAAGGCCCGGGCCGAAGCCCGCTGCGAAAATCTTCTCTTTCTTTTTCCATTGCAGTTTCTCCTGCATGATCATCTTCAAAACAAAAGCGATTGACGGCGACGACATATTTCCAAAACTCCGCAACACTGCGTAAGATTCTTTCAGGTTATGGTTTGACAACTGCATTCCGCGCTGAACAGCTTCCAATATTTTACGGCCGCCGGGATGAATTGCCCAATGTGTCACTTTGGATCGCTTGCTGCCGAAGCTCAACATTGCCTCTTTCATCAAATGGTTTGAATGCTCTTCAATCAGTTGCGGCACCATCGAATCGAGTCTCATTAAAAAGCCCATCTCAGCAGGTTTCCATGTCATCATCTCTGCCCCTTCATGAATGACTCTGGAGTAAAAACTGTTAAGCCTGAGTGCTGGCACAGTCAGCTGTCGGCATTTTCGCCCGGATGTGATTAGCATAGCGGCTGCACCATCTGCAAACAATGAATTCACCACCATATTCTGACTATCCATTTCAGGCTGGAAATGCAATGAACATAATTCAACCATAACAATCATAACCATTGCAGCTTCATCTGAACGACAGATAGCATCAGCAATCTTCAGGGCATGGAAGGCCGCATAGCAACCCATAAAATTGACGCTTGTGCGGTGCACAGTTCCCGGCAGTGACAATTCCTGCATCAGTTGCAAATCCAGGCCAGGTGCCGACATGCCTGTGCAGCTTACCGTTATCAGATGTGTTACAGGCAACAGTCGCTTTGCATCTGTTACCCTCAATTGCTGCAGGCAATATGTTGCAGCTTTTGCGGCCAGCCTAATGGCTTCTTCTCCATAAATTTGGAGACGGTTGGTAAGCACTGGGTTTTGTTGTGGGTCAATAAACAGGCGGGGCTTTTTTCCGTCTGCAAAGAAATCCGGCAGCACACTGTGCCTGAATTCAATGCCACTCCTGTTATAGATAACTGACAACTTGCGTGACGATTCATCATCAGTTCCAAAAAAGCGGATCATAAAATCAGCGATTGCCTGCTGACGATAGCGATTATCAGGCACTGCTGTACCAATCGATACGATCAGACTCCCATTGCTTTTTTTCTTCTTCATATAGCTTTCAGCGGGCAAGCTATGAAAAAGAGCTGAGCCTCAGGCACAACGAAGCAATTATGCCGTATTTCAGCTGCTGAGAAGCAGCATCAGCACACAACGTATAACGGATAAGCAAGTCAGTTTCTGCAGTTATGCTCCATTGATTTTAACCAGCATTGCAAAAAAGCGCAATTGATTCTTTCGCAATAGCAACTTTTCATTCCAGCAATGACACTCTTTGATTGTGTCATACAATTCAAATAAAAAATCCAGCTTATTTTTATGGCATACAAAGCAAAGTAAAGGAGCTATGAAAGAGAAAACACCGGAAGAATGGAAAGTAATACTGGACCCCGAAAGTTACTATGTGCTGAGGGAAAAGGGAACCGAGCGCCCTTTTACAGGTAAATACAATAAGCACAATGATGCAGGAACTTATATTTGCAAAGGTTGCGGAACCGAACTTTTCTCATCAGCCACGAAGTATGATTCAGGATGTGGCTGGCCCAGCTTTTTTGATGCTCTCGATAATGGGATGATTCATACTAACACAGATTACAGCCATGGCATGATCCGCAAAGAAATTACCTGTGCAAATTGCGGCGGACACCTTGGTCATGTATTCGATGATGGTCCTAACCCAACCGGTACCAGGTATTGTGTTAATTCTTTATCGCTGGATTTCAAACAAGAAGAGAAAGAATAGTAGACCAGAAATACAAAATTGTACCTCCGGCCTGAGTTTGTTCCACGGTTAAACTGTTTATTAGTGCTTTCCTTCGTCTTTCTTGCAACACATTGGCAAGGACTGGTAAGCAGATGGATCAGCTTTCACTTCATCGGCATCATAACCGCTTTTAGCGACTGCTTGCTTGATTGTTTCCGGAGTAGTTTTCCCAACGGCGTATTCAACCATGAGCTTTTTGTCGGTTAAATTAAGTTCCGCTTGCTTAATTCCTTTTAAATCTTTCACCGCTGATTCAATCCGCTCTTTGCATTCGCCACAAACGGCAGATGTCTGGATATAAATTATTTCAGTCTTCTTTTTTGCGTCGTCAGCCATAATCAGTGATGGGAGTAACAGCAATAAAAACAAGGGGGCCACAATTTTTAAATTTCTCATTTTGACGTTGAATTTTAAAGGTGAATAATCAATGTAATATTAAGTTAAATGATGCTCTTAACCCGGTTATTTGAGTGAGAAACGGATGCCGGCATAAATGGTTCTGCCAGTTATCGGGCCCCAAACTATTGAGGTATCGAAATATGGCCCAAATGGATCATCAGCCGCGATTATCCGATCCTCCTGAACGTAGTTGCCGAGATTTTCGCCACCTAAGTAAAATTCCCATGATTTGAGCAGGTAAGTAACCTGGCCCAGCAGGCGGAAGTAGGAAGGTGACTCTGCGGGTGCCTGGTACATCGCAGGATTGACTTGCGTATCCGGCAATCGTTGCATACCAACCCATTGAGTTGTAGAGCTGACTTCCCAATGCTTATTGCGCGATTTATAAGTTATGGTTAATAAGGCCCTGTGCCTGGGCACCAGGGGAACAATCTTCAGCTCATCGCCAAATGTCTGTTCAACATTATTAAATTTATAAGCAAGACGGGTATTGAATCCGTGAAACCATTCATAGCTGACATCAGCCTGCAGACTGTTGGAATAAGAAGCGCCCGTAAGATTATAGAAATATACCTTCGACGGATCAGTGTCAACATCAACGATCACCTGGTTGGTAAAATCAGTTCGGTAAAGATCAATACTGAATGCACCTTCATGCACCCCGGCAAAAAAATTATGGGTAAAATTCAGTCCGTAATTCCAGGCGCGTTCGGGCTTAAGCTCACCGGTTATAGTCCACTCTCTTGCGCTGGCCATATACGCCGAATTCTCCGCAAAGATATTGGCTATGCGTAATCCGTTGCCTATTGAAGCGCGCACTGCTGAAGAAGGCCCGATACTATACCTGGCATGCAGGCGGCCTGTAAAAAATAGTCCCGCATCATTGTGCACATCAGCTCGCAATCCGGTGATCAAGGTGAATTTATTCAAATTGTCGTAAGTATATTCAAAGAATGCGCCCGGCACTGATTCATTCCTTTTCATTTTGATCGCATCAAATTCTTCATCATACTTATCAAACAGGTAGCTGATGCCGGCTTTGTATTTATGCATTGTGTTCCCGATCTTGCCAAGAAAAATCAGGTTTGCATACAATGATTGCTCTGTACCATCATATACCCTGAGCCCATAATACGCATCCTGGTCATGATAGATACCAGAGAGTTGCAACCCTATGCTCCGCCATTTTTTGCCCGGAAAACCGTAACTGGTTTTAGCAAATAGTTCAACCCTGTTGGTGTTAACACCAAGACCATATGCATTGGTAGTCAGCTTATCTGTAACAGGATCGAAATCCATACTGCCGCCTGTTCTGTCATCATACAGGAACTTAACACCAAACATCGATTCGATTCGGTCACCGGATTCGTATTTCCAGCGATCCATGAGTGTGATCGTTCTGTTCGTGGGCAGATCCATGAAACCATCATTATTCTCATCCATCTTTCGTTGCATAATACCGGCATGAATCAAAAACATGTCCTGCCATTTCCCGGACAGTTTTTGTGCGGAAAATATATTAGCCTCGAAACGTTGTTCCGTATTGCCATAGATATTTACATAGAGACTTTCACTTTTTTCAGGCTTCTTAAGCTCTACGTCTATTTGCCCCGTGATGGATTCATATCCATTGGCAACGCTTCCAGCACCTTTATTGAGGTTGATGGATTCAATCCACGGTCCCGGTATATAATTCAGTCCGTATGTAATGCCCAGTCCTCTCACTGTCGGCAAGATATCGGTAAGCAGTTGAGCATATTTTCCGGACAAGCCCAACATCTGAATTTGCCTGGCGCCTGTTACTGCGTCAGCAAACGAAACATCAATGGTCGGATTTGACTCGAAGCTTTCTGAAAGATTACAACAGGCATTGCTCTTTAACTCACTGGAAGTTATCACCTCTGTTTTAGCGGTTTTCAAAGATGAAATGTAGGTATCTGAATTAATACCGGAAACTACCACTCCGTCAATTACGTGCTCCTTTTGCAATACCACTTTTATGCCGGCACCTTCAGCATTCAAAGTATCAGTAACAAATCCGGCGAAAGAAATCAACAGTTGTTGCGCTGTTGAATCAGTTTTATGAAGATGGAATTCTCCGGCTTCGTTGGTTAATGCACCATTGCCTGAGCCCATCAAAAAGACACTAACGCCTTGTAAGGGCAGCTGCATGCCGTTTTCATCTATTTCCACAACAGTGCCTGCCACCTCCTGTGCCTGCGATGACATGCTGCAGAAAGGTAACAATGCCAAAAAAATCCAATATGTACGTTTCATGATTATTTCGTCCGTTAACCGACTACATAAAAAAATGCTATAGCGGCTGTTAAAAGCCGGCATCAGCTAAACAGACGAAATCAAATACGGAAAGACCGGGTAAGAAGAAGCAGGTCAACAGATACAGAGGGAGGCCCATGATTCAGTGGGACAAAATTGGCAGCAGTTGATAAAAGCTGCGAATCATACAACGGTGTGAGCATAGCCACGATTCCATCAGATGCCGGTTTCACGGTGAACTGGGAAGGCACGGAAAGAAAATCAGCACTAATCTTCAACAACTTTGAATTCTTCTCACAACAATCACGATCTCCCGGTTTACAACAGGATTTGCCGGCAGGCATCGCCATCTTACAACGGTAGGAACTTGCAATCACTCCTATTGTTGAAAAGAGGAAGACAAAAAGAATGAATATGGAAATGGCTTTCTTTAACATGTCGGATGTTCAAAATTACAATATTTCCCCTTTTCGCATTTCTTTAAAAAAATTTATTAAACCATTGGTAGATGAATCATGCGATACCACCAGATCTCCATGGCTTAATTCCGGTAAAATTTTTCCTGCAAGCTGCTTGCCTAACTCAACTCCCCATTGATCAAAACTGTAAATATTCCAAATAACACCCTGTACGAAAATTTTATGTTCATAAAAAGCAATGAGTTTCCCGAGCGTAAACGGGTTTATTTTTTTTACCAGGAATGAATTGGTCGGCCTGTTTCCTTCAAATACTTTGAATGGCAAAAGCAAATTCCGCTGCAACGGATCCGTCGATGATAACTCATCAGCTGCTTCGGATTCGGATTTTCCATTCATAAGTGCTTCTGTTTGCGCAAAGTAATTCGACAGTAATTTGAGATGATGGTCACCAATCGGGTGATGGCTTATGGCAGGGGCAATAAAATCGCAGGGAATCAAAAGCGTACCCTGATGAATCAGCTGATAAAATGCGTGCTGGCCATTGGTACCCGGTTCGCCCCAGATAACCGGTCCTGTTTGATAGGCAACGCGATTTCCGTTTCTGTCAACGCATTTGCCATTGCTTTCCATATTGCCTTGCTGGAAATAAGCGGCAAAACGATGCATATACTGATCATAAGGCAATATGGCTTCACTTTGGGCACCATAAAAATTGACATACCATATACCAATCAATGCCATGAGTACAGGAATATTCCGGTCATGTTCTGCGTGCCTGAAGTGCTCGTCAGCACTGTATGCTCCACGCAGCAGTTGTTCAAAGTTTTCATAGCCGACAGTCAGAGCGATCGATAAACCAATAGCACTCCATAAGCTATATCGTCCTCCTACCCAATCCCAGAATTCAAACATATTTTCCGGTGCAATGCCAAAATTGACAACTTCCTTAAGGTTGGTGGAAAGCGCGGCGAAATGTAATGCCACATGTGCCTCATCTTTTGCATGCTGAAGAAACCAATCTCTTGCCGTATGGGCATTTGTCATAGTCTCCTGTGTCGTAAATGTTTTGGAGGCAACCAGGAATAACGTTTCATCAGGTATAATCTTCTTCAGTGTTTCGGCTATATGCGAAGCATCAATGTTCGAAACAAAGAAAGAATCGATTCCTTCCAGCTTGTAGTAACGCAGGGCTTCCGTTACCATGACAGGCCCAAGGTCGCTTCCGCCAATGCCAATGTTTACTATATAACGGATTCTTTTACCGGTATACCCTTTCCATTCACCGCTGTGTATCCGTTTACAGAAAAATTCCATTCGTTGCAGGACACGTTTCACCGAAGGCATTACATCAATACCACCGGAGTTAACAGGATTCCCCGCAAAATTCCGTAATGCAGTATGCAACACTGAACGTTTTTCCGTTGCATTGATCATTTCACCACCGAACATGGCTGATATAGCTTCTCGCAAATGACATTCTTCAGCGAGTTGCAGAAGCAGCCTGCGCGTCTCTTCGGTTACGTGATTCTTAGAATAGTCAAACAAAATATCATCGAGCCTGATTGAAAATTTTGAAAACCTATCCGCATCATCAATAAATAAAGATTTCAGATGTCGGCTCTTCATTTCGGAATAATGGCCTTCCAACGCCTTCCAGGCTTGCGTTTTAGCAGGATTTATTTTGGGAAACATCAGTCAGATTTAATTTTCAAAAGTAAATATTGTCTTTGATTTTGAACCACACTCCCGGTTACATCAGACTCGCCTGTGCCACCTTACACCAATTACCTTACTGCATAGCGGATTGTATCAGACGTAATTCCGCGTATCTCGCCACCGATGAATATGTAACTTTATGCCAGAACATTTGATGTATGAAAATCATCTCTCTTATTACCATTCTTCTGATATTCTTTTCGGCTTCCTGTACAGGCACCTGCAATAAGCCTGGCATGAAGCATCAATGGATTACGAAAGCACCTGCTTCATTAGATGACCTGATCATTTTGGATTCAAAGAAAGAATTGAACCGGCGGATATGGACTTTCTCAACCTCCGATATTTTTTTTCGCAAAGGCCTTACAGCCTTCGATGTAACCAGTGAGGAATATGTGCAGGCAGTCCGGAACCTGCATCCGTATGCCGTGGCATTTCCGGAAGGGAAAACCAGCGACTGGGCGCGCCAGGTAATTGGCGATACAATTATTTTTGGTGGAAAAGGAAATGGTTATAATATTCCCTCCTGGGTTCCAACAGACATCCTGCAAGGTATGAGTTCGCATAAGTTTTACCTGAACGGACAGTCATATGATTTCTTCAATGCTTATGTGGAGATGATTAATGCCATTCCAGCGCATGGCTATATCCTTGGGAATATTATGACAGGCAGTTGTGCTGAAGTTATCTGGATGATCAGCCGTGCACATCCTGAGTTTGTTCAGTTGGGGCTTGAACAGATGCGGGCTGAGGCGTATTCTGAATACTGGAAAAAAGATCCATCGAAATACAAAGAGAAAATTAACCGTTGGGCTGACTCCATAAAGGCTGTATATCCGCAAGTAAAAGTTATTGCAGATGTACCGCCTTCTCATTCGAATCTCTCATCTGATATGCAATGGATACATGAACTGCAGTCAGGCCTGAAAGCCGATGGTGTACGCGACTACTGGCACCTTCACTGGATGAGCAAGGGACAGTTTACCGGCGATATGCGGAATGATTTGGACGTCATGGATGAAATTTTCACGACCACCATTCCATCCCTGATTGAAAAGAATAAAAAAAATTTCCCCGGGAAGGAACTGATAGTTGATCAATGGAGTGTTTCACTTACGGGCGATGGAGGCAGAAATCCATACAAACGAACATTTTTTGGCACAAGCTATATACCGAGGATGGTAAATTTCATGGTTGAATACAACAGGGACCATAACAACACAATTGCCTCAGCGAAATATGAGAACCTGAAACAATTGATTGGCAACAAAGGAATCAGCAGCATGGAGTATGAGGCTGTAAGGATCGTGTCGCAACTATTTACAGAACAGGCGACGGTTCTTACCATTAAGAATCAACCTTCCGGAATTCAGATAACAGGTGTTAAAGCCAATGGCCGGTATAAGTTGATTATACTTAACAACTCAGCGCATCCGTTGTCACTTCCCGGTCATATCAGTTGTGACCAAAAAGCGCTACAAATAAAAGTGATCGATGCAATAAGCAGCCCCGGGCCTACCGCTACAAGCTGGGAACACTATTCTTCAGCATCGGAAATCAAGCCGTATTCCATAATCTTTGCAGAACTAGCGGAATGAAATGCATAGCAACACAATGGCCCTGCAACATGCCAATCAGGCGATAACTTCAAACTGCAGTTCATTTAATCTCTTATACAATCCGCTTTCGACATTCATCAGTGTTTCATGTGTTCCGGTTTCCGCCACCATGCCTTTATCTATTACCACAATTTTATCGGCATTTCTGATGGTGGAAAGCCTGTGTGCGATAACGAACGATGTCCTGTTTCGCATCAGGTTGTCCAGTGCTTCCTGCACGAGCAATTCACTTTCGCTATCTAAAGAACTGGTTGCTTCATCCAAAATCAATATTGCAGGGTTTTTCAGAATGGCCCGGGCAATAGCAATACGCTGACGCTGACCGCCTGATAATTTAATGCCACGTTCTCCAACAATGGTATTGTACCCTTCGGGAAACCGGCGAATGAACTCATCAGCATTAGCCTTTTTGGAAGCTTCCATAATTTCATCGTCTGTAGCATCAAATTTTCCATAGGCAATATTTTCGCGGATACTGCCGCCAAAAAGCATTACATCCTGCGGAACAAATGCCATCTGTTTTCTCAACTCGCTCAGCGGAAATGACTGCGCAGGCCTGCCGTCAAAAATAATCCTTCCTGTGTCGGGCTCATAAAAGCGCAACAGCAGAGATGCAATCGTACTCTTTCCGGCACCACTCGGGCCGACCAAAGCGATCTGCTCACCGGGATTAGCTATCAGTGAAATATCTTTTAATACCATCACATCCTGGCGCGAAGGGTAACTGAAACCAACCTGATCAAAACGCACCTGCCCTTTGAGTTTATTCTGCGGATCAGGCTGGGAATTGTCGAGATCAACGGCCTCTCCGTCAGCTCGCAGAATTTCACGCACACTTTGTGTTGCCCCTAAGGTTTTCTGCAGCTGGCTGAACATATCAGCAAATCCTGCAAAAGTGCCGCCCACAAAAACCGAGAAGATCACAAACATCGTGAGCAATCCAGTAGTCAGTTCACCGGTCTGAATCATGTTGGCGCCAACCCACATCACAAAAGCAATGGTGCCAAAAACGCTGAATATCATAAAAGAGATGAATGCTCCTTTGAACCTTGCATTGCGGATAGCCGTTTCGACCACATAAAAAATACTTTTCGTATACCTGGAAATTTCAAAAAACTCACTTGTGAATGCTTTAACGATCGAGATTCCCTGGAATGTCTCCTGCACAATCGTTCCACTCTCCGCCAACTGATCCTGTGCCCGCTTTGCCATTTTCCTAATTCGAATTCCAAAAACCACGGCCAATATTGCTATTACCGGAACAACGGCGAGCATCACAAAAGCCAGTTTCGCACTGATCCAAAAGATAAATGCCAATCCGATTATAAGTGTGAAAATGCCGCGGAGAAACTCTGCCAGCGTAAAAGAGAGCGCATCCTGGATTTGAGACAGGTCAGATGAAATCCTGCTGCTCAATTCTCCAACTCTTTTTTCCGTGAAAAATGTCATCGGCATGCTTAGCAATTTCTTATATACATCCCTTCGCATATCAGCCAGCGATTTTTCGCCTACTTCCGTCAGCAGATAAACCCTCATAAAAGAGAATAACATCTGAACTGTGAGCTGGGAAAAAATGAGCAGGATAATGGTGTTCAGGCTCAACGTAATATCTTTCAGACTGCTGCTGAAGTTGCCGCCTAAAATCTGACCGTTTGCCGGCAGCGTTTGTGAAACACCAGGCGCAGCAGCATCAATCATTTTCCCAATCAGAAAAGGGAAGATGCTGGTGGAGAAAGCCGATAATGCTATGCATACCAATCCAAGAATAAATTTCCAACGGTATGGTTTCAGGTATTTAAAGAGTAACAATGCTTCACGCAATGACTCCCTGTTAATTCTGGCCTTGGGAGTTGCTTCAGCAGATTTACCATTTGGTTTATTGGATTCAGCCAACGGATTTCATTTTACGATTGAAAAATACGAAGATAAACTGCCGGATTGCTGGCCAACTCAATAATGATGTAAAGATCTTTTGGGTGAAACCTTTGCGAATCCGAGCCATAGCCATCATGACGATTCAGTTGCCAATCAGATTGCAGCCAACATAAATAAATGACTGATCGCGGCATATTTTTTACGACAAAAAAATCCCTCTCCACAATTAAGGGAGAGGGATTGCTGATTATAAGACTAAAATTAATTTAACCGAGATACGTTCTCAGCGTACGCGCTGATTTAAGCTTGCGGAGCCTGCGGATTGCTTTTTCCTTAATCTGACGTACACGCTCTCGTGTAAGGCCAAACCGCTGTCCTATTTCATCGAGATTCATGGGCGCTTCACCGTTAACCCCAAAAAAACAACTTACTATGTCCGCATCTCTTTTATTCATCGTAGAAAGCACCCTCTTGATATCCTTTTTCAGCGATTCTTTGGCCAAATCTTCATCCACTGGTTTGGAATCCGAATCCTGGTAGAACTCAATCATAGTACCTTCTTCGTTTTCCTTTATAGGCGCATCCATTGAAAGATGCTTGCCCGCTCCCTTCATCATCTCCGTTATTTCCTTTGCAGTTACATTCATGATATCGGCCAGTTCATCATGACTGGGTTCTCTTTCATGTTGCTGTTCAAAGTGAATCATGATTTTATTCAGTTTACTCAGCGAGCCCACTTTATTCAAAGGCAACCTTACCATCCTCGACTGCTCAACCAGGGCTTGCAGTATAGACTGCCGGATCCACCACACTGCATAGGAAATGAATTTAAATCCTTTTGATTCATCAAATCGTTGCGCCGCCTTTATAAGGCCGATATTTCCTTCATTTATAAGATCACTGAGTGACAACCCCTGATGTTGATATTGTTTGGCTACAGATACAACAAAACGAAGATTCGCCTTGGTCATTTTCTCCAACGCTTCCTGATCCCCGGTCCTGATTTTGCGCGCAAGCAAAACCTCTTCTTCCGGTGTGATCAGACTCATCTTTCCGATTTCCTGAAGGTATTTCTCCAGCGAATCATTGTCTCGGGCCGTAATCTGTTGGGTAATTTTTAACTGTCTCATGGACTATCTGATTTTCAACATTAAGAAATACGCCAAAAAATGCCTTTTAGTTCTTTACAAGTGAATATTTAAGAAACAAAAAAAATTATTTAACAAAAATTCAGCCATAGTTAAGTTTGCCACGAAGCTTTACTTTCAAATGACAAATAATTTATCTGCTTTCCCAGCAGATGACTGATACAGACAATAAGGACTTGGTTAATGTTGCAGCCAATACGATATGTGGACAAAAAAAAGAACCGGGGATTCCGGTTCTTTCCTAAACCATAATAAAATAATTTTTGAAAGTGCTGAAAGTGAATTAGTTCTGAGCCTGCTTCTCCATTAATGCCTTGCTGGATAATTTAAATTTACCGGTCTTTTTATCAACATCAAGCAATTTCACCTTAACAATATCACCTACATTCATGACACCTTCCATGGTTTCAAGCCTCTTATTTGAAACTTCTGAAATATGAAGTAGCCCTTCCTTACCGGGCAAGAATTCAACAAAAGCACCATAAGGCATTATGGATTTAACCTTAGCGTCATAAATTTCACCGGGTTGCGGTATAGCAATGATGCCCCTGATTCGCGTAAGTGCTTTATCAATTGATTCTTTATTAGCAGAGGCAATCAATACTTCTCCTTCATCACCCACTTCAGAAATATTGATGGTAGTTCCCGTTTCCCTTTGCATTTCCTGAATAACCTTTCCGCCGGGCCCTATTACCGCGCCAATAAATTCTCTTGGTATCATTATTTTAATGATTCTCGGGGCATGCGGTTTATAATCCGCCCTTGGCTGTGAAATGGTTTCGTTTAGAATATTCAGAATATGTAATCTTCCCTGCTTTGCCTGCTCTAATGCTTTATACATCGTATCAAAACTCAAACCCTGCACCTTGATATCCATTTGACAGCCACAAATACCTTTTGCAGTGCCAGTTACTTTAAAATCCATATCCCCCAAATGATCCTCATCACCAAGGATGTCAGAAAGAATAGCCACTTTACCATCATCACGTGTGATTAAACCCATTGCAATACCGGAAACATGGCTTTTCATTTTCAGGCCAGCATCAAAAAGTGCCAAAGAACCTGCGCAAACGGTTGCCATTGATGATGAACCATTTGATTCCAGAATATCCGAAACCACCCTTATAGTATATGGATTGTCATCACCAGCCGGCAGTACATTTTTCAATGAGCGCATGGCGAGGTTTCCATGCCCAACTTCACGTCGGCCGGGGCCCCTGTTAGGTTTCACTTCACCTGTAGAGAAAGCGGGGAAGTTATAGTGCAATATGAACTTGGTATACACCAATTCCATCGCTTTATCTAACATCAATTCATCCAGCTTTGTACCTAAAGTTACTGTCGTTAATGATTGTGTTTCCCCGCGTGTGAATATAGCTGATCCGTGCGCTGAAGGCAGGTAGTCAATTTCAGTCCAGATTGGGCGCACTTCATCTGTTTTTCTTCCATCAAGGCGGATGCCTTCATCAAGAATCAGGTTTCTGATTACATCATACTCGAGCTCATTATAATACTTCTTCGCAAGGCTGATGTCTGTTTCATTTTCCCAATCAGCGACCATTGCTTTAAGCTCTTCCTTGATAGCGCTAAATGCAAGTTTCCTGTCAGTTTTGGAGGCACCTGATTTAGCCACCTGGTAAACCTTATCCTTAAATGCAGAGTAGATCTTTTCTTTAATTTCATCGCTCTGGGCTGCTTTCACATAATCGCGAAACGGCTTTTTCCCGCCACACAATTCTGCCAGTTCTAGCTGAGCTTTACAATGTAACTTAATTGCCTCATGTCCAACCTTTATGGCTTCAAGCATGTCAGCCTCCGAAACCTCTTTTGCTTCGCCCTCCACCATGACAATACTGGTTGCCGAACCGGCTACAATAATATCCAGTTCTGCCTTGTCAATATCCTGCTTAGCCGGGTTTACGACAAAAGCGCCATCAATTTTACATACACGAACTTCTGAAATCGGGCCATTGAATGGGATATTTGAAACCGTTAGTGCAGATGATGCTGCCAGGGCTACCAATGAATCCGGCATAATGTTCTGATCAGCAGAAATCAACGTAATGATTACTTGAGTATCACACAGATAATCCTCTGGAAATAAAGGCCTTAATGCACGATCAACTAATCTGCTTATGAGGATTTCATAATCTGAAAGACGGGCTTCACGCCTGAAGAATCCACCGGGAATTCTGCCAGCAGAAGCAAATTTTTCCTGGTAATCTACTGAGAGCGGAAAAAAGTCCTGCCCTTCCTTAACTTCCTCTTTTGAAACAACCGTCGCCAAAATCATACAATTACCTTGTCGAACCAAAGCTGATCCATCGGCCTGCGTAGCTAATTTGCCTGTTTCAATGGTAATGGGTTTGGCATCTCCTGTATCAAATGTCTTACTGATTCCAATTTTGCTCATAATAATAAATTAGTGAATGTGGTGAGAAAGGCTGCTACTAATAACAACAGTCGTTTGCGCCAAACAACCTGCGCGAATCTCAAAACCGGTTAGAAAATAATAAAGCCACCAGCATCCGGTGGCTCCTTGAAGTGATCTTATTTGCGGAGATTAAGCTTTTCGATGAGTTTCCTGTAAGAGGTCAGGTTGGTCTCCTGCAAATATTTTAGAAGGCGTTTACGTTGACCCACTAATTTCAGCAGTGATCTGGAAGAATTGTAGTCTTTTTTCTGCCCATCAAGGTGACCGGAGATGTGATTGATACGTTCTGTCAGCATCGCTACCTGCGCTTCAGCCGAACCGGTGTTTTTTTCTGATCCGCCGTAAGTCTTGATAATTTCTTTCTTTCTGTCTTTCGTTAATTCCATTTGAATTAATGCTTTTTTTCTGATTTTTTAACGCGCAAATATACAGGTTTTTCTTTAGCAAGGTGCAGTTATTTTGCCATAACTCGTCCACTGATCTGGCGATCGCTAAAGCATCTGCATCACAGCAGGCAGCATCAGCATGATCTGAAACTAATCGCTGACGCCAAATCCCGGCAAAACATCATTTATCGTTCATCAGCAAGCCGATGACATCCGAAAGCCTGTCCTTGAGTTCTTTCCGGTCAACAATAAAGTCGAGAAAACCATGTTCGAGCAGAAACTCCGAGCGCTGAAATCCTTTGGGAAGATCCTTCTTAATAGTCTCCTTTATTACCCTCGGTCCTGCAAAACCGATCAGGGCTTCAGGCTCAGCTATATTCAGATCTCCCAGCATGGCAAATGACGCAGTAACACCTCCTGTAGTAGGGTCAGTCATCAAAGAAATAAAGGGCAACCTGGCTTCGGAAAGTTGCGTAAGCTTAGCGGACGTTTTTGCCATTTGCATTAGAGAAAAGGCAGCCTCCATCATTCTTGCACCTCCTGACTTGGAAATTATGAGCAATGGCGATTTGGTTTTGATACAATGATCAATTGCTGCTGCAATCCGTTCACCAACAACACTGCCCATTGAACCTCCTATATAGTTGAAGTTCATGCAGGCACAAACCAGTTTGCGGCCGTTGATTTTTCCGGAAGCAACCGAGATCGCTTCACTGACATTTACTTTCTTTGAAGCATCTTCAAGTCTGTCTTTATAACTTTTGAGGTCTTTAAATCCCAGTAAATCGCGGGGACGCAGGTCTTCAAACAACGGTTTATATTCGTTGTTATCATAAAGAATTTCAAAGTATTCAACTGAATTGATTCGCGGATGATAGTTACAATTGGTACACACATACAGGTTTTCCTTCAGATCTGTAGCAGGAATGGTCTTTTTACAAGACGGACATTTCCACCAAAGGCCTTCCGGAACCTCCAGCTTTTCTTCTGTAGTAGTGGTTATTCCTTCTTTGTTTCTTCTAAACCAGGGCATTTGTATGGAATTAATAGCTAACTACCGGAAATGAAAACCTTCAATTTATTGTAAATAACAGCACCGATATATGGAGGCAAGTTACCTCCACTAAGATTCCTGAGATCAGAGTGATCCGTTATGCAAGATCAATCTTCTTTTCCAGGTAAACGTCCTGAATCATATTGAGCAATTCCACCCCGTCATTCATTGGCTTTTGAAAGGCTTTTCTGCCACTAATGAGTCCCTGGCCGCCGGCACGCTTATTTACTATAGCAGTGAAAACGGCCTCTGCCATATCCGAAGCTCCTTTCGATTCGCCGCCTGAATTAATCAGACCAATACGTCCCATGTAGCAATTTGCAACCTGATAACGACACAGATCAATCGGATGATCGGACGTGAGTTCGCGGTAAACTTTCGGGTGCGTTTTGCCAAACTTCAACGCTTCATAGCCTCCGTTATTAGTCGGCAACTTTTGCTTGATGATGTCTGCCTGAATGGTTACACCGAGATGATTGGCCTGGCCGGTTAAGTCGGCCGCCGTATGATAATCGACACCATCCTTTTTAAACCCGGGATTACGCAGATAGCACCATAGAATGGTAGCCATTCCCAGCTCATGTGCATATTCAAATGCCTGTGAAACCTCCTGTAACTGACGCGTTGCCTCATCACTTCCGAAATAAATAGTTGCCCCAACTGCCACTGCTCCCAAATTCCAGGCATCCTCAATGGTTCCAAACATTACCTGGTCATATTTATTCGGATAGGAAAGAAACTCGTTATGGTTGATCTTAACAATAAACGGGATCTTATGGGCGTATTTCCTGGCAACGGCACCCAGTACGCCATAGGTTGATGCAACAGCGTTACAGCCACCTTCTATAGCCAGTTTCACAATATTTTCCGGATCAAAATAAATCGGATTAGGGGCAAAAGATGCGCCGGCACTGTGCTCAATGCCCTGATCAACCGGCAAAATGGAAACATAGCCGGTTCCTGCTAATCTGCCATGACCATATATGGTCTGCAAACTCCGCAGCACCTGCCCGTTACGGTTAGAAGCAGAAAAAATCCGGTCAATGAAATCTGGACCGGGAGCATGCAGCGATTTCCTGTCAATTGTTGCACTGACGTGATTCAAGAGGTATTCCGCTTTATCCTCCAGCAGCGAGGTAATCTTGCTTAATGACATAGGATTTATTTTTTAGAATTTATGACGGCAAATATAGCAAAGTTCAGTTTGCGTGAGGAGCCTCACCGTTCCGTAATGCAGCACTAACATTTTTTCAACCACTTTCATTTGATGTGAGCAAACTCCTGAGGTGTATAAAATATGGAGCAGCATTGAGTAACCGGCTTCCATACCATGAGAATATTTCACCGTCCACCATCACAATACGGGTTGCAGGCATGGCTTGCTGGATTTCCTGAACGTGCGATTGACTGAATGGATACGGCTCGGAAGACAGCAATATACATTGCGGCTTTAATGCCTGTAACTCACTGATTGTTGTTTCAGGATACCTTGCCTTGTCACTGAAAACATTCCTGAAACCGAATTGCTGCAACATAGCATTGATGAACGTATCACTACCTGCAGCCATATACGGCTTTCGCCAGATGAGGTAAGCAACCGGTACTTTGGGCGAAAAAGGAATTACCTTTTCAAATGACGATTGAATTAACCGGCATAAGCCCTGGGCCGCATCAGTCCTCGCCGTGATTTCACCAATCTGATATATCATATCAAATGCATCTTCAATGGTTTTTACATCACTGACCCAAACAGCAAATTCGCTGGCCAGTTGTTTGATCTGCGATGCATCATTTTCTTCCTTATTGGCAATAATCAGATCAGGCTCGAGTTGCCTGATTAATTCTATGTTTAATTGCCGGGTTCCTCCCACTTTTGTCTTTGCTTGGCACAATTCCGCCGGGTGAACACAAAATTTGGTGATACCCACAATTTCCTTTTCAAGCCCCAGGTAAAACAGCAATTCAGTTTGAGAAGGCACCACGGAAACGATGGTTGAAGGCGGCGCAGATAGAACAACAGTCCTCGCCAACTGGTCGGTAAAAGTGAATCCTGTTGATGAGGCCGTCATACCTGTCATTTCAATTCAATTTCAAACTGAAATCCAAATTGGGAAAGCGGCTATTTGACACCAATATCGCCTTACAAAGTATATACTAATTATCTCCGTCATCCTATTTCGACAGCGCCCTTATAATATCAGACTTCGTTATGATCAGCAGGTTATTCAGAACATCCTGCGTAATCACGGCAGGTATTTCCCTATTCATCATTCCGTTCAGTTTATCAATGGCAGTATCTGATGCTACCAGCGGGAACGGTTTTTCCATTACTTCCTTAACACTATGTGATTTTAATGCGCTATTCGTCATCAGTTTAGAGAGCAATCCGGTTTCACTCAATGAACCTATCATATTGCCTTCTTCCATAACCGGCAACTGATCAATATTGTTTGTACTCATTAGCGCAACGGCAGCAGCAACATTGGCGGAAGCTTCAATACTGATCAGTTTATGATCCGATTTCGTTTCAATGATATCGCGCAATGTTTTCACCACCAGCCATCCCCGGTCACGCATCCATTCATCGTTGTAAATTTTACCGACATACCTGCTGCCATGATCAGGGAAAATAACAACCACCACATCAGTCTCTTTCAGGTGATTCTTCATTTGCAGCAGGCCGGCTAATGCTGAACCACAGGAGTAGCCTACAAAAATGCCTTCTTTCCTGGTGATTTCCCTTGCCATCAGCGCAGCATCTTTATCGGTTACTTTTTCAAAATGATCTATTAAGCGAAAATCATAGTTTTTAGGAATAATGTCTTCACCAATGCCTTCTGTGATATAAGGATATATTTCCTGCTGATCTATTTTGCCGGTCTCATGAAATGCTTTCAGGGTAGATCCATAGGTATCAATTGCCCAAACTTTGATGGATGGATTTTTTTCCTTCAGATATTGCGCACAACCGGTAATTGTACCACCTGTACCGGAACCCACAACCAGGTGTGTGATTTTACCCTCCGTCTGCTGCCATATTTCCGGCCCGGTGCTTTCATAATGCGCCAGGCGGTTATCGAGGTTGTCGTATTGATTTGGATACCATGAATCAGGTGTTTCTTGGGCTAATCTTTTTGATACGGAGTAATACGATCGGGGATCATCCGGATCTACGTTGGTAGGACACACTATCACCTCCGCTCCTACAGCTTTCAGAATATCTGCCTTCTCCTTTGATTGTTTATCGGTGGTGGTGAAGATGCATTTATATCCCTTGGCAATGGCGGCAAGGGCGAGTCCCATTCCCGTATTCCCGGACGTACCCTCGATAATGGTACCACCGGGTTTCAGTAAACCTTTCTTTTCGGCTTCCTGCACCATTTTAAGCCCTATCCTGTCCTTGATGGAATTGCCGGGATTGAATGACTCTACTTTTGCCAGTACTGTTGCTTTAACATCCCTGGTAACCTTATTCAGTTTAACCAGCGGCGTATTACCAATGGTTTCAATGATGTGATTATAATACATGGCACAAAGATAATTGCGTAAAATGAAAGCAGTGCACAATGAAAAAAGTATGTCCCCGGAACAGCGTTAAAGAGCAGATAAACTATCCTGCATTGCTGCTTTTTGGCTATCTCAAAACAATATTCCAAACAATATTAATTCAGTATCCACATTATGGCTTTAATAATGTGTAAAATCAAATTGGGGCTACCGCATAATAATGGTTTCCGTAAGTTGAAATATTTGTTTATTTGCTGTGGCCACCATTCATCAAATCTTTTCCTACAACATGAAAACAATTATACAGATCACCCTCCTGCTGCTCATTACCATTCCATCATCCTATGGACAAAATTTCAATCTTGAGCTGAGAGGTGAAATCTCTTATCCATATTCTTGTGCCAGCATATGGGGTTATGTTGATGATGACGGAACAGAGTATGCCCTTGTCGGCACCTACGCAGGCGTGTCCATTGTTGACATCTCCGATCCTGACAATCCGGTGGTGAAATTTGATGTTCCGCATACACAAAACCTGTGGAGAGAGATAAAGACATATGGCCATTATGCCTATGCAACCAATGAGGTTGGCGACGGTTTATTGGTGATAGATCTGAGCGACCTTCCAAACAGTGTAACACCATCCAACTTTATTTATACTGATGCATTCGGAACCATGCAGAGTGAAGGCCATACACTCTGGATTGATGAAAATGGCAAACTGTTCATCTTTGGCGGAGACTATGGAGCCGGCGGAGCCACCATATTTAATCTTGCTGCAAATCCTTTGAATCCTCCGTATCTCGGCAAGTATGAACAACATTATATACATGATGGGTTTGTCAGGGGAGATACGTTATGGGCGTCTGAAATTTATGATGGAAAGCTTGAAATTGTGGATGTTTCCAATCCATTACTGCCAGTGCCGCTCGGATCGGTTAATACTCCTAATTTCTTCACCCATAATGCCTGGCCCACACATGATAATCATTATGCATTCACCACTGATGAAGTTGACAACAGTTATTTAACGGCATATGATGTCTCCAATCTGAGCAATATTACTGAGGTGGACCGCATTCAATCCAATCCCGGTTCGGGGTCAATCGTCCACAACGTTCACCTCTTAAATGATCAGTTTGCATGGACTGCCTATTACAAAGACGGAGTAGCACTTTTTGATGTTTCTCATCCGGATAATATGATCCAGGTTGCGGCTTACGATACAGATCCACAAGAGTCAGGAGGAGGATATGGCGGTAGCTGGGGTGTTTATCCCTATTTGCCTTCAGGCAATATAATCGTATCCGATCTCTATACTTCCACCACCAATGGTAAACTGACGATCATCACACCAACGTACGTATCAGCTTGCTGGTTAGAAGGCAATGTCACGAATGCGGTTACCTCAGCATCGGTTAATAACGCACTGGTGGAAATTCTCACTACCACGCAAAATGATTATTCCGACCTGGGAGGTAACTACAAAACCGGCAGTGGTATCGCAGGCACATATACGGTAAGAGTCAGTAAAGCCGGTTATGTCACGAAAGAAATCCAGGATGTGATATTGACAAGCGGGTCCACAGTGCAACTGGACGTACAATTATCACCTTTGGTTGAAACATCTGTAACAGGCACCGTTACTGATTCCATCACTGCAGAGCCGCTTGCCAATGCTCATGTATATCTCCACGCTTTAAATGTTGGTCTCACCTATGAAGTAAATACCAACGCAAGCGGGAATTTCAGCATATCCCCGATCTTTGAAGACAGCTATGAAATTTATGCCGGCAAATGGGGATATCGCGAAACGGGAATTCAAAACATCACCATCAATCAATCCAGCTCGCCGGTTGAGCTGAAAATTTCTAAGGGTTACTATGATGATTTTATTGTCAATAACAACTGGACCATAACAGGTAATGCAAATACCGGTAGCTGGGAACGCGGCGAACCAATTGGCACTTCTTCCAGTGGTGTTTATTTTAACCCGGAAGAAGATATAGCGGGAGATTATGGGAATCTGTGTTTTGTAACCGGCAACGGCGGTGGTGGGATTGGCACTGACGACGTGGATAATGGCTCCACTACACTCACCTCACCGGTTATGGACTTATCAGAATTTATTGACCCTATACTTGGATTTTATTCCTGGTTTGCCAATGGCGGCGGCAGCGGCACGCCGAATGACACTTTGTTTGTATCTGTTACCAATGGTACGGTAACCGTGAAAATTGCAAGCATAAAAAACCCTATGTCGCAATGGAATTATCATGAATATCACCTCGATGATTACCTGGCTTCCACTGCCTCGATGAAAGTCATTTTCACGACCAGCGACTTGTCATCTTCTTCGCATGTAGTGGAAGCAGCAGTTGACGGATTCAGGGTATATAAAGCACTGTCTACCGGCACAGCGGCAGTACAGCAAAAGAATAATTGTTGTGAACTTTATCCCAATCCGTTTTCAATGGAAAGCAGCATTACCTATAACCTCGGCGCTATAACATTTAAAGAAGCATCCGTTTCCGTTCATTCCATAATTGGACAACTGGTTGAATCGCATGCAATTCATTCGCCGGCTGGTTCCATCACCTGGGGCGCAGATCTTCCCGCAGGGCTGTACATTGTGAAAGTCGCGGTGGACAATGAGCAACAATCAATTTTCAAAGTCATAAAAAGCAGGTAGGATGATTTTTATCTGAACTGCCCTCCTGCTTGCAGTAGTGCTTTGCAATACCATCATACAATTAGCTGATTGCTATTGGTGAACTACTTCCATCTTGCTGAAGTGCCACCTTTGATTACTTGTTATTCATATCCGGATTTCAAATGATTTAAAAATCATTTGCCAGCACGTGAGAAAATAGTCTTATTACGATTTGTTAACCGGTGTAGCAGGTAACCCTGTGAAACATTGAATGCTCACTTTACGGCCGGTAAATTTCAACAGCATAAAATATTATGGCACTTTCAGGAGTTTAACAATTTCGCTGTGGTCCTCGAAATTGATTTTCATAAAATAGAGGCCGTTCGCCATATTAGACAAAGCAGTAATATTCAAATAATTATAGCCGGTTTGCAACGAAGTCTGAAATGACTGCACTCTTTCTCCATAGTAGTTAAACAGCTCTATTCCGGCTTCCTGCTTCCTTGCCGTATAATAGAGCATCTGTACGTAATCCTGAAAAGGGTTAGGATAAATCAGCGGACCGGTGAGAGCAAGATTATCCGGTGCAGTACCTGAAAGCAGCAAGTCAGCTACCTCAAAATTTGGAATTCCATAACCCATTGAATCGTTGGGATTATAATAAAGGCTGGCACTTTTTTCAATTGCTCGGATGACTTCCATATTATTTTTATCAGGATGTGCCTGCCAAAGGCAAGCTGTCAGGCCTGCAATAACCGGATTCGATAAGGAGGTGCCGGTATTTGTAACGATAGTACCAGAGAAAGGCTCAACAACGGTAGCCCTGATGCCTTGTGCCACAACGTTAGGCTTGACATCACCATCTGATGAAGGCCCCTTGGAACTGAGGCCGGTGATCAAACCTAGCGAATCTACAGCACCAACGGTTATGATGCTGTCAGCGTCACCAGGACTGGTGATATAATGCCATTCCTTATTGCCCTCATTACCGGCGCTGGAACAAACGATCATGCCTTTAGCTGCGGCATAATCTGCAGCGCGGGCAATCATAGTGGTATTGCCATCCATATCTGCATAGTCATGGTTAAAAGCAGCATTATCAAAAACGCTGTAACCAAGCGATGATGTTATCATGTCGGCACCAAGACTATCAGCCCACTCGGCTGCTGCGGCCCAGTTATGCTCTTCAATCGGATATTCGCTAAAGCCATCCTCCGTAACAAAAAGGTAAACACTTATTCCCGGAGCCGTGCCAATCATAGTACCCGGAATATTAGCTGCTATAGTTGAAAGAACCGATGATCCATGCCCCCAGTTGTTATAGACGCTGTCGTTTCCTGCAACGAAATTCCATTTTCCCAACACTCTTCCCTGCAAAAAAAGACTATCGAATACCTGAATATTGGGTGCATTGGAAAACCCGACATCCAGAACAGCCAGAATGATACTTTCTCCTTTATATCCCAGCGTATGTAACTGCTGTCCGTGCAACATCTCAATCTGGTTACCGGCTTTCCCATATTCAGCTAATTCTTCACTTGCCAACTTAGATGGAAAAACATCTTCATAAATATTTTGAACAGATGAAGGATTGCCATCACGAAGTGCAACCGGAAACGACGTCTTTACGAACGGTAAATCATTAACGGCTGCCAACATTGCAGAATCTTCCGTCTCGATTGAAATTGAATTCAGCCATTTAGATCTGTTGAGCACTTTCACACCAATATCAGACACTTGCCCGATGTAGGATGGGTTGATGGGCAGATCACTCTCTGTTACCGGAATATGATACCGGATCCGCCGGTCAATCGCACGCTGCGACAAAAATGCAGCAGGAATATCCGTGGAATACGGACTACCATTCTTATCCTTAAATTCAATAACATAACGGTGAAAGGCTAATGGCTGCGAAAAAAGAGAGGGCTGCCCACTCAATAATAAAACAGATAACAGGAAAAAGTGCCGTAGCTTCATGTGCGTAAAATTAGCAGAAAAAGAATTGAAGTTGACGGTTGGTAAGCAACGGAACTGTCAGGATTGTGTAGAAATGATTGCGTATAGAAAGCAGGCTCCGTTCTCGATGGATAACCACCGAAATAAAAATACAAAGACATTCACCTTCATCTGAATAGGTGATGTTGACGAGGTGACAGTCGTGTCCAGCAGTGTTTCAAAAAACTTGAAGTGTAATCTAAGCTCATGCTATCAATCAAAACAATATGGAAAGCCGTATAACAGCGCGGAGCTACAAGACTTTGATCCGGGATACACAATGCCTGCAGATTTTACCGCGCCCTTCTTATTGCCGATTTATAAAGCTATCTTTGCGCCTCCAAATTTCAGCCTGAAGCATGCCATCCATCAGAAATATTGCCATAATTGCCCATGTCGATCATGGAAAGACAACCTTAGTTGACAAAATCCTTCATCAATCCAATCTCTTTCGTGATAACCAGGAAACCGGTGACCTTATCTTAGACAGCAATCCGCTGGAACGTGAACGTGGTATCACTATTCTTGCCAAAAATGTATCGGTACGTTACGGCGATACAAAAATCAATATCATCGACACACCCGGCCACGCCGATTTCGGAGGCGAGGTAGAACGTGTGCTGAATATGGCTGATGGCGTCTTATTGCTGGTAGATGCGTTTGAAGGTGCCATGCCTCAAACCCGATTTGTTTTACAAAAAGCGCTGGAGCTTGGCAAAAAAGCTATTGTAGTAATCAACAAAGTAGATAAACCCAACTGTCACCCGGATGTGGTGCATGAACAGGTGTTTGAATTATTCTTCAACCTGAATGCGACGGAAGAACAGCTCAATTTTCCAACCATGTATGGATCATCCAAACAAGGCTGGATGAGCGATGACTGGCAGAAACCGACTGATAACCTCATACCGCTTTTTGAAACCATCATTAATTATTTTCCGGAGGCACCTGCACTGGAAGGTACGCCACAGATGCAGATTACTTCACTTGATTATTCTTCCTTTACCGGCAGGATAGCCATTGGCCGTTTGCTGAGAGGTATCCTTAAAGAAGGCATGCCCGTAAGCCTGGTGAAGCGTGATGGGAAAGTGCTGAAATCACGTATTAAAGAGCTCTATACTTTTGAAGGATTAGGAAGAAAACGTGTGACGGAAGTGGTATCAGGAGATATCTGCGCCATCTTTGGCATTGAAGATTTTGAGATCGGTGATACCGTCGCTGATTTTGAAAACCCGGAAGGGCTGAAACCTATCGCCATTGATGAACCTACCATCAATATGTTGTTTACGATAAACAACTCCCCTTTCTTCGGCAAAGAAGGAAAACTGGTAACATCGCAGCGTGTGCGGGAACGGCTGGAGAAAGAGACCGAAAAAAACCTGGCTTTGCGGCTCGAAGACACAGAGTCGCCGGATGCCATTCTCGTTTATGGCCGTGGCATTTTACACTTGTCTATCCTGATTGAAACCATGCGTCGGGAAGGTTATGAGCTACAGGTCGGACAACCTAAAGTTATTGTGAAGCATATTGATGGTGTAAAGTGTGAACCGGTGGAAGTATTGACAGTCAATGTTCCGCAGGAATTTGCGGGAAAGGTGATTGAGCTGGTTTCTGCAAGAAAAGGGGAAATGACGATTATGGAACCGAAGGGTGACGTACAACACCTTGAGTTCAATATACCATCGCGCGGCCTTGTCGGATTGCGCAATAACATGCTGACGGCAACAGCAGGCGAAGCTATCATGGCCCATCGCTTTAAGGCATTTGAACCCTGGAAGGGCAATATTCCCGGCCGGAATAATGGCGTTTTGATTGCTCTCGAAAAAGGAACAGCCACCGCATATTCGATTGATGCCCTGCAGGACCGCGGTACTTTTTTTGTTGCACCGGGAGAAGATATTTATGGCGGGCAGATTATCGGAGAGCACATTCGTCCGGGAGATCTTGTGATCAACGTGGTAAAGACCAAGAAACTGACCAATATGCGCGCCTCAGGCACTGATGAAGCGGTCCGCATTGCACCCAAAATTCATTTTTCACTGGAGGAGGCGCTTGAATTTATACAGGAAGATGAATTTGTGGAAATCACGCCGAAATCTATTCGCATGCGAAAAATTATGCTGGATCACAATGAACGTGCAAGAAAGTCGAAGGAATTAGTTGCCATTGCATGAAGCCATCTGTGTGACCGGTACGCTTCATAAAGTATACTGACTGAAAAAGAATTCCGCCTGACAGAAGGAAACTCAATATGAATATATCACCGACTGTTCATCTGTCAGCATATTCGTGAAGTGGAATGGTGTTGGAGCATGCTGCCGGTGCTATCAATACACGCCTGCTCTTCCTTCTTTATTCAACACTTGAACAGTACGACGGTAAAAAGCATTGGCGCGGCTTGCTGTGTCGCCAATGCATACAACGCCTAATTTTCCGTAGCGCGAAAGCGCACCCATGAGGTGGAACATCACACCTTGCTGCAGGCTGCCATCATATTGAAGACGGTTGGTGATAGCGATATCCATCAGGTCATGTGGAGTAAGGCCTGCATATTTTTCGCTGCTCAGATTATCAGAGCTGAAATAATAACGCGGCTGACCATTAGCCGTAAGATACATGCCCGTATCAACATTATAATTGCCGACGGTTAAGCCCTGCAACATCAGAAACGGATGCGTGGTGCCACCTTTGCGCAAGTTCAGTTCGAGTGCGTGATGGTTCCATCCTGTTTCCGTTTTCACAGAAATAAAATCAGCACCAAAACGCCCGACAACACCGTAATCCTTCAATTTATCGCCAATTAGTTTTCCCATCCATCCTATTTCCCTTGCATAGCCGGGACTTGCCGGGAAATTGGCGCCAATAAAAATCTGTCCGTTATCCCCACTTAGCAACTGATCATGTGTTGAGAGCACTTCTACATCACCCAGCGGATTAATGCGGCATTGCACTGAAGGCGATTTTTTTATCTCGCCGGGAATAAACTCTTCCGCAACACCTTTCATCATCCTGAACTTCTCGATGAATCCTTCATACGATAAATCGGAAGCCACAATTTCAGTTCGCTTCCTCAGGTTATTGCGTATAAAACCTCTCAGGCTGGAAGTAGTCACATAATCTTCAAAAGAAAATACGGCGTTTCCTTCCCCAGAAAAACCTTCATTCAGTTTTATCACCGCTTTTTTCAGTGACAGATCCCTTCTCTTCAGATGTTCAAGGGCATCTACAATATCCGTTTCATCCTGCAGGTCTTCAAAGCCATCCGGTACCGGAATGCCGCATTCTTTGAATATCCGCCTGCTGCCGCTTTTGGTACCATGATGCAGGAGATCCGGGTCGCAGCCATAAATGGGTAAACCCAGCTGTACGGCTAAGGTGCGTTCCAGCTCAGTCATATTGAAACAGGCAATATGCGCCAGGTGTCCTCCGTAGATTTTGCTTTTTATGCGCTCAATCAACCGGGGCCGTTCCAGGATTTTCTGACTGAGTGATTTTGCACTGTCATCAAAACAACTGAGCATCGTAAGCCGCTGTTGTGCATGGTAACCTGTAATGCCGGGAAGCAGGTGGAGATAATAATCAACGATTACCGGGTCGATGGGAACACTGGAAACATAAATGATATGCGTGCGAGGCATCCTTAACAGCATCAGCAGGCACAGGAGCCGTTCTTCATAGTAGATATAGCCTTTTACCTTCGACAGGATTTCCTGGTCAACAGAAAGGCTCGGAATGATAACAATTGTTTTTTCCGCCAGGACATTCTGGAAGATATCTTCATATTCCCTGGCAAAATTTTGCTGCAGTACACGAAACAGGTTTCGCTCTTCATCAGATCCTGCTGTAGGATTCAGGAAATCGTGCTGCTGCATGCCCATCATGAAGGCGGAAACCTCGCTCATTCTGTGTCGGAATTAATATGCAAGTTAAGAAAGTAAGAAGTAACCATTGCAAACTATTCATAAATGAAACGTTAACTGCTCTTTCATCATTGCCGGAGCAGCTGCTGCATTTGATTAAGTTGCGTGCGCGAGCCCATCGTTATCAGCCGGTCGCCAGTAGCAACTTCAGCGGCCGGTGATGGATTCAGAATGTAATCACCTGTCCTGTTTTTTATTCCCAGCACTGTAGCACCGGTACTTTTCCAACCGTCAATGTCTGACAAAAGGCAACTGCGCGATACCAGCAGTTCAGCCACCTGGAAGTTATCGGTATTCTGCGTGGAGAGATAATCCAGGAATTCCTTCACATCCGGATTGACCACTAAGGTTGCCATGTGTGTACCACCAATCTTATCCGGCATTATCACATTGGTAGCGCCTGCTATTTTCATTTTGTTTACGGAAGAATCGCCGGAAGCCCTTGCAATTATCTTCAGCGCCGGATTGAGCGCATGTGCTGTGAGAACAATAAAAACATTATCGGCATCATTGGGCAGTGTGATGATTAAAGCCTGCGCCTTCATGATACCGGCATCCTGCAATACCTGATCAATGGTGGCATCACCCAACAGGTAATGGTCAGCAATGGCAGCTGCACTTTCCATCTGTTCCTCATTCTTCTCGATCACCACCACCGGCATGTGCCTCATCTGCAGCACTTCCATTGCCGACTGCCCATTGCGGCCATAACCGCACAGTATGACATGGTTTTCAAGTTGTTTGATTTTTTGTTTCATTTTATACAATTTATAGGTGCGCTGAAATTGCCCGTCCAACAGGTAACGGGTTACGAAAGCTACTGACAGTGATATTGCAAAGAAGGTAAATACAATCAGCAGGATGGTGAAAATCATCCCGTTTTCTGAAAGCGGGTGCACTTCTTCAAATCCCACGGTGCCGATCGTAATCACCGTCATATAGATTGCTTCGATGAATGAATAGCCTTCAATCATCATATAACCAACCGTTCCAAAAACCACCATGCTCATAAATACCAGAAAGACTTCCAGCAACTTGAAAAACGGATGATTGATGAAACGGAATCTCATAGCGGTATCAGCAGCCTGCGGGCAATATCATGTATTTCGCTGAATCATTTTATGATTTACAGCAGGAAATCACCAACTTTTTTTAATGAAGATTGGCTTAGTGAAACCACGAAATATTTCACTTCCACTTAGATCCGGCTGCTGATTCTCAAAACTTCAGCCTTACACCTGCCATAGCCTGGAAACCATAGGTCGGATAGTTGAACCATGGAGTATTATTCGCTCCGAAAATATTATTGAAAGCAAGCCAGCAGGAAATGTTCTTCTTATAATCATAACTTACCGAGATACTGGCATCAGCTCTTCCTTTCAGTTGCGTTGAGACACTGTCGGAAGGCATCTTCGTGAATGCACCGCTGTTGGCAAACAAATCGAGTTTGGCTACTATTTTATCCTGGATATTGTAATTGAAGGCAAGATCGATCTTTGACTTTGGAAGCCCCCAGGGTTCATCATCAAAATCCAAATCATAAATATTTGTTTCGCCGCTCAGTAGCAAGCTAATCCTTTCTGATTGCCGGTAGCCGATTTCAGCATGTACATTAATGATATCGGCGTGATAATAATACAGTACTTCATAATAAGCAGGATTCAGGCTGTCTGGCAGATACAATGGAAGATTAGACTGCGAGCGCAACTCCGCTCCAACATTGTAGCTAATAAAGTTTCCATAACTGCCTTTAATGCCGGCATAACCTTTATTCACCTTTGTGAAATCCGGACTGCAATTACCAAGATATGGATTGACTGTAGTAAGTTCCGGCAATGTAACCGGATGCCACCCTCCTTCCCAACCGGCATAGGGAATCAGGTATTCGCCGATGAGTTTATATTCAGCATGAATACGCGGAAAAAATGTTACCTCCTTACCCAAAAGGCTAACATTCACACCAGCTTGCAGCATTAGGTTTTTCCATAACAACTGATAATACGGAACAACAGTCAACAGCGACTGTGCCGTATCCGTAACACTTACCAGTTTATGCTGAAGATGTTCGAAAGAGAGTTCCAGGCTGATTGCATGTATCTTCCGGAATGGCTTCTGCAACGATACATTGAAATTGAAATAGTCTTCCTTCTCGGTAAACAAGTAATCTGCATCCGACAATCCGTCAAAATGATGATACCTGAAACCAAAACGGTAGTTCATCTTGTCTTTAGCGTTTTTTGTGTTGGCAAAGGCCAGCTCAACAGGAACTAAATTATAGGTACGTTTCAGCGATTGCTTCTCAATGCTGCCGGTATCGGCTGCGGCAGCAGCATAGTTATAGTTCTTCCGGTGATCATAGCCGAATGATGCGCTTAATGCGGAACTTCCTACGTAGGCCGTTCCGAATATATTGCCACCGGTATGGCTGAAATCCTGGTAGTCAATCTTGCTGCCGTTTGAAGAAAGATGATGGAGATTTAGTCCATAGCTCAGGTTACCCGCCGCACCATTGTGCAGTTGCAGGTCAATCAATGGCGTAAGCTGCATGCCGAATCCTGCAGTCAGTATATTATTCTGCAGGGTGTCCGGTACAGCAGCCGGTAACGACACTGCCCGAATTTCAGCAGGAGTGAAGGGGACTTCAATAAGATGAGATTTTACCTCGTAGCTAAGAACCGGCATGCTGGTATCAGCACCAACAGGTTCTGCCGCAAAATCAATCTTCTCGGCATCTGCGAGCAGCGGCTGATATGCTTTAACGATATCTACCTGCTCTGCAGCAATGTTGCCCTGCGCAAAAACAGGCGATGCATACAACAGCATAGAAGCAATGATGCAATACCAGCTGCTGTGAAGCGCTGTTTTCAACTTTGTTGGTACAACCTTATTTTGAGGCATCATCATGCAATGGAAATAATTTTCGATGAGATCATTATTGTTTTATTTCAGATCCGAAGATGGAATGGAATCCAGCTCCATATCATTGTTTTCACCTTCAATCTTCAGCCTCGACTGTGCAGCTTCCTGCTCCGTTACTTTTGATAATTTCTCCCTGGCAACGGCCACAATTTCATCAGCACCTTTATAATTGTCGATGATGCTCTGCAAGGTGGATTTTGCCTGGAAATAATCACTGTCTGACTCGAATATGTCGGCGATCAACAGGTAAGATTTCGCAATCCAATAGTCATATCCGGGTTTTTGTTTTAATACTGCATAACATTGCTCTTCAGCTGCTTTTAGGTTACTTTGCCTGAAATAGATTTCCGCCATCCTGTAGCCTGCTTCGGCACCGATCAGCGATTTTTCTTTCGACACGATGGAGTACTCCGCGAATGCTTTGGTGAGATCATGCTGCTCATCATAAACCTTGGCCAGGTAATAATGCGCCTCAACCAGGTCAGGCTGCCCTGCGCTTTCTGATGCTAACACCTGCTGTGCAGCAGCCTCCACATCGGTGTAACGGGCGAGGTAAAATGCACTGTACATCATTCCCTTTGATGCTTCTAACCGGTTGGTCTTGAACTCCGCGTTTTCATGCAATGCCTTATAATAGTTGTAAGCGCTGCCATAATCCTTCTTTTGCGTATAGCTGATACGAGCGGCATTCAGCAGTGATTTTTCGGTGAAGCGCGATGGTGACTGTGCCGTTACAAATGCGTAGTCACTCAGCGACGACTCATAATCTTCCTGCCTGAAGAGGCACTCAGCCCGGTAAAAATGAGCATGCAATGCAAAAGCACCTGACGGAAAAGCACTGAGGTAGCTTGAAAATTCCCGTATAGCACCACTGCAGTCGTTTTTTGAGTATTTAATTTCAGCAGCCTGATACATCACCGAATCCTTTACGGCATCGGTAATGCTGATATTGGAAATACCCTTTACAAAATCAAGGTAACCCTGCGCATTGCCCTGCGCGGTAAAAATCTCTTTCACACCATTCAGTGCTTCATGGCCCTCCGGTGATTTTGGATATTTGTCAATCACCCATTTATATTCAGTAAGTGCATCCTCATCCCGGTCGAGGTTGTAATAGATCAACCCGAGCTTCAGATGTGCTTTACTGACATAGCTGCTCTTTGGATATTTCGTAATGATCTCACTAAAATTGGAGGCGGCATCCTGATAAGCCGGCACGGTCAGGTCGGTGGATGCAAGTTCAAAAAGTGCATCATCCATATAAATGCTTGATGGATAGCCATCGATAAGGCTTTTAAGCGTAGTGAGTTTCTCGGCCGTTTTATTCTGCAGGCCCAGCATAATGGCCTGCTGATACAAAGCATAATCAGCACCCTGCATTTTGTTGGCAGAAACTTTCTTATATGACTCTTGCGCGGCCGTATAATTCTTCAGTACAAAATTACAATCAGCGCTTCTCAGCAAAGCATCAGCTTCCATTTTCCTGGCATCAGCATCCACTGAACCAGCCCTCGATTTCGCAACTTGTTGAAAGTAATCAAGGGCAGTGGCAAATTCACCTTGCTTCAGGTAACAATAGCCCAATGTATAGCCGGCATTAACTGAAGATGCAGCGGGAGAAATAGAACCAGATGCCTGTTCCAGATCAATAAACTGCGATAGCGCAGCAATAGCATTCGGATAATCCTTTTGTTTATAGTACGATTGCCCTTTCCAAAAATAAGCCGAAGCCTTCAGTGATGGATCCACCGGATTTTTGAGTGATTCATCAAGTGTGAGCATTGCCTCCGGATAGTTGCCGCTGTTATACAATTCAGTGGCATACGAGAAGGCTACTTTCTGGTATGCCTTACGCATTGAAGTGCTGCGGGTATCCATAGAACGCAGCACAGTAAGTGCTTCCTTATAGTTTTTGGTTGATAAAAACTCAAGCGAGAGCAATTCTTTAGCTTCCGGTATAAATGATGATTTTGGAAAGGCGGCGATAAAATCCTGCAGCGCGTTGACTGCTACATCGTGATAGCTGAGCTGATACGATAATTTGGCAAACTGAAATGAAGCATTCTCTGTAATGAACAAATCATATCTCATTTTGGATGCCTGCTCAAATGCCAGTCTTGCATTATTGAGTTCATCCGTCCTGATATAGCAATCTCCCAGCAGGTATAATGCATTTTGTCCTAATGAATCATTGAATACATTCAGTTCTTTAAAACTGCTGATGGCATCCCGGAAATTTTTTGTCTTGTACTGGCAATAACCAACCTGGTAGATATCCGTTTTGGCCAGTTTGGCGGTAGCATTCATATAAGCAGCGAAGTAGGGCATTGCTTGCTCGTACTGCCCTTTTTCAAAAAAGGCTTTGCCGGTCAGTTGCTGCATTTCAGGTGCATATTGCAGGTTATCGGCACTATTGAAGCCCGCGGTGTAGCTGATGACTTCATCGTACTTTTTCTCGCTGAAATAAATATTAGCGATGTAATATGGAACAATAGCATGATAGAGGGAAGATTTTTCCACTTCTTTAAATGCTGAGAGTGCATCCTTATAATTACCATCCTTGTATGCGATGTAACCATAGTAATAGTTGGCCGGATAATAATAGGGCCCCTGTTGCCGGCGCACCTCATTGAACAAAGGCCCTGCTTTGTCGAAGTCTTTCTTGTAGAAATAGCTGAAGCCGGACTGAAAGGTATATTCCGTTTTCTCCGTTTGGGTAAGGTCGGCAGGATCCACTTTCTTATACCAGGTGATGGCCTTATCATATTTCTTCTGATCAAAATAGAGGTCGGCCAGGTGAAAACAGGCGAGGCGCGTGGTAGTGTTTTCTTCGTTGTTGCTGATGAGATCGACAAACAGTTTCTCTGCGTCGGGATGCCCCAGGATTTTGCTGCAGCGCGCATCGAAATATACTGCGTCGAGCAGCAGCAGGTGCTTGTTTGATACATCAGTCCGCTCCAATGCCGCAATGGCCAACCTCAGTTTCTCCTGTGCAGCGCCATACTTCTGCTGTTGAAAAAGCACAATGCCTTCCTTGTAGTCGATTGCCGGATCGGTGTAAACGTCCGTCTGTTGTGCAAAGGCAAACGGCGTCAAAAAGATAAACGCCGCCACTAAGATGAATAGCCTGCCGGTGGTTGTTCCCAAGATGATGATGCTTAACTGATAAATGGGTTTAAAAATCATGCCTTCCATCAACATATCGGGTGAATGTCATGAAATGATATGCACATCACATGCACCGACTGTACGAAGTTGATTACACTAACGGCTTAAGAGCACAGCAATGAACCTTGTGCATGAGTAGATAAAACGGATAGCGCCGGTTTGTTTAGAATGTTAACGAAGCACCAACACTTGGTAGTATGGGCAACTGATTTACGCGCTGATAATTCACACGGTCGAAATAGAAAATGTTTTCGCGGTTATAGACATTGATAACACTGGCATTGATTTCCAGCTGACTGTTTTCAGCAATCTGGAATCTCTTTTTCATCGTCAGATCAAGCCGGTGATAGTAGGGCAGCTTACCCGTATTCAGGCTGTCATCATATACAATTCCAAGATTACCGTTTTGCGTGGTATAGTTAGTGTTGATGCCATCCAGGAAGTTAACCTGTTCAAAGAAGCCCTGCGTAAGCGTGAATGGAAAACCCGACCCGTAGTTGAATCGTGCGTCTAATTCCCAGCTATTGTCTTTGCCCCATGTATAAGAAGCCACCACATTGAAGTTGTGACGCCTGTCGAAGTGGGGAGGATACACCTGTTCGCCGTTATCACGGGTAACATATCCGAGTGAATAGGCGATCCAGAGATAAAAATCACGGTAGTCATATTTTACCAGGAAGTCAATTCCATAGGCCTTTCCTGTTTCCACTTCAAAGTCAGGGTCTTCCGGTAACAGTTTGCTCCGGTTGATATTGATGAGTTGTCCGAAATTCTTATAATAAGGTTCCACTGTCAATTCAATCCGTTTGGTAAGATCCGCTTCTACACCAATGACAGCCTGATTGGCACGCTGTAAATTGGTTTTCACCACTTTGCCGTCGGTGCCATAAAGTTGCCCGTCGGGCGCGGTGAGAAATCCGGTGAAAAGATTCACCACATCCTGATCAGATTTGGTGCTGATGAAATTCTGTGAATACATGCCGACCGCTGCTTTCAGCCGGACACCGTCTGTGAGGTTATACTTCATAGAAATACGCGGCTCCGGTGAGAAAGCCGGCAAAGAGGCATAATACTGCAGTCGTATGCTTGGCTCAATAATCAGCTTTTCATTGAAGATGTGTTTGTAAACCAGGAATCCAGAAAGTTCCGTGGTATTGTTATTCTGTTCAATTTTTAGTCCGAGTGAATTGAAGAATTCCAGTTCGGTCCGGAATCCACCAATATCGAAACCATATTTTACTTCACCGTGTGGCAGGAAATAGGTAAAATCAATATTAAGGTCGAAGCCATTAATGCCGCTTGTTCTTGGCCTGCCATCTGCTTCCTGTAAAGAAATATTGTAGTCGGAATATGACAGTGTGCCACCGATGAGCACCTTTGAACCGCCGGGAACAATCACGAAGTTGGTTCCGAAGCCATACGATTTCCAGTCAAATTCTGAAACAAACTGATAGTTAACGTGATCCCGGAAATTGAATCCGAAGAAGCTGAGTTTGCTTCCATTGGCACCATTCATTGACACTTTTCCATACAGATCGGTGAAGCTGTAGGGCAATCCGCCTGTATCAATATAACTGTAAAACAACTGCGACGATTTATCCAGGTAAGAAGTTTTGCCCGTGAACATGTAAGAGATACTCGACCCTGCATCATTGAGTTTTTTGATCGGACCTTCGAGTATCACTTTAGAGAGAAACGGGTTCACTCCTATTTTGCCGCCAAACTGCTTCTTGTTGCCATCGCGTGTGGTAACATCCAGCACAGCAGAAAGCCGGTCGCCATATTCGGCGCTGAAACCTCCGGTAAATACTTTCACATTGCGAATGATGTCGGTTTCAAAAACGGAGAACAGGCCGATGGAATGGAATGGGTTGTAAATGGTCATACCATCGAGCAAGACCTTATTTTGTATCGGGGAACCTCCGCGGATGTACAATTCGCCTCCCTGGTCTCCGGTAAAGACAACGCCGGGCAGCACCTGAAGATACTGGGCAAGATCGGCCTCACCACCGACACCGGGAATTCGGGCAATATCCTTAGTGGTGATTTTCGTCATGGATACAGCAGTCTCCGTTTTCTTTTCTTCCCTCACGGCGGTGATATTGATATTCTCCAATTCTATTGCAGACTTGTCGAGAAAAATCTGCTGGTTGAAAATCTCATTCGGACGTACGGTAACCGGAATTTCTACCGTATCAAATCCAAGCTGAGTGCAGAAAATCATATAAGAGCCGGGCGGCACATTTGCAATATTATATAAGCCGTCTTCATTGGTTTGCGCACCAAGTGTGGTTCCTTTCAGCAATACGTTGGTGTATATCACAGGTTCGCCACTGCCCTTTTCAAACACAAGGCCGCGGATGGTAGCATTTTGCGCAACCGCATTTCCAATAAAGATCACCGAAAGCAGGATAAAAACAGAAATAAATCGCATGAATTGGTTTGCAGGAGTTATGATGAAGAGAAAGCAGTTAATTGTTAGCTGGAAATTTTAAGAATGTTATTTTTTCGTTGATAAAGTTTGTAATCTGAATGAATTGAAAATTCATTATTGCCACGGTCCTAACCCTTCGCGCACAAGCACCGGCTCATCCGATGTAAAGTCAATCACTGTGGAAGGCAGGTTCCCGCCTGTTCCACCGTCAATAACGACGGCAATCCGGTTATGAAAGCGGTTCTCGATTTCACGCGGATCGGTAATGTAATCAAGAATTACATCCTCATCGTGCAGTGAAGTGGAGATGATCGGATGTCCTAATTCTTTTGCGATGGATCTTGCAATTTCATTATCCGGAATGCGTATGCCCACCGTCTTTTTATTGGTTTGAAAAAAACGGGCTACCTGCGGCGCAGCGTTTACAATCATGGTATAAGGCCCCGGAAAAAGCCTTTTCATTTCTTTAAATACCGGAGTATCCAGTCCGGAAGTATATTCTTGCGCCTGCGCTATGTCGCTGCAGATGAAGGAAAAATCCGGACGTTTCTTCCCGCTCAATTTAATCAGTCTTTCGATTGCTTTGGATTGATAGAGGTCACCACCGAAGGCATACACAGTATCTGTCGGGAAAACGATTAATCCACCCTTCTTCAGCTCCTCAACAACGAGGTTGATTTTCTGATCGCTGATACGGTTTGGATGAATCTTCAGTAACAAAATTGCAAAAATTATAGTTGAAAAATACTGTATTGCTTACTGGTGTGTTTACACAAGCAAACGTTAACCAGCGTGCTTTTTACAAATCAAGCCGCAATCACTTTATTCACCAGCTCTGCTGCTTCGCGCAGTTCAATGGCAGAATAGACTTTCAGTCCTGATTTGTCAATGAGTTCTTTTGCCATTTCCGCATTAGTGCCCTGCAGCCGCACAATAATCGGAACATGAATGGTTCCGATATTCTTATAAGCATCCACAATCCCCTGCGCCACGCGGTCGCATCGAACAATGCCGCCGAAGATATTGATGAGGATAGCCTTCACATTCGGATCTGACAGGATGATGCGAAAACCGGCTTCCGTTGTTTGGGCATTGGCTGTGCCACCTACATCGAGGAAGTTTGCCGGTGAGCCGCCTGCCAGCTTAATCATGTCCATGGTAGCCATAGCAAGACCGGCACCATTCACCATGCAGCCCACATTGCCATCGAGTTTGATAAAATTAAGATTAAACCTGCTTGCTTCTACTTCTGTGGGGTCTTCCTCAGAAAGGTCACGCAAATCGGCGTATTCCTTATGCCTGTATAAAGCATTATCGTCCACTTTCACTTTGGCGTCAACTGCGATGATCCTGTTATCGGCAGTTTTCAAAGTTGGGTTGATTTCAATCAATGCTCCATCCAGATCTACGTAGGCCTTATAAACATTAGTCACGAAGGATACCATGTTTTTATAAGCATCGCCTGACAAGCCGAGGTTGAAAGCAATCTTTCTGGCCTGGTAAGGATGCAACCCGTCTTTGGGATCAACCCATTCCTTGTGAATTTTTTCAGGTGTTTTGGCGGCCACTTCTTCAATGTCCATTCCACCTTCGGTTGAATAGATGATCACATTCCTTTTCTGCTCACGGTCGAGCAGCACACTCATATAAAATTCCTTACGATCCTTTTCATCTCCGTAATAGACATCTTCTGCAATCAATACTTTATGCACTTTTTTTCCGGCAGGGCCGGTTTGTGGTGTAATGAGTTGCATGCCGATGATCTGCTCCGCCTTCTCCTTCAGTTTATCAAGAGAGGTGGCCACCTTTACGCCGCCTCCTTTGCCCCTGCCACCGGCATGAATCTGTGCTTTTACCACCCATACAGTGGTGCCTCTTTCATTTTTAAGTTGCTTGGCTGCTTCAATGGCTGCATCTGCCGATTCCACTGCAATGCCTTCCTGCACAGGAACGCCGTATCGCTTCAACAACTCTTTGCCCTGGTATTCGTGTAGATTCATGGTAGCTTTTTAAAAGACGCGCAAAAATAGCTTGAATAATCTGAAATCAGAAAAAGCTTTCGGTGTATCCTGAATTTGCTTCGACCAACTAAAGTGCCAAGGAAAGATTGGTATTAAAAGCTGACCCAAACGATAGTCAATTCAATGGGAAAATGCCAAAAAATGCAGGCTGCCGGAATAACAAAGCCTTCATGAAGCTGCTGAAAAAACGGCACCGCATACATTCAATAAAAGATCGCCTGCATAGCACTTCAGACAAGCCTAATGAATGATCTGTTGTAAAAATTGTTTCTTTGAGTCAGGCAATTTTTTATACATGATTCAAGCCACCCACCTTCATAAATACTACGGAGATCTTCATATCCTCAGGGATGTATCCATTGAAATTGCAAAGGGTGAAGTGGTGTCTATTGTGGGTCCTTCCGGTGCGGGCAAGAGTACACTGCTGCATATTATCGGCACACTCGACCGTGCGAACCAGGGCCAGGTGTTGATTGAAGGAACGGATGTTTTCCAACTTCCTGATAAGAAACTCGGCGTTTTCAGAAATCAACACATCGGTTTTGTGTTTCAGTTTCATCACCTGTTGCCCGAATTTACGGCGATTGAAAATGTATCCATCCCCGCACATATCGGAAGAAAGGATGTAAAGCAAACTAAAGAAAGAGCTGTTGAGCTGCTTACCTACCTTGGCCTACAGGACAGGATGGAACATAAACCTGCTGAACTATCCGGTGGCGAACAACAACGTGTAGCTGTTGCCCGTGCACTCATCAATGCACCGAAAGTGGTGTTGGCAGATGAACCATCTGGCAACCTGGATTCTGATTCTGCCAAAGAACTGCATCGTCTTTTTTTTCAGCTGCGCGAAAAGTTTAACCAGACATTTATCATTGTGACCCATAACACGGAACTGGCCAACCTGGCTGACAGGAAGTTGACGATGAAGGATGGTATGATTGTTTAATTGCCCTGTTGGTCGAAAAAAACTTTCCCGCCCGCTGCGGTTAAATATCTTGTAACCAAAACATCATCTGAAAATGAAAAATAACCCCATAAACCTGCCGGTGGTGCTGTTCCTCATACTCGCGATTACCGCTTGCAAACAGACGCCTTCCACGCAAAACACAGAGAGAAAAACGCTCTCGTTACAGAATATCAATCATAACATCAGGCCCGGCGACGATTTTTTTCTTTACGCCAATGGCAACTGGTATGATACGGCTACTATTCTTCCCACTGAATCAAGAGCCGGAGCGCGCCTGGAAATGGATTTCAAGACCAAAGCGAATATCAAAAGTATTTTGGAGGAAGCCGCAGCCACTGCAGCTCCCAAAGGTTCGGTGGAGCAAAAAATCGGGGATTTTTATGCATCTGGCATGGATACCATCACCATAGAAAAACTCGGATTTCAGCCCGTACAACCTTTTCTTCAGCAGATTGAGGCACTGCAAAGTACTGGTGACATAATGAAATTTGTTGCGGCGCAATGGAAGCTGAATCATCCCTTGCTCACCGGGCAGTATGTGGGGCCTGACGATAAAAACAGCAGTAAAAACCTGCTGGTATTTTATCAGGCAGGCCTTGGTTTGCCCGACCGTGATTATTATTTTATGAAAGATGAAGGCACCCTGGAAGTAGTAAATGCTTACAAGGCTTATGCTACACAGATCTTCCGATTAACCGGAGATGATTCCCTGACGGCAGCTAAGCATGCAGCGATTGTTTATCAGTTGGAAAATCAGATGGCGGCAAGTCATCGCACTAATGTGGAGTTAAGAGACCCTGCATCTAACTACAATAAGATGGCAGTGGCAGACCTCGATAAAAAAATGCCGCATATTGCCTGGAATACTTTTTTCGCTGATCTGGGCATTCAAACCGATTCCATCAATATTGGACAGCCTGCTTATTATCAGAAGCTGGATGAGTTACTTGCATCAACACCAGTCAGCGTATGGAAAACCTATCTCCGTTTCCACTTGCTGGATGATGTAGCCAATGTATTAAGCAATGACTTCGTAATGGCTCATTTTGCCTATTACGGTAAAGCACTGAGCGGCCAGCAACAAATTAAACCACGGTGGGAAAGAGTGTATGGCATCATTGACGCAAGCATTGGTGAAGACCTTGGCCAACTGTATGTGCGAAAGTATTTTTCTCCGGAAGCAAAGCAACGCATGAAGGACCTGGTTGATAATCTTCAGCAGGCATTTGAAGCACGCATCAACCGGCTCGACTGGATGAGCGACAGCACAAAAACTTCGGCGAAAGAAAAGCTGCACGCTTTTATGAAGAAGGTTGGCTATCCTGATGTATGGCGCGACTATAGCCCTGTTATTATTGACCGTAACAACTGGTTTGAAAATATTGAAAATGCAGGAAGAAATGAATTCAATTACCAGATGGCTAAAATTGATAAGCCGGTTGACCGCAATGAATGGGGTATGACACCACCTACCAATAATGCCTATTATAATCCAACTACCAATGAAATAGTTTTCCCGGCAGGCATCTTACAGTTCCCCATGTTTGATGTCGCATCAGACGATGCATTAAACTACGGCGGTATCGGCATGGTGATCGGCCATGAACTCACGCATGGTTTTGACGATCAGGGATCGCAGTACGATAAGGACGGGAATCTTAAAAACTGGTGGACCAAAGAAGACAATGAGAAGTTTAAGGCAAAAGGAGAACAGGTAATCCGCCTTTATGACGGCTTTGTCGTACTCGACTCCGTGCATATCAACGGTGCATTGACACAAGGCGAGAACACTGCGGATATCGGCGGCATTGCCATTGCTTACGATGCCTTTAAACTTACCAAACAGGGACAGGACACAACGAAGATTGACGGTTTGACGCCGGATCAACGCTTCTTCTTGTCTTTTGCACAATGCTGGCGCAAAAAGGTGAAGGACGAAGCATTATTGCAGCAAGTGAAAACAGATCCTCATTCACCCGGCATTTACAGGGTGCTTGGACCGCTGATGAACTTCACTCCTTTCTACACCGCATTTGATGTTAAAGAAGGTGATAAGATGTTTGTGCCGGAAGAGCAGCGCATCAGAATCTGGTAATAAAGAACCACTTGATCACCGTATTGCATTCTCCGTTAAATATAAACATCCAATTGTTTAAAGGCAACTGATGGGCGGCTTAGTGGCAAAACAATTCACGGCTTACCATCACTGCATGAATCATGCGCTGCAAAATTTATGTCCCTTCCCTTGAATCAGTTTTCTTACGTATCAAAAGTATAGTGCAGGCAGAAGCCGGCATGTAAAATAAATTGGCGGCTCAGCAATAGATAAATGTTGCATTTTCGTTCCACGTATCGGTATTAATATGCCTTTTATAATTTTATGGTGATGAGTATCCATAGCCTGCTGAAAAAATATTGGGGTTTCGCGGATTTCCGCGACATGCAGGAAGATGTCATACAATCTGTGTTATCGGGAAATGATACACTGGCACTATTACCAACCGGTGGCGGAAAATCCATCTGCTTCCAGGTGCCTGCGCTGGAAAAGGAAGGTATATGCATCGTGGTTTCACCGTTGATTGCACTCATGAAAGACCAGGTGGCTCATCTTTCACAGAAGGGCATAAAGGCAATTGCTGTTTACAGCGGCATGAGCCAACAGGAAATTGACCGTGCAATAGATAACTGTGTATACGGCGACTATAAATTTCTATATGTATCACCAGAGCGGCTTTCAACGGATATGCTGCAGGTACGCGCCGCCAAAATGAAGGTAAACCTGCTCGCAGTCGATGAGGCGCACTGCATCTCCCAATGGGGATATGATTTCAGGCCACCTTATCTGCGCATTGCGGATTTCAGGGCTATTATACCTGGTGTGCCAGTGCTTGCATTAACCGCCACCGCCACACCGGCCGTTGTCGTGGACATCTGCGATAAACTGCAATTCAAAAACAAGGTGGTATTTCAAAAAAGTTTTGAGCGTACCAATCTCTCCTATTCTGTATTGATGGAAGAAAGTAAGTTGGAACGGCTGGTAAAAATGCTGGAAAAAGTGCCCGGTTCTGCCATTGCTTATGTACGCAACCGGCGCAAAACAAAAGAGATTGCAGGGTACCTGCAGAAGAAAAAGATCAGTGCTGATTATTATCATGCAGGGCTGGATCATGTTACACGGTCGCAAAAGCAGGAAGCCTGGACAAAAGGCAGGTTACGGGTGATGGTATCCACCAATGCTTTTGGAATGGGAATCGACAAACCCGACGTTCGCCTGGTAGTACACATGGATGTGCCTGATGATATTGAATCCTATTTCCAGGAAGCGGGCAGGGCCGGAAGGGATGGAAAGAAATCATTTGCCGTATTGCTCTACAATAGCAGTGACGTGACCGATCTTACAGAACGCCTTGAACATCATATTCCGCCAATCGCAAAAATCCGGCAGGTGTACCAGGCACTCGCCAACAATTTTCAACTGGCAATTGGAGCAGGTGCCAATCAAAGTTTTGACTTTGATGTTGCAGTATTTTGCAAAAACAATCATTTCCATCCGCTCGAAACTGTGCAGGCGCTAAAAACACTGGAAATTGAAGGTTACATCGCGCTTACAGATGCAGTATTTATCCGTTCACGGCTGCTGCTGCCCGTAAGTAAAGAGGTGCTCTACCGGTTTGAGGTGGAAAATCAGCGCCATGAAGTATTGCTCCGCACATTATTACGCGCTTATTCCGGCATCTTTGAAGACTTTGTCACCATCAATGAAAATGATCTTGCCAGATTTACAGGATTAACCAGGGATCAGGTGGTGGCACAGTTGAAAGAACTGGAAAAATTCAACATACTGAAATATGAACCGCAGAAGGATGCACCACAGATTATTTTTCTGCAGCCAAGGAAAAACAGCGATACCCTTTCCTTTGACTATGCCTTGCTCAGGCGCAGAAAGGAGGCCCATGAGGCCCGCCTGACTGCCATGAAACAATATCTTACCACTACCACTACATGCCGCAGCCAGATATTACTGAATTACTTTGGCCAAAAAGAAGCACCACGCTGCGGGATCTGTGATGTGTGTCTGCGGCGTAACCGCATCGAACTGACTGACCTCGAGTTTGAGCAAATTACAGAACAGGTGAAACGCCTGGTACAAAGCAAGCCACACTCCATCAGTGAAGTAGTGAGCAAAACACCTAAAATGCATGAAAAGAAAACACTGGAAACCATTCAATGGCTGTTAGATAATGAAGAGTTGAAGCTTAATGATCATAATCAACTCACCTGGTCTGATGGAACACACCACTAATTCCAGCAAGTATAAAATTTAAAGCATAAAACAAATCAAGCAAACTAAAAGGCGGCTATAAACCAATCATCTACTTGCAACGCATCATCTTCACGGTAGTTAATGATCTCACTTACGATCAGCGCATGCACAGAATCTGCACATCGCTGAGCGAGGCGGGCTATCACGTCACACTCGTCGGAAGGAAACTCAGAGAAAGTGCGCCACTCGGTGCTGCCGCTTACCGTCAGCATCGCCTCCGCCCCTTCTTCCGCAATGGAAAAATGTTTTATACCGAATTTAATATCCGGCTCTTCTGCTACCTCTTGTTTAAAAAATTTGATGCCGTTTGCGGTATTGATCTCGACACGATACTGCCATGCATTATAGCTGGAAAAATGAAGGGTACGAAAGTTATCTATGATGCACATGAATTGTTTCCGGAAGTTCCTGAAGTGATTAACCGGCCTTTCACACAGCATGTCTGGCGACGCGTAGAGCAATTTGCTGTGAAGCGAATCAGGAATTGTTACACGGTAAGTGAAGGACTTGCAGCGTACTTCAGCAGTAAGTATGGAAGTCATTTTGAAGTTATCAGGAATGTGCCATTGCTTGCCAAAGAATCAACGGCAACAGCTGCAGCGGGTGATACAAAATTTATTTTTTACCAGGGCGCGCTGAATGAAGGAAGAGGGCTGGAACAGTTGATAACTGCAATGGAATTCATTCCGCTGCAATTGAAAATTGCGGGCGACGGCGACTTGTCTGAGCAACTCCGCGAACTCGTAAATGATAAAAGATTGCAGGACAAAGTGCAATTCCTCGGCAAAGTGCAACCAGGCGATTTGAGAAACATCACACATAAAAGTTTCATCGGCGTGAACCTGCTCGAAAACAAAGGGCTGAGTTACTATTATTCACTGGCCAACAAATTTTTTGATTATGTGCATGCCGGCATACCGGTGATAACGATGAATTTTCCCGAATACCGCAACCTGAATGCGCAACATGAAGTCGCGGTACTGGTAAATGATCTCGACACTGCCACACTGGTAAGCGCCATCACCGGTCTTGCCGAGAATAAAGATGCGTATTTTCGCCTCCGGCAAAATTGCCTTACTGCAAGGAATGCCTGGAACTGGCAGAAGGAAGTGCAAAAGCTGCTGGCCTTTTATCAATCGCTGTCATGAGCAAATCGTTGCACATCATCTCCTTCAATATCCCCTATCCTCCTGATTACGGCGGAGTGATGGATGTATTCTACAAGATCAAAGCGTTGCATGATGCGGGTGTAAAAATCAAACTCCATTGTTTCGAGTATGGCAGAAAGGAATCTGATGTACTGAACCAGCTCTGTAACGGAGTATTCTATTACAAACGGGAGCACAGCCTGCGTGATTTCACTTCCCGCACACCTTACATTGTTAAAACACGCAAGTCAAGCGAACTGCTCAAAAACATTGCGCAGGATGAAGCTCCTATCCTGTTTGAAGGATTGCATACCTGCTATTACCTCGATCATGAAGAGCTGAAGAACAGGGTAAAGGCAGTACGGATGCACAATGTGGAATGGGATTATTACCGGCACCTCGGGAAAAATGAGAGCGGAATGTTCCGTAAGTTTTATTTCTTCACTGAGTCGGTGAAGCTGAAAAGCTTTGAGAAAGTATTGGCAGCGGCAGATCATCTCCTGCCGATCTCCAAAAATGATTTTGACTACCTGCATAAGAAATTTGACAGTGTTACGGAACTACCGGCCTTTCATCCAAATGAAGAAGTCATCTCAACCCCGGGCATGGGAAATTATGTTTTATACCATGGCAACCTTGCCGTGGTGGAAAACAACCAGGCAGCGCTTTTCCTGGTAAGTAAAATCTTTAATGACCTTAATGTGAAGCTGATCATTGCCGGCTCTGATCCATCCTCGATGCTTGTGGACAGCGTGAAAAAGAACAGGTTGGTAGAATTAAGGATCAATCCGGGCGAAGTGGAGATGATGAGACTGATACGCCATGCGCATATCAACCTGTTGCCTACTTTTCAGAATACGGGCACTAAACTGAAATTGCTCAATGCCCTGTTCAACGGCCGTTTTGTGGTGGCCAATTCACCGATGGTTGAAAACACAGGACTGGAAGAGCTTTGTATTGTACGTGACAAGGCCGGCGAGATGAAGCATGCGGTGGAAGAACTGATGCCGGTACCTTTTAAAGATGAAGATGTGGCGCTGCGAAAAATTATTCTGGGAAAAGATTATTCCAATTCCGCTAATGCTGAAAAACTGATGAAGGTTTTATTTAGTGTGAGCCGGTAACCTGCTATGCCGTTTCCAGCACTGCCATATCGTGCACCTTTCCGTTTTCGCACTTCAGCGTGCGCGATGGAAATTTCTGAATAGTCATGAAATCGTGCGAGGCAATAAGCACCGCGGTATTTGATTTAAGGCTGATATCCATCAACAGCCGCAGAATTTCATCGGAAGTATCAGGATCAAGGTTGCCGGTAGGCTCATCCGCCAATATCAGCGCAGGGTGATTCAGTAATGCACGGGCTATAACGACTCGCTGCTGCTCGCCCCCTGACAGTTCATGCGGCATCTTGAATCCTTTTGTCTTCAGGCCCACCATTTCCAGCACCTCCGTAATGCGTGCCTGCATTTTTTGCTTGTCTGTCCAGCCCGTGGCATGCAGCACAAAACTGAGATTGGCGTCAACCGAGCGGTCTGTCAGCAGTTGGAAATCCTGAAAAATAATACCGAGGTTTCTGCGGAGGAAAGGAAGCTTTTTCCAGGTGATTGACTTCAGGTCGTGCCCCGCCACAAAACCGCTGCCGCCGGCAAGCATCAAGTCGCCATAGAGTACTTTCAGCAATGAACTTTTGCCGCTGCCTGTTTTGCCAATCAGGTAAACAAACTCGCCTTTGCGGATCGTGAGATTCACATTGCTCAGAATCAATGTTTCCTGCTGATAGATGACAGCATCCCGCAATTCTATAATCACTTGTTCTTCCATGTTACACCTCATTAAATTGATTAACTCCCTGTTACACCTGATGCTTACAGCTCCAGTTTCTGTATTTTCCCGTAAGGTAATTCTGCTATTATTTTTTTCACGGCTGCTGCCTTATCCAGCAATCCGATTTTTTTCAGAGCGTCTTCCGGCCTGTCGGCGCGAAAATAAGACAACAACGTAAACTGGTCATCGCGAATCTGCACGTAATCGGGAATTTTTACCTTGCCGTGAATCTTGATGATGAACATGCTGTCGCTTTTTACACAGAAGCAATCAAAGTTCGGGAAGAGTTATGGGATCAAAAAATCATGACGGAACAAGTTATCCCCAAGCATATTGAGTTGGCTGCAAAGTGTAATGACCTGAAATACCACATTATTTTTTCACTTCGTCAAAGCGCAGCAATTCTTCCCTCGACCCTGGTTTTTCGCCGATGAGCCATTGAAAATTTTTCAGCCTCGATTCTTCTGCCGGAAATTCTTTTAGCGGAAAAAGCGTAGCATCAGGCTGTGTGAGAAAATAGATGCGGTCAACTTTTTTATCAGCCGTGAATAAGATCGTCATATTGCTGCAGATGGCCTTATTGACGCCGATATAAGCATTACTGTCATCTTTCGCGTAATAGATGCTCTCCCCATTTCCCTCCACATCCATCTTTTGCAAATAGCCATCGCTGAAAAAGCCATGCATGTCTTTGCCTGAAACCTGGTTGTATAATCCTGCACCCGATTCTTCAACGGCAAAAGCATTCTGAAGTAGATCCATCCGGTGCAGCTGACTGCCTTTAAGGTACATGTTCATGGTGTCAGCATTCAATTGATTATTATCCACCCACAAGACAGGTTTATCAAACATACGGAACACAGAATCGCGGTAGCTGAAGGCGATTGAGTCACAAATGCCCTGCAGGTCGCTCTTAAATATTTTCACGTGATGAAATGCAAACAAGTTGCGGAACTGACCCACGGTATCCTTGTAAGAAAACAGTGTATCGGCTGTCACGAACATCGAATCGTTATCCATCCCGATAATGAGCACTGCATTTTTTGTGGCCAGTATGCGGTCGCTGTTTTCATAATACTGTGCAAAATTTGCCCGCATATAAAGGTGATTGAGGGTATCTGACCACCGTATATTCGAGCGGGCATGGCCATAACCTTTCTTCCGCTGGAAAAAGATCGTATCTGCTTTCAATTGCTGAGTCTTTGTATCCAGCCGGGCGTTTTTTTCAAACTGAGAGATATCATAACGGGTGTTGTAATATCCGCTCTCACAATAAACATCAAATGAATCGGAGTGAATGGTGGTAGGACTTACAAAGTAAGCAGTCTGGCTGGCTGTATTAAACTTCAGCGTATCGGTGCTGAGGAGGTAGTCGGGGTGCTTTAGTTTTACTTCCTTTTTAAAATAAACATCTGCTGTATTCGCGTAATAATAACCGTGTTTACTTGTAAGCACTGCATCATCACTCACCAGTTTGCCGCCCTGCAGATAGAAGCCGACACGCGTATTGAGATCATAGTCGAGTTGTTCCGTGGTGAGTACCATCTTCGCATCGGTCAGCTTCACCTTCGATTCGAGCTTGGCCTTTTTCAGGTTGCCATCATAATGCAAGGTTTCACCATAGATGTTAATGGTATCACCCTGTTTGATGTGTACACTTCCGAAAGCGTCTACCCTATTTTCTTCAAAGTAAAAATCGGCCTGGTCGCAAAACAAGGTTACTTCCTTTTGCCGTAGCTGCACATTGCCTACCAGTTTTCTGACTGGCATGCCGCCTTGTTCGTTGTACTGCAATTCGTCGGCATTGATGATTTCGATCGGCTCTCCGGTTTGTGCGATTGCCAGCTTCAAAAAACATATTGACTGAAAGCATACCAGCATCGCGGCTGCCCGCCATCCAAAGCATTTCATGGAACACAGCATCTTATCACGGCAGAACTTCCTCCGCCTGTTTGACAGCCGTGATGTGAAGTAGTTCTTCAATTATTTATTTTCCGTTTCCTTAGCTGATTTATCCTTTTTCCCAAAAACAGATACCTGCACATAACGGTTAGGGTGAGCTTTCAGATCCGTAACTAAAGCATCGAGTGACTTTGAGGATGCCTCCAGGTTATTGTAGAGTCTGTCATCATTCACCAGTAAACCCATAGAACCCTTGCCTTCATTGATCTTACTCATCACTTCTGCTGTCTGTTCCAGCACTTCCTTCGCCTGCCGGATGGTGTTACCTATTTCACTCCGTCTTACGGTATCAGTAATGGCCGTGAGGTTATTGAGCAGTGCGTTGATTTCATCCTGGTTATTTTTCAGGTTAACTGTAATAGATTCAACATTTGAAAAAATACGATCCAGCCGGCTCACATTAGCCGACAGCATTTCATCTACTTTAGTGGATGCCTTATCAAGTGTGTTCAGTGTTGTTTCAATACTTTTCACGCTACGCTGAAGATGCTGCTTCGTCTCGCTGTTGAATATACCATTGATGGAATTGATGGCCGAATCCATCGATGCAATAAGCGCTTCCGCCTGTGATTGTACTTCTTTCATACCATTTCTTGCCACACCGGAAACAAGCGTATCACCACTTTCATAAAATTTACTGAAGGCTGTAAAATCCAGCTGAATGGCTTTGGGACTGATAAAATCAGGGCTTACCACTGTGGCGGTTGTTCCGACCGGAATCTTCAGATCAGGGGTAACCGCTACGGAAACCACGATCTGCCCGGAACCATCATTGGCCAACTTGATATCCTGTACATGTCCGACTTTCATGCCATTGTAGCGAACGGCACCTGCAGGAGCAATACCGGCGGCATTGTCGTACCGGATGTAAAAGATGTTATCACGGCCAAACACATTTTTGCCGCGCAATAAATTGTATCCGAGTACAAGCAAAACAATTGCAATCGTGGCAAGCACTCCCACCTTTGTTTCATTCGATACTTTCAACTGCATAATTTTAGCTCGCGGCAAAAATAAAGTTTTATAAGTTATGTCGCATGGAAGACAAACGCAGTGATGGGTAAGTTATTTGACCATGATTGCAATCGTCACGGAATACTTCCCCGTAATAGTCTGTCAGGGAGCTGTTACTTTTTGCTGCAAATTGATGGCGGCTTCACTTATAGTAGTGCTGCGACTCATTTATGGTAATTCATTGAGCGGTATACGCTTGCCATCTCTGTAAGCAACCACGAAGGCATCTTTAAATCCCTTTTTGCGCAAGGCAGCGAGACGCGTTTGCGTTTCAGCCATATCAATATAGTTACCCACCATGTAACGGTTTATATTATGGTCGCTCTTATCGTTGGAAATATCCTTAATACCGGCAAAGCGCGGGTCGCTTAAAGGAATATCCTTTTCAGACGCAGCAATCTGAATCCGGTATATGACTGATGGCTGCGTTCCCTGATGGCTACCTGCATCAGCCACCACCTTTTTCTGTTGCGAAATGGAATCCTCAAGTGTTTTTTGCACTGTAAGCTCTGTGCCGGCTGAATCCGCCAATGCATCCTTACGATCGTGCTGCACCAGGGCGAGCTGACTGTAATCGCTTTCGATTTCCGCTTTGTAAAGTGCAACTGCCTGTAAGATGGAAAACGCAATCTCATTCTGACCGGCAGCGGAGTTAAGATACTTTTCCTCTTCCCTGTTCGTAAGAAACCCTGACTCAATAAGGATAGATGGCATGGTAGTGCGCCATAGCACCAGAAACCCGGCCTGCTTCACGCCACGTGTCAGGCGGCCATCTTTCACAAACTCATCCTCTACTTTGGAAGCGAGATTGATGCTTTGATCGATGTGTGCATTCTGATTCATAGAAAGGATGATATACCCTTCCGGAGAGTTGGGATCAAAGCCGTCATAGTTTTCCTGGTAGTTATCTTCCAGCATGATAACGTCATTTTCCCTTTTAGATACCTCTAGGTTACCTCCTGACTTATGCAAACCCATCAGCCATGTTTCCGTGCCATAAGCCGTTGTTGATTTGCTGGCATTACAATGTATGGAGATAAACAAATCAGCGTTGACGCGATTGGCAATATTAGCCCGTTCATACAACTCAATGAATGTATCCGTTTGCCGGGTGTAAACAACGTTGATGCCGGGATAGGTTTTTTTTATCAGCGCACCCAATTTCAGGACCAGTGCCAGCGTTACGTTTTTCTCATAAGAAGAAACGCCACGGCAACCTGTATCATGGCCTCCATGCCCCGCATCCAGCACAACCGTTTTAAATTTGTAATCAGCACCGGATTGTGCCTGCGCAGCAAGACTCCAGCAAAAGGTAATGAGCAGTATGATAAGAATAGACCGTTTCACTAATGGAGTGCTTTGTAGTAGCTTTGGTGCAAAAATCAGCATTAAACGCAAAGTTATACCTGATATTTTTTTGAAAAAGAGATATAGCCCTCAAGGTTTCCCCATCTTTTTGTTAATACTGTGTCTGCTGTATGCAGATGCGGACACCAGCCGCGCCGCCTGCATGCAACAGGTTATTGATGAAAAGCAAAACATTACTTTAATCGCAGATACTATTGCAAGACTTGCCATCACCGATTCTCTCCATGCTGACCCTGATACAACGCTTGCGGTAAAGATATCTTCAGACGGCCTCGATGCTCAGGTGAGGTATAAAGCACGCGATACCATTTGCTACGACTTAACGAATCAACGGGTGTACCTTATAGGTGCCGCACAGGTTCAGTACAAAGACATAACGCTGACAGCAGACTCCATCATCTTCGACTGGCAAAACAGCATTGTGATTGCCATGGGAAGAAAAGACAGCAGCGGGCGCCTCGCCAACCGTCCGGTGTTTTCGCAGGGCGATAGAAAATATGATGCACAGGAAATTCATTACAACTTTAAAACCAACAAAGGAAAGATCAGCGAAATACTGACACAGGAAGATGAAGGATTTATCAGGAGCAGTGTGGTGAAAAGGATGCCCAATGAAGTGTTATTCGGCAAAAATAATATCTATACCACCTGCAACAAAGATCATCCTCACTTCTATATCGCTTCGTCAAAAATTGAAGTCATTCCGGGCAAGTCCATCGTATCCGGGCCGGCAAACCTCGTAGTGGCCGATGTACCCACGCCGCTATTTTTGCCATTCGGCATCTTTCCATTGAATGCCAAACGAAAGTCGGGCATCATATTCCCGGAATACGGTGAAGATAAAAACCGCGGTTTCTTCCTCAGGAACGGCGGTTATTATTTTGGCATCAGCGATAACGTGGACCTTGCGCTCACTGCAGATATCTATTCACGCGGTTCATGGAAAGCCGTTGCGGCCAGCAGGTTTAACAAGCGATACAAATTTAACGGCGATGTGAGGATGACTTTTGCCAATGAACGTGCCTTCAGTAATGAAATCAATGATTTTACATCCAACAAACAGTTTAACATTGCCGCCCGCTATAACCAGGACGGAAAAGCGAAACCCAACAGTCACTTCGGTGCCAACATCAATTTCGGGACATCAGGGTTTAACAAACTTTTCGCCTCCAACACAAACTTCAACTATCTGAATAACACCTATCAGTCATCCATCTCTTATTCACAGACGATTCCATATTCACCGTTCAATTTCACGGTTTCCGCCAATCATTCACAAAGCACGCTTTCTCACCTCGTAAGCGTTTCTCTGCCCACTGTTGCATTCAACATGAATACCATCTATCCCTTCCGCAGACAGGCAGGTATTGGCAGTGAACGGTGGTATGAAAAGATCGGATTTTCCTATACGATGAATGCGCAGAACCAGGTGGCCAATGCCGATTCATTATTTTTTTCCGCACAGACCTTAAAGAATCTGCAATCCGGTATGCGGCATAACATTCCCGTCAGCGCACCATTTCAGATGCTGAAACACCTGACTGTAACACCTGCATTTAACTATACCGAATCATGGTCGCTGCAAACCACCCGTCAAACATGGAACCCTGATTCGAATCAAATTGATTACGACACTATCCGGAGTTTTGCCGCAACACGTGAATTCAATCTATCCATAAGTACCTCTACCAGGGTGTATGGCGTCGTCAACTTCAAAAAGGGGAAAGTGAAAGCGATCCGCCACGTAGTAACACCAAGCCTTGGCTTTTCTTACCATCCTGACTTCAGCGATCCGAAATGGAATACCTATAAGACAGTGCAATATGATGCAGAAGGAAACACACAACGTTATTCGTTGTTCAGTGATGCGATCTACCAGGGGCCGGGCCAGGGGGAATCGGGAAGCATCAATTTTTCACTGGGAAATACGCTGGAAATGAAGGTCTTCTCAAAGAAAGACACACTGCAGCAAACAAAGAAAGTAAAGTTGCTTGATGCACTGAATCTTGGAGCATCCTATAACCTGGCGGCAGATTCGCTGAACTTGTCCATCATCTCTATCACAGGCCGGACAAAACTTTTCGATAAGTTCGATATCAATTTTGGTTCGCGTTTCGACCCATATATCATTGACAGCACGGGCAGAAGATTAAACCGTTTTGAATGGAATGAAAACAACCGGCTGGCAAGATTAACCAATGCGAATCTCAGCATTGGAACTTCCTTTCAGTCGAAGCAAAGCGTTAAGCAGGAACTGACTCAGGACCAGGAATCGTATCTCGCCGCTTCAATGAATCAGTACGTAAGTTTTGAAGTGCCATGGAATCTTAATCTGGCTTACAGCCTTTTTCTGCAATCGATTAACACTGCAGAAGGCAACGACTCACTCACCTTTAATCAGACACTCAATATCAGTGGCGGATTGAACCTCACCAAAAACTGGAAACTCACGATGAGCACTTCCTATGATTTTGTGAATCATAAATTCCCGACTGCAGCACTTGGCATCTATCGCGATCTGCACTGCTGGGAGATGAGTATTCAATGGGTGCCCTTCGGCATACGGCCGAGTTATAGTTTTGTGTTAAGGGTTAAAGCCTCCGTGTTGCAGGATCTGAAACTTCCGAAGCGAAGTGACTGGAATGAGTTCTAAGCATCATCTGGCCCGCTTGCCTTGTTCTTTGATGCTGACCGCCTGCTGCAAGATAATCAACCGGCCTTTCAGTGTTTTCCGAACACCGATTCAATCAGACTATTCGCTGTTCCGGCAGGGTCTTTCCTGATTTTTGCTTCTTCCGCTGCCATTGTATAAAATAAGCCGTCAAGCGCTTTTTGGGTTACATATTTGTCAAGATCAGGGTTCACCGGTTGAACGAAGGGAAGCTTATTATAGGTGCCGAATACATCGCTCCAGTATTTTGTAGCTTCCGTTTTATCGAGCGCTTTGCTGATTACCGGCGAAAACTGCTGTGTCAGCTGTGCAGAGGTAGTTTTTTTCAGATACTGTGTCGCGGCATCTTTTGGCCCCTTCACCAACCCTACAGCATCATTCACTGACATGCTTTTTATTGCACTGATAAATATTGGCGCTGCATCTTTGGCCGCTTCTTCTGCAGCCCGGTTCATACTCAGCAAAGCCTTGTCCACTTCACTGCCCAGTCCGATGGAACGAAGTTTTGTTTCTACCATCTTGACATCGGGAGGCAATAAAATCTTTATTGCCTGGTTCTTAAAAAACCCATCCTTGGCTGACAGTATCGTTGAGCTGTTAATGGCACTGACACTGAGTGCCTCCTTTAATCCGTTAACCATGTTATCGCTGCCCAAGCCTGACAAAGCATCTGTGATATTATCTTCCGCAGAAGATGTATTACCGGTTGTTGAAGGAACTGTTGTGGTGGCACCCGGCCTTGTTGATTGCGATGTGGAAGATGAGGGATGGGCTACCTGTGCAAGGGAAGAACAGTACCAACCAATAACCAAGAAAATGGAGAGCGGAAACCTTATCATGATTTTTGTTTAGTGCCGAAATTATCAAAATCATGCCAATTGTTGGAATGAAGTTCATTGTTATAGCGTAACGCCGGTATTATATTGATACGGTGATGTAACTTGCCTCGCGCTGGATTGATACAATCCGGTACATCTTTACAAACCATGAATGCAACCATTATCACTATAGGCGACGAATTGCTTATCGGGCAGGTAGTCGATACGAACTCCGCCTGGATGGGCCAGGAACTAAATAAAATTGGTGTATTTGTCATCCGGAAAATTGCCGTTGGCGATGATAAAAATGAAATCATCTCGGCATTGCATGAAGCTCACAGCCTCAGCGATCTGATACTCATTACCGGAGGGCTCGGGCCAACCAGGGATGATATCACGAAGCACACACTGTGTGAATACTTTAATACAAGGCTGGTATTCCACGAAGAAATTTTTGCTCTGGTGAAAGGTTTTTTTGATCGTTATAAACGGCCAATGCCGGCAAGTAACCGCGGGCAGGCCGAGCTGCCTGAAAGCTGCATACCAATCATCAACAATAATGGCACTGCCCCGGGCATGTGGTTTGACCATGAAGGAAAAGTTTACGTTTCCATGCCCGGCGTACCATGGGAAATGAAACTGATGATGACGGACAAAGTGCTGCCTGAAATAAAAAAACGGTTCAGGATACCTTTCATTCTTCACAAAACCATCCTGACACAAGGAATCGGCGAATCCTACCTGGCTGAAAAAATACAGGATATTGAAGAAGCATTTCCACCCGGCTTCAAACTGGCTTACCTCCCCTATCTCTCTTCCGTTCGGTTACGCATCACAGCACGCGGCGATGACCGCGCCTACCTGGAACAAACTATCAATCAGCTGACCCAACAGCTAAAAAACAGAATCTCGGAATTCATCTGGGGTTATGACGATGAAGTGCTGGAAGCAGTTGTAGGCGATTTGCTGAGAAAGCGTAAGGCAACGGTGAGTACGGCAGAGAGTTGCACCGGTGGATTGATTGCTTACCGGATCACTTCGGTGCCGGGCGCTTCAGATTATTTTTCAGGCAGCATCATCAGTTACGCCGATAACGTCAAACACAACCTGTTAGGTGTCAGCAATGAGACATTGCTGCAATATGGAGCCGTGAGCGAAGCAACCGTTTGTGAGATGGCTCAGGGTGTGCTTTCGAAAATGAAAACGAGCTATGCCATTGCCGTTTCCGGTATTGCAGGTCCTGACGGAGGTACTGATGAAAAGCCCGTCGGTACAGTTTGGATAGCTATAGCAGGAAGTGCAAAAACGGTTGCCCGGAAATTTCTTTTCTCCGGCAACCGCGAAAGGAACATGGAGTTAACTTCGATCAATGCTTTGAACATGCTTAGAAAATTTTTACTGGATCCGGAATTTTCCGCCTGAAGCAAAATCAGTTTGTTGATCAAAAACGATAATCATCACTTTGCTTCAATTCCGTCGCGTTTGATTAATCCCCCGTTTCGTTTTACATTTGACCACCTCAAAAAAACCGGCAACAACCATGGCAGAAGTGGAATTGATCATGCCCAAGATGGGAGAAAGTATTATGGAAGCAACCATCTTAAAGTGGTTGAAGAATGTAGGTGACAGCATTGCCGTTGATGAACCTGTGCTGGAAATCGCCACCGATAAGGTTGATTCAGAAGTACCTTCCACGCATGCAGGTAAACTGAGTAAGATATTCTACCAGGTTAATGATGTTGTGCCTGTTGGTAAAGTGATTGCTTTGCTTGAAACAGATGCATCGGTTTCTCCAAAACCGGTCACACCGGTCTCTTCACCGGTCGTTCAGGAAAATAAACAACCGGTTGTAAAATCAACAGAAGCTGCAGCACAACCTGTTCAGCCTGCCGTTACGGTAGGCAGGTTTTATTCTCCTTTGGTATTGAATATAGCCAGAAGTGAAAATATTGCCATGTCGGTGCTTGACACAATTGCGGGAACCGGTGAAGGCGGACGCGTTACGAAGAAAGATATCCTGAACTTTGTTCAGCAAGGTGGATCAAAAACCACTGTGCCGGTGCCAGAGAAAACAGCAAGTGGACCAGTGCCCACACCAGCGGCACCTGCTGTTGCTGTCAGCGGAAATGTGGAAATTATTGAGATGGACCGCATGCGCAAAATGATTGCTGATCACATGGTGATGAGCAAGCGTACCTCAGCCCATGTTACCAGCTTCGTGGAAGCGGATGTTACGAATCTCGTATTGTGGCGCGATCGTGTGAAAAAAGACTTTGAAAAACGCGAAGGCGAGAAAATCACCTTCACACCGCTCTTTATTGAAGCTGTTGTGAAAGCACTTAAAGATTTTCCATTGGTCAACTCATCCACCAACGGTACGCAGATCATCCGCAAAAAGGATATCAACATCGGTATGGCAGCTGCATTACCCAGCGGTAACCTGATTGTGCCTGTAATTAAAAATGCAGACACTAAAAATCTAGTTGGGCTTACAAAAGAGGTGAATGATCTTGCGAAGCGCGCCAGGGCAGGCCAGCTGAAGCCACATGAAATTGAAGGCGGCACCTTCACGCTTACCAATGTCGGCACGTTTGGTAACCTGATGGGCACACCCATTATCAATCAGCCACAAGTTGCCATCATGGCCACCGGCGCCATTAAGAAAAAACCTGCGGTGCTTGAAACAACACAAGGTGATGTGATTGCCATCCGGCATATGATGTTTCTTTCTTTGTCTTATGATCACCGGATTGTGGATGGTGCATTGGGCGGATCATTCCTGAGAAAAGTTGCGGATTACCTTGAGTCATTTGACCCGAAACGTGAATACTAAGGCCAATGTGTGTCTGCAAAAGCAGCATGATTTAAAAGTTAAGTGCATCATTCAAGAATACTGTTCATTTACAAAAACCTGAATCAATTTTTATGGACCCATGGTATGATCACCTGAAAGAAGTGCACGCCTACTGGCGATGGATAATCCTCGCTCTGGCTGTGATCGTTGTGATAAAATACCTGGCAGGCTGGCTAGGCAAGAAGAATTTCAATGCATGGGATAACAGGCTCAGCTTATTCTTTGTAACCGCCATGGATATTCAGCTGCTGTTCGGCCTGGCGCTTTACTTCTTTTTAAGTCCGGTTACTACGCATGCCTTAAAGTCCGCTGAAAATATTATGAGTGATGCCGGTGTACGGTTTGCCGTAGTTGAACATCCATTTACCATGTTGCTGGCTATTGTCCTTGCGCATGTTGGACGGATTATGGTTAAAAAGATGCCAACGGATGACACTAAATTCAAGCGCGGCACCATCCTCTTCGGATTGTCACTCCTATTCATGCTTGCACGCATGCCCTGGTAAGTTTCCGTTTTATCCCTCATTACTGTGCATCGCCGACCCAGGTCTTCACATACGGCTGGAAACTGTGTAAGGGGTCATCTCCTGTTATAGCGCAATTATTTTTTATATTCACCATCACAACGTGATGCCATGCCACCCTGGATGAAACGTGCGTTCATTATCTGTGTTATTATAGCACTCATCCTGCTGATCATGAATTATTTTAAAAAGGATGCCGGCATAGAAAAAATTATGCAGAAACTGGATTCTACCAGGTTGCTGCTCGACAGTGCGCAGGCTAAAATTCATACTTCGCAAAGGCTGATCACCAACCTTCAGGCCGACGTTGACTCCTATTCGCAACAGGTAAGAGAATCGGATAATAGTGTGGCGGCCCTGGAGGCAAGCCGCAACTACCGCGAAAATGAATTCCTCCGCAAAATTGCCAAATCGCAGCAGGGCTATGAAGTTTTCAAACAACAGCTGCATCAGCGTGCCCGGACCAACTGGCCTGTCATAACGATAGACACCTCACATTTTAAATTTCCTGATGAGCATTAGATCGGTCATATTATCATTATTTATTGCTTTGTTGATTGAATCGCCTGTCAATGCACAGGAGTTGTCGGATCCATTCTGCAATGACAGTTCCTACCGTGTTCTATTGCGCGTGGCAGGTGATAATATTCATGTATCCTGCGATACGGTTTACCTGCTTAACAAAGCGACATTCAGCCTCTTACATGGATCTTACCTGGATTATCAGCAACAAAGCAATTTAATTTCATCATTCACCGATTCTGTAGAACGGTATGTCTCCATCTATAAGGATCATGTGCAGGAACAGCAGGCACAATTTGATACATTGGGATTATACTATCACCGGCTATCTGATTCATCAAAATTATTGGTGAATAATGCCAATGCAAAGCTACAGGTCATCAACGCCAACCTTGACACAATGCAACATATCATCAGCAATGCTGAAACCAACCTTGCAGATGTCGGGGAAATGGTACACCGTGCAGAAAAGAAAAAATGGCTGTTTGGCGCTATCGGCGGCGCTATTGGATTCAGCCTTGGTTTTATCGTTGCCACCACTGTGGTGCTGCTTGCCACCGATTGAAGCTGCAGCTGCCATTTTCATATTTTAGTTTTTTATCCGCCGGAGCCTCTCCAAAGCAATAGTAATCCGGTAAAGGAAATTATTATCCAGCCAAATATTGCGTGACCCGTAATGCAGGTCGAAAGTTTGGATCGCGTAAAGAATACAGGCTCAATATTTCATTCCCGATTCGCTGATAACTTCCGCGATAGCAGGATAAGAATTTTTCAGGTGTTCCCTAACCAATTCAGCGGAACTCCACTCTACAGTTGCTATATCCTCTTCCGCCTGTGGCTTTGGTGTTCGGCGATCCTTGCTCATCATTTTAAACCAGTAAGTCGCCTTTAACATCTTCCTTCCATTCAAATCATAGGTATGATAGGTGCATGGCTGTTTATTGAAAAGAAATTTTACCGGCCTGATAATCTTCAGCGCAGATACACCTGTTTCTTCTTCAATCTCACGGATGGCTGCATGTTTTATTGTTTCTCCTTCATCCAGCTTGCCCTTTGGCAAATCCCACTTGCCACGCCGGTAAATCATCAGCAGCCTGCCATCTTCATTGAATACTACACCACCGGCTGCATGAATCAGTTGATGTGTATCAAAAAATGCTTTTTCCATGGCAACAGATGAATCATCTACCAGCAACAGATTAGTTCCTGCTGCAGATGATGCTAACTGAGCAACCAGTTCTTCCCTCATGGGCGTGCCTTTGAAATTCATCAGGGTAAATTCCTTCCGCTCTTTCTGTAAAGCAGAACAGATTTTCTTAGCCCCGTTTCTACCGGCCAAATAAAGTGTGCTGTTTTGAATAAATATCTTTTTCACTGCTGAATTTTATCTTTTCACATCAATCATCTATCGTTATCAACGGCAGATGTACCAATTCAAAATCGAGTTGTTTATGGCAGGACATTAGTATCTTGCGCAGCAAAAATAAGAGAATGATTGGGTCCGAAAAGATTGCTGAAAAGATGGCCTCGCTGTTACTGCAAATTGATGCCGTTAAACTCAACCTGCAACAGCCTTACACCTGGTCGAGCGGCTGGAAATCTCCCATCTATTGTGATAACCGGCTCACGTTATCGTTTCCTGAAATAAGAACATTTATCAAAGAATCCCTCACTTCGCTTATCCGTGAACATTACCCTGATACGGAATTGCTTGCAGGTGTTGCCACGGCAGGCATTGCACATGGTGTATTGGCCGCAGATGAACTCGGGATTCCTTTCTGTTATGTCCGATCATCAGCCAAAGGACACGGCCTCGGAAACAAGATTGAAGGACTGGCATTGCCCGGACAAAAAGTCCTTGTAGTAGAGGATCTGATTTCTACCGGCGGAAGCAGCCTTGCCGTTGTACATGCGCTGCGCGAAGCAGGTTGTTCGGTAAGCGGACTGATTGCCATTTTTAACTATGGTTTTCCCGTGGCAGAAGAACATATTTTACAAGCCGGATGTACGTTTTATACACTTACCGATTATGCAACACTGGTGAAAGAGGCATACAAAAAAGGGACCGTTGGTGCAGGTGATCTGCAAACGCTTGAACAATGGAGACTTTCACCGTCAACATGGGGAATGCCACAATGATATACGCGATACCATTACTCAATGCGGCCTTTGGATGGTGCATGATCTCCCTGTTATTTTATATGCTGTTCCATCCCGTCCGGAAAAAGAACTTCTTCATCATTGATATGCAAGGATTTGTTCCCAGGAATCTTCCGCAATGGGGACAGCAGGCCTGCGCTTTTGCAGTAACGCAACTGCCGGATTTCGGGAAGCTGAAAGACAACCTGCTGGAAGGCGACAGGCTCAGCAAAATCAACGAAATACTGGATGATAAGGTGGATGATTTTCTTCGTAACAAACTGAAGGATAAGATACCGGTTTTCGGTATGTTTATTACCGAAGGCATGATCAGTAAAATGAAAGAAACGCTGATGAATGAACTTGATCACATGATTCCCGATTTGGTTGGGTTCTTTGCAGATGACCTTCAAAAGAAATTCAACATTGAACGAATGATTACCGCAAAGATGGAACAAATAGATGCCGCATCACTGGAGAAGCTATTCTATTCACATGCTGGCAAAGGTGTGTTGCAGCTCAAGCTTACTGCAGCAATAACAGGCTTACTGCTTGGCATCGTGGAATTGCTACTGATCAGGAACCTGTAAACCGTCAACGAAACAACTTTATGATGCTTTTTCTGTATGTACTATAAGTTAAAGCTCCTTCAATAGATTCACTTTTCAATTTGTAGTTAACCATTGCCATTGCTTGCATCCACATACCGCCCTCCGTTTTACCTGCCCGGAGGTGACCTGCAATCCATCCTGCCTGCCATCAGCAGGATTGTTACAGGCATCAGCTATCGCCGGGAAAGGATCTATACACCGGATCAGGATTTTATAGATATTGACTGGGTGGATCATGAATCCACTAAGGTGGTACTGATCATTCATGGATTGGAAGCTTCTTCAGATACGCCCTATGTGAAAGGCATGGCAAAGGCACTGCATGCGTCGGGCTATCGTGTAGCTGCCATGAATCTGCGCGGGTGCAGTGGTGAAACAAACAGGCTGGTAAGATCCTATCATAGCGGCAGCACCGATGATGTCGGCATTGTGATTGAACATCTGCTGCAGGATAATGGTTGTGAATCACTGATGCTGGTTGGCTTCAGCCTTGGCGGTAACCTCGTACTCAAATACCTGGGCGAAAAAACAAACGTATCCTCCGGCATCAAATGCGCTGTTACGATATCTGTTCCCTGCGACCTCGAGGCTTGTGCTGTACATCTGGACAGCAGGATTCCTTTCCTGTACCGCGATCGTTTTCTCCGCACGCTGAAACAAAAAGCCCTCACAAGGATTGGCCGTCTTCCTTTTTCAATAACACAACAGCAAGTACGCAATATCCGCACGTTTGTTGAATTTGATGACCGATACACGAGCAGGCTATATGGTTTTGAAAACGCTGCTGACTATTACAAACGATGCAGCTCTAAGCAATTCATTCCTTTCATCCGTATTCCCACACTTATCCTGACAGCATTGAATGATCCCTTTTTTACGCCCGCTTGCTTTCCGACAGAAGAATGCAATCAGTCTTCTTCTGTTTTTCTTGAAACACCGGCTGAGGGTGGCCACGTAGGCTTTTGCTGTGGTTTATTCTCTGGGGCTTATTACAGCGAGAGCAGAACACTGGATTTTCTATCTTCTCCACATTAACAACCCGACTTATTTACATTTCAGCACTATGTCTTATTGATGTTTAACAAAGTGCTTTGTTAAAGATCTTTAGAGCAACGGCATTGCACATTGCGCCTGTCTGAATTATTGAATTCCGCTCTCCGATGAGTACTATCATTACATGTAACTTATCCATTACATCAGGTCATTTAACCAATGCATGTGCCGAATACATCAGGAGCATCATAGAAAACACGGAACATTTAGATTACATTTACTAACCTGCCTCCTTATCCTGCATTCATTTCAAATTAATTATGCAAACCTTACGACCGATTACAGACCCGCGCTACTATGAACCCGCGTATAGCACTTATAACAGATTGCTGCTCCGATTTATCTCCGACAAGCGTGACCTGCCTTTTATCAAACTGATCGTCACTATTTCACTTAGCCTGATTCCGCTTGGCATACTGCTGTATGTGCCAGCAATCAATGGCATGCTTTGGTGGACGATTGCCATTGTATATACGCTGCTTAATAACATTCTATTCAAGGGCCCATTCGGGTTAATGTTGCATTGCACCAGTCACAGAAAATTGTTCAACCGGAAGTTCCGATTCCTGAATCACTATCTGCCATGGTTAATCGGGCCCTTTTTCGGGCAAACACCCGAGACCTATTATAGTCATCATATCTGGATGCATCATCCGGAAAATAATCTTGAAAATGACAGAAGCACTACGATGCCCTATCAGCGTGACTCATTATTGCATTTCCTGTATTACTTTCTTGATTTTCTTTTTGTCGGGTTCATCAGGCTCATTAACTATTTCAGGTTAAAGCACCATCCGTCGCTGATCATCAAATGCCTTACAGGTGAGCTTTCATTTCTCTTACTTTGCATTGCACTTTCTTTCATTAACCTTCCTGCAACACTTGTCGTATTTATTGTGCCATTTCTTTTATCGAGACTGGTGATGATGATTGGAAACTGGACACAACATGCATTTATTGCGGCTGAAGATCCTGAAAATCCCTATAAGAATTCGATAACATGCCTGAACACCCGTTTCAACCGGACATGCTGGAACGACGGATACCATGCCTCACACCATATAAGGCAAGGGATGCACTATACACAGCATCCCGATTTCTTTATAAAAAATATCAACCACTATATGGAGAACAAGGCTATCATTTTCCAGGGGATCGGTTACCTGCAGATATTCTGGTACCTGATGCGGGGCGATTATGTTTCGCTGGCAAAAAATGCAGTAAATATTGGTCATACCTTTTCGGGCGATGATGCCTTTATTGCCCACTTAAAGTCACGATGTTTGCCTATTCGGCGAATTTCAGGTTAAATCCAAATGAATCAACCTGTAAATCTTATCATCATAACAGACTCCAATAAACAGGGCATGGAAAGGAGCATGCCGGTTAATATATAAAAGCTATCGACGACTATTCCTCTCCTTTCTCCAATAATTTTTCAAGCAACTGGCCAAGTAAAAGGTCATAACCATGCTGAAATTCACCCAGGTAAAATTTTATTTTAGGTGGCAGGTGCCGCGGATATAATTTACGGATAGATCTGATATCCTTCAGGAGATAGAAGAAATGCGCATATTTATATTTCTTCAGCGAGAGCTTCTGCAACTGTATATAGCGTATGTTGCGTTGCGAGAGCCGTGTAACAAAATCATAATCTTCTGTAAAAGCAAAGAACATGGTTTCCAGCATCCTGATCCTGATCTCATAGTGGAAATAGGTTTGTATGGAGTTTAACGACTTCGCTATGCTGATGTATTCAAACGCTTTTTCCAGCTGTCCGCTCTTCAGATACATTTGTCCGTATTGAATTGCGCCTACCACGCCAGTGCTTTCATGCCTGTTAACAATATAGACTTTGAACAGCGAGTCAAGCATGCGCTGCGCGACGGTAAAATCATTCAGAATCAATGCGAGCTCAATACAGCGGGCAAAGTGATGGAACTGGTTTTTCAGGTGCACCATGTGATGTGCAAAGACATGGCGATAGAGTTCATACGCCTTCTGATGCTCGCTCTTTTCAAAATACATCTCTGCAAAGTGGCATTCAGCTATGCTTTGTTCGAACCGCGGCATTTTTTCAAACCCACCGTACAGCTCTGCAATTTTTCCAAGATACAGGGTACGTTTTTCCGCATTCATTTCCACCAGCCGGTAATAATTCACCAGCACATGGTAAAGCACCACTTTCGGATCAATTGCTTCAACAGTACCAAATTCAAGTTCAAGGTCTTTCACCTCTTTCAGAATTCTGCCGGTGGCACGCGCATCCGGCACCTGTTGCGTAAGTTTGTTAAGCCGCGCGAATAAGATCTTTGCCCGCACTTCCAGCTCCCTTGCCGGTTTGTTTTCTGTTACCGTTAACAGATAAGACTGTGCATTCTCATCCACAAATTTTTCATCAAAATATCTTGCCGGCACATTGATGGAAAAATTAAACAGGGCACTGGCATACTTTTCCCGGGCTTCCGGTGTAAAATGCTGGAGTTCCGGTTTAGACGACAGATGCCTTATCTCGTGAAACAGATGGCGGAACATAAATTTCTTACTGAGGAAATTCAATTGTTCGAGCTCATCTTCACCGGCAAGCGTCCGGTATGCTTTTTTAAGCACAACAGTGCTTATTTTATCGTAGTGAGAAGAAGTAAGGCCAAGCTTTCTTAACATTCCTGGCTTAGAAAATTCTTCAATAGCAGGTTGTTCAATGATGGTCTGTAATACAAGTTTTTCTTTGCCTGAAAGCGGCATTTGCTTCAGCATCCCAAGCTCCTCTTCATTTAAAAACCTTACAAACGAAACCAATAGCGACATATCATCCCATTTTCAGAATAACCCATCTTTTTTTAGCTGCTTCCAATGCTATATAATAAGCTATGCAAGTCATTTGGTACAACAACATTTTTCTGAATATGTTTCATATGGCCTGCACAGTTCTTTCAAATTCCCTCTCGTAAGAATAATAAATTTGACAGTATTATTTTATGAAATTCTGAAAATACCGCGATAATTCATCGGTCGGTAAATTGCCTGGCAGCGTTAACATCTTTGAATACTCCAAAAATCAACCATCATCGCAGTAAAGTAGTCCATCAACGCTTCGTAAAAGTCGTGGCCTTAGGCCGCAGAGTTCTCCTTTCTCATCAGAAACAGCCCTTTAGCCTAATGCATTACAGTGATAATGATTGCCATAATGGTGAAATCTGCGATCAGTTTAAGCTACTTTTCAATGCCTTTCAGATGGACTTTGGAGAGAAAATCCATGCAATGTGGCAAAGCAATAGTCAGGGAAGCCTATCCCTTCCAAATGGAAAAGGTGAAAATCAAAACGGAGCTGCGGATGGTGACTGATTTTTTGCGTAACCGATTAAGGGTCAGTCTGCTTTGAAGTAGGCTGTTTGCGTGGATATGCTCTGCGTTTTGTCGCTGACCTTTTTCTTAAAGGTGACGGCACCAAATGCAACATAAAACAGCGGACTTTTAGCTCCATACTCCGGCAACACTGTTCCGTCAATCAGTTTGATGCCTTTATAGTTGAGGAAATCGTAGATGTAGTATTTGAAACGGAGATACTGCCCTTTTGGGAAATGCACTTCCGCCAGTAAAGATGGATTGAAAATATTGACACTGTTATCAAACCAGTTAAGGGTCTTGTTTTTAGAATCTCCTTCAAAGATTTTGCGCTTGTAAACGAACATCACTTCCGCTTCCGCGCCTGCTGAGAAATAAGTACCCTCCTTCATGTCGCCCAGTTTAAACAGCAAAGGCAAGCCCAGTGAATAGGACCGCTCCTTAATAGTTGCTGTTTTATAATACGATGTTCCGGCATCATCAAAATTATAGTCCACTTTGCTGATTAATCCAACATTACGGAAGCCCAGCCCTGTATATATGCCAAAGGCACGGCTGAAATCAAAATGCAGCTGTTCCTGGAAATTAAGAACCGGCGACCAGCGAAGTACAGGATGTATGTCCGCATCACCGGCATCCACCGTACCAATGGAAAATATTGATTCGCCGGCAGAAGCGAGATAATAGTTTTGCGCAGATACACGGAACGAAATAAATTGAACACAGCACAGGATGAGTAAAAAAAACCGGCTCATAAAGATTTGATTTTCGTGAAAAATAGTTAAAGTAATTGATGAGAACAGCAGTAAGACGAAAAGCGGTCACTGAAGTTACAGACCTGATTTGTTTTTCGGTTGCCGTTTATGCTATTACAGCCATTAACCGTCAGGATGAAATGAGAAATAAAGATCATCCCTGCCAGGCACAAAGCAATAAGCCTACTTCAGTTCCTGCTTTTTCACATAAAACATATCAGTATTAACATCAAAATTTCCTGCGTCCAACCCTTTAATAGTAACTGTCTGCCAGTCATTGGTGGCATTTAATCGAATAAAGGTCTTTGTCACTGTCCCGAAAACTGACTGGTAGCTGTCGGTAACCTCCACCGGCATGTTGAAATCCGCAACATCCGTATGCCAGCGATACTCCAGCCGTGTATCCTTTCCCTTTTGCCGGGCACGGTATTCAAGCACTGGCGGAGAAGGATACCGAAGATACTGATTGAAGAAAAAAGTATAGTCTTTTCCCACCGACTGGCAGATATAAGCAATCAATTGATCAGTGGTGATTGTCTGCATGCTGAAATGAAGCTGAATACCTTTCAGCACACTGAAAAACAGGCTATCATTATTGAGTACACTACGAAATGTATGCAGCATCCAGCTTCCTTTGTTATACATGTCATTGTCATTCTCAGTACCCTGGAAATTGACATTATAGGGTCCAATGATCGGATACTTGTCTGATATGCTCCATCGTTGTCCGACCAGGTATTTTATGGCAGCATCCTTTCCTTGTGTACATTCAACATAGAGCGGCTCGGAATATGCTGCAAAAGATTCATGAATCCACAACTCCGCCACATCACTGCAGGAGACATTATTGCCCCACCATTCATGGGCGCTTTCATGCACGATGATGTAATCGAAGCCCTGTTTGTTATTCTGATAATTATTGCCGTAAGCTATGGCTCCCTGATGTTCCATACCCCAGTAATTCGTTTCTACCAACGCATAACCATCTCTGGGAAAAGGATATGGCCCGAAATAATATTCAAAACATGCCATCATCAGTTTAACCTGTTCAAAATGCTGGCTGGAAGATCGTTCATTGCCGGCCAGCACATAGTAATCCAGCGGCAACGTGTCATGATCGTGCATGTATTCATCGTGCCAGTGCGTATAGTTTGCCAGGTTGAATGTGACATTGTAGTTGTTGATCGGGTAACTGACAAACCAGTTCCAGGTAACGGTACCATCCGTGTTTACTTTATTGTTACGCAAATTTCCGTTGGAAACACACATCAGCCCGGAAGGGACGGTAAATGACATGGACATACTATCAGGCTCATCACTCAGGTGGTCCTTGCATGGCCACCACAGGGAAGCGCCTGTTCCTTCGCAGGCAACGCCAACCCAATCAAGCCCTGACGCATCCTTCTTCCAAACGAAACCACCGTCCCATGGCGGAGATTTGGCAATCATAGGTGAGCCGGAATAGAAACAGGTAATAGCGCCGTTATCCCCCCTTTTTTGCTGTTGAGGAAATCTTACGATCACCGCATCAGCATCTCTGCGGTACTTCAATTCCAAATTATTATAAAGGATCTTTTCAATTTTCATTTTAGCGAATAAATCAATCTGCATCGAGTCAAAATCATTTGCAACCCTGTAGCTGATGGTATTACTACCTGTGATATAATGTCTTTTCACATCCACCTTCAGCTGCAAATCGTAAAACATTACATCATAGCACGCACGCGTGGGCGACAACATACCGCGTAATGTATCCGCATGCGTGAACTTTGTTGTTTGCATTGTTTGAGCCATGCTCCGCGAAAAGCTCATGAGTTGCAACAGCATAGCGGCTGGCAATAGCATTCTGATAATAAGTCTGCTCCCTGACAGGCAGTCGGCACGGCCGGGAAAAACCGTCTTATCTCTTATGAAAACCTTATTCATTCTTAATTGTCTACTCATAGTACCTGTGTAACATTTCCTTCTACCCGTTAAAATACCGGCGTCCTTTTCCCGTCAATATTAAAGACATTTGCCGGCAAAACAATTGAATTGCTTGACGGTTGTTATGCGAGACAATAAAAGTAGCCGTCATCTGTTGCATTTTTACCTTACGCTAAAACCCTTCCTGACTTAAATTAACATGAGCCGGTATCTCCCCTTGCTGATAGCAGCACTTATCTTGTTTGTCATTGACCTTTATGCTTACCAGGCTATCCGGCATACAGCGCTCAGTTTATCACCGGTTATGAAACGGGTAGTGGCCATCACCTATTGGATGATTTCTGCTGTAACTATTGGCAGTATTTTTCTCTTCGCCTTTTACAGTCCGTTCGAATTTCCACAGGCCGTGCGGGTTATTTGGTTTGGAGCAATGATCATAGCTTACCTGCCGAAAATAATAATGCTGCCGTTTCTCCTGATGGATGACTCCGGCAGACTGGTACGATGGATCGCCGCCGCTTTCGCGCCAAAATCGTTGCCTGCCGGCGGAAAAGTCATCAGCCGTTCCGATTTTCTGATGCAGGCAGGCGTCTTAGTTTCGGGATTGTTTATGAGCGGATTGATCTATGGTGTGTTACGCGGAGGCTATAATTATACCACAAGACGGGTTTTGGTTAAACTGCCGCACCTGCCGGAGCCGTTCAACGGGTTACGTATTGTTCAGATTTCCGATATACACAGCGGAAGTTTCACAGTTACAGAACCATTAAGGCAAGCAGTTGCATTGATCAATGCTCAAAAGCCCGACCTGGTCTTCTTCACCGGTGATCTGGTGAACAATCAAACCAATGAAGTGCTGCCATACATTGGCATCTTTAAAAATATCAGTGCTAAAATCGGCGTCTATTCCATCTTAGGCAACCATGACTATGGAGATTATTACACATGGCCGGATGAAGCAGCAAAAAAGGCTAATCTTCAGCAACTCGCCGATGTTCACAGGGCATTAGGATGGAAGTTATTGCGGAATGAGCATGTGCTGCTGGGTGAAGAAAATAATCAGTTGGCCATTATTGGGATGGAGAACTGGGGCACAAGGTTCCAGAAATATGGTGATATGTCGAAATCTTATGCAGGTGCTGAAAAAGCCAGTGTAAAATTGCTGCTCAGCCACGATCCTTCTCACTGGGATGCAGAAGTAAGGCAACGATATAAAGCGGTGGATATCACCTTTAGCGGCCATACCCATGGTGCGCAAATGGGGATTGAGATTCCGGGGTTCCGCTGGAGCCCTTCACAATACCTTTATAAGCAATGGGCCGGCTTGTATCAGGAAGGAAATCAATATCTCTATGTGAACAGGGGATTAGGATTCCTCGCTTATCCCGGAAGGCTTGGCATTGCTCCTGAAATTACGGTGATGGAGTTGGTAAAGGGATAAATAAACGATGATGTTGGTTCCTTGCTGACAGGCAACAGGCTCAAGGATTTAATCAGGTTACCTTAACAGCTTTCCAGTAAATCCACACCAAGAAATATCACAGCAAGCCAGATAAGTCCTTTGACTAAAAAAAATATAAAAGCACCAATACCAATTTTTTTGAACCAGGAACGCATATGCAGCTTGCATTTAAGCATGCAAATATAATGTGTTATTCAGGTCGATTTTCAATCGCAGGTTTATCAGTATAAAAACGGCTGTTTTGCCTTAAAGCAGAACAGCCGCTTTCCTGAAAATGGCGTTTTCTGTTTGGCCTTAACTTTCAAACGGCAATACCTGAAAAAGTGGTATTCCTGATGCCGTAATGTCTTTCAAAGCACATTATTAAAATTCCAAAGCCAACCCCGCGGAAGCAGGATATAACACGGGGCCTGTGCCGCTTTCAAATAACTCCGACAAGCTATAGTTTACAAATAAGCTGGCCCAGCCATAGCCGATTCTGCCTGTGATACCATAACGGAACCGGTTCAGGTTAAAATCGTCATGCTGCTTGATCTTGTCGTTGCTCGTAGATTTTGTTTTGGTATGCGACCCGATAAGGTATTCGCCAAATCCGCCGGCTGCAATATGAAAGGAGTGATTCAGGTTTGACCTGTTGGATTCATAGCGCAACATAACCGGAATGCCGATGTAGGTGCAGGCAAGCTTATTCTTTTTCAGCGATACTTCACTGGACTGGAATGCCACTGAATCAATTCTTGGTATCATGAATTCTTCACTGTTATACTTATACGAATTGAATTCGAAGAAAGCGCCATAGGAAAGCCAGAGGTGATGATCAATGAGATTAAGCCGTTGATTAAACAAATGCAGGTTTACCACCCACGACTTCCCGGGGTTGGGAACTAGTGGATCGTATGGTGCCGGAAAATTTGAACTGAGACCGGAAGCGAAGTAATTGTTCAGGCCGAGATCAAAAAGCAAAAACTTTGTTTGTATATCCTTCAACTCTTTCTCTTCATCCGGGCAACAATCATCATCACGATAGAACTTTACATGATCATTGTCATCTCCTTCGTCTACAGATATTCTCCATTTACCTACCCTCACCTCCGTGCTGTCATCACCGGCATAGATTTCCATGGTGCTGTTCTCATCACCAAACAGCTCCGGTGGCGGCGGTGGCTCAGGCACAGCGAAATTCCAGTTCATGGAGTCGGGCATGCCGGGTTCACCTTCCTTCATTTGCATTTGCATCTGCGCCAATGAGTCGCGAAGCTGATCCATTTCACTGTTGAGCTGCAGCCTGAAATCTTCCATCTGCTTTTTAAACTGTTCCTGCTGCTCCGGTGTCCACGAATTTTGCTGCGCGAAAGCCATCAGCGGAGCTATCAGCATCATCAACTGCCATACAATTTTTTTCATGTCTTAAAAGGTATTTTAATTAAATGCGGGTCAACTAATATTAAATTATCAGCAATGAATTTTCCATCTCTATTGTTCGATCAATGCGTCAAAAATCCGTTCATCAGTTTCATAACATAGCCGGCAAACCTTTACTTATGGTAAGGGCAATCCTCCATCGCTGGTGGCATTGGTGGTGCTTCCGGTTCAGGGGCATCAGGGGCAGGCGGCGCTTCAAACCGGAAATGCAAATCCTGCAACCCGCTCTTGAGTTTGAACCAGGCCTGTTGCATTTCAGGAACCGGTGGAATTTCCGCAAGTGGTGGCAAAGGGGGCATCTTGTTCAACTCATGCTCAAAGCCGCTCCATCCATCCTGCACAGCATCTTTAATATCCCTGCCAGCCGCTGACTGACTAAGCTGCCTGCTCAATTCGCTGATAGAATCCTGCAGCATGCTCATCCGGTGCAACAGTTCTTCCTGCATTACCGCTACCTGCTGTTTCAGCCTTTCATCATTTGGCGGCACAGGCACCGTTGCCTGCTGCGCATACATCCAATGCGGAAGAGCAATGATCAACAATCCTAAAAAGAGCTTTTTCATAACAGGTCAGTTTTTAACGGATGATTGCTTTTTATTCAAAAACTTATGATAGAAGGAAAACTTCTTTGTCTGAATAGATAAAGTCAACGCCTCTTTTCGCCTTGTTTCCGTGGCCGGTTCCTCCACCTTCAACAATTCTCCACGGCCGCTTAACTTCAATATTTCAGTACCTACAACCGATGCAATGGAAAGCCAGCCACCAAGGTTATTGCTGCCAGTTTCCTGCCGCTGAGCGATATTTTCCTCTGTATATACAGGAACCAGGTAAGGTGCTTTTGTGCCCCTGCGATACACCGTTAGCTTATCCGGATCATCAACTGTTAACGGCTCCATGACAGATGCAAATACAGCAGGTGCAACATCATTGCTGTTCAGATTACCCGGCACATTTGACTTTATCTTATGCTTAGGTTTCACCGCCAAATCTTTTTGCGCAGCAGTGGTCTCACCGTCCATTGTGGAATGAACTTCATTGCTAACTGCCTGGCGGTTATTATCGGCAACATCAGTTACCGTGTCAGATATTACCGGCTGAGTGGACTCTGTAGCGGCAATTGGCATATCATGGTCAGTTGACCACCAGGGAACGCCTTTAACAAAAAGCAGCAATAGCAACCCGGCTGCTACCGCACCTGATAAAAGATAGCGTGCATACAAAGGAATTATGCTGCCGGGTTCTTTTTTCTTCAGCGACTGCTTATCAGGAAAAACAACGGACCTGTCAGCCACCAGTAAGGTTGATTTATAGGCATCCAGGTGCTTCGTATACTCCGGGTATTCCTGCAGAAAGGCATTCACCTCGGAAATTTCTGCCTGGGAAAGGTCGTTCTCAACCCATCGTGCGAAATAACCATCATAGTTATCAGTGTGCACCGAACGTTTAAGGGATGACCGTGCCGGGAATATTTGTTGCTCATCCGGCACTAATATGGCCGAACGATAAGCATCAAGCTCATTTTTTAACTCGGGATGCAGTTGCAGAAATAACTGCATCTCCTCCGCTTCTTCTCCCGTAAGCTCATTATCGAGGAAGCGGACAAAATACATTTCGTAATTCTGCAAATTGATCTTCATATCAGATCGCATTTTCCGGTGTAACTAAAAAGTTTTTCAAAGCGGTGCGTGCACGAAATATGTACACCTTCACCTGTGATTCATTCAATCCTGTTATCTCGCCAATCTCTTCATAACTGTATCCTTCATAATCGCGCAGCAGGATGACATTTTTCTGCATTTCCGGCAGTTTCGATAATCCGAGTTCCAGTGCGTCCTTTGCTCCCGTAAACTGACTGCTTCTGCCCTGCACCTGCTCATGTTCTTCGGTCAGGTCCGCCTCATTCTTCCTTTTCCTGAACTGGTCAATCATATTGTGGTAAGCGACTGTAAACAAATAGGATCGACTTTTCATAAAATCAACGTTCTCATGATTTTTCCACAGAATTTCAAATGCATTTTGCACAACATCCTGTGCGTCATCGCTGTTGCGTGTATTTTTCAAGATGAAACGATACACACGATCAGCAAACTGATCCACACATTTATTGTATTCCTGCGGTGTCATCCGGCGGTACGACGGTTAATGGTTCCGAAAAGTTACAGCTATTAAGGAAAATTCCGAACCGCTTACCTTTCGCATCGCCTGTTCCCCTTCCCGACCCGGTAATCTTTCCCCTTACCCTTTGATTTACAGCTATAAATCAGTCAGGTTCAAATCCATCCTCTCCTTTCGGGCCGCTGCCTTATGCTGCTTGTTGTTAGACAGTTTCTGATTGATCAGCTGTGCCAGTGAAACCAGCGGAGCGGGAGTAATAGCCAGCATCAGATCTTCTGTTTCCTGCTGAAGTTTGTCCAGCACTGCAGCATGCTGTTTGGCGGCATTGGTTTGTGAAGCAGTAACAATCTCCGTGCTTTTTGAACCTTTTGTGAACTGCATGCTCTGTGCTCCGGCGGTTTGTGCGCCAATTAGTGTTACAACTACTGCGGCAAGTATTAACTTTTTCATGTTTGTTTTTTTTGTTTGGTTGAAAGTAGGACGGCAACCGATTCGCAAATGTTACAGCAGCTTTAAAAATTTTATTCCAGAACTAAACCGGATAGCAATGCGCTCTTTATGAAGTCTAAGGAAGGGAAGTTCAAATCCAGTCTTACATACTCCTTTATGAGTCCTAAACGTATCAATGCTTACCTGACGGCTCTGATTATACCCTCATTTATACTAATGCCAGCTGGAATTCATTGCTGATAAAGCGGGACATCACTTACAAAGCATATAATATTATTGTTAACGATGCGTTTTGGCATTCCTTTCATCATGCTTTCGCAGTCATCATTTTTATTCTTCCGGGTAACAAATTGACAGAAGAAACGCTATAGCACTATTCTACGCTCATCAAATCCTTTATCATGAAACAAGCTGCTTATCAGTTCCTGATCTGGTGCTCCGGCTCCAACCCCGATGTGCTGGCAAAGTGTCCGCGCTCTGAACATATCAAACATGCAGGTTATGGTGTTTTAGTGCTCATCCCTGCAGTGTTGGCGTGTTTCACCATGACCTATGCTATTTCAACATTTGTAGAGGAATGGTACATCTATTTATCTGCGGGCTTATGCTGGTCGGTTATTATTTTCTTCGCCGACCGGTTTCTCGTTTCATCATTCCGAAAGGCCAATAATCTTCGCAAGCCAGGCACCAATCAACGCGACATTGCGGTAAAAAACCTGTTGCATGATTTCTTTTCTTTTTCCTTCCTCAGTCGTTTTGTACTGGCAGCTTTTATCGGCGTGGGCATTGCACATCCCTTTACATTGCTTTATTTTCATAAAGATATTGAGCAGATGATGGCTGCGAATAAAGTGCTGGCAGAGAATACCATCCGAGATGACTATGACAAGAAATCGCTGGCACTGAAAGATGCACTGACAGCAAAAGAAGATGCTGTTGAATGCCTGCGAAAGCTGCTGATATACGAACAATCGGATGTAAAAATCAATACAGACTGCGGCTCCACCTCCGGCATTCCGGGTTATAAAAAACGTGCTGCAACCATCAGTCAGCAACTTATGCAAACCGAGCAGGAATTGCTTGTACTACAGCGGCAGGACAGTATCAACAAACATGCTGCTGAACTTATGAAGGAAGAAGCACTAAAGAAATACGATCATACATTCAGCAATGGCTATATCGCGCGTGAAAATGCGCTAGTGCAACTGGAAAACATGCCGGGCTCCAATGCAAGGTCTGTCCGGTATTTCCTGATTGCTTTTCTCGTCTTGATTGACACACTGGCCGTTTCCTGGAAGGCATTTGCCAAACGAGGACCGTATGATGATTATCTGCACGTAATGGAAGATAATGTGTCTGTTGAAACACAATTACAGCTTTTGCAGAATCAATATACATTGGATAGCAATGCCGCTGCAATCTGGAAAACGACAGTTTAATTTCACAGGCAGCAAAGAATCAGCATGCGTTTTCATTTAAAGAAATCAAAAAAACTGCTGCATGTTGGCCTGAGAGCAGGATCAATTAACAGCCTGCTTAAACGCCTTATAATTCGGAAAATGATGCAACCTTCCAGCTGATGCAGCAATGCCGGTGAACTGGACTAAGATTCCTTTCCATATTCTTTTTCCCAGAAATCAGCATCATGAATTTCCAAAGCGACCGGGTCAAAAACTGGATCTTTGCCGGCTTTCTTCTGACGTTCATAGTCCCTGAAGGCCTTCAGCGCTGGTTTTTCAAGAATAATAATCGCCAGCACATTCAGCCAGGCCATGATGCCTACGCCCATATCGCCCAAATCCCAGGCAATGGTTGCGGTGCGCACACACCCTACGAAGACAGCTGCCATAATGGATATCTTCAGTAAAAACATCAGCAGCGGTCTTCCTCTTTTTCTGGAAAGGTAAGCGACGTTGGTTTCAGCGATATAATAATATGCCATGAGCGTGGTGAAGGCAAAAAAGAACAAGGCAATCGCTACAAAATAACTACCCGTGCCAACAAATTCAGGGTGAAAGGTTTGTTGTCCCTTGCTGAAAGCACGATCAATGGCCGCCTGTGTATAGGTCGGGCTGCCATCCATATGCTTCTCACCATTTTGTTCGTAATAGATACCATTATCAACTATCAGTGCATCTCCCGGACCTTTTACATTGTACGTCCCTGTTATCAGGATCATAAAGGCTGTTGCCGAACAAACAAACAGGGTATCAATATAAACGGAAAAAGCCTGTACCAGGCCTTGCTTTGCAGGATGCGACGCTTCAGCAGCTGCTGCCGGATGTGGCCCGGTGCCTTGTCCTGCTTCATTGCTGTAAACGCCGCGCTTGACGCCGATTGTGATCATGGTACCAATGATGCCACTGTAGGTGGCCTGAAGGCCGAAAGCACTGGAGAAAATCAAAGCAAAGATGCCGGGCACTTTATCATAATTTATGATGAGGATAACTATGGCTGTGCCGATGTACGCAATTGCCATAAATGGCACCACGAACTGAGCCACATTGGCAATCATTTTAATTCCGCCAAATATGATCAACCCGAGCAGTACAGCAAGCAGGATTCCGGAGTAAGCATAGTTCATGCTAAATGCACTGTTTAGTCCAGCTGCGATGCTGTTTGATTGAACACCCGGAAGCAGCAAGCCGCAGGCAAGAATTGTGGCTACAGCAAAGACCGTAGCATAAATTTTTCCAATACGCTTATTCTTAAAGCCCCTTTCGATGTAGTATGCCGGACCTCCGCGGTACTCATTATTCTCTTTGCGTTTATAAATCTGTCCAAGAGCAGATTCAATAAATGCCGAACCTGACCCTAAGAATGCCACTGCCCACATCCAAAAAACCGCGCCGGGTCCGCCGAGATAAATGGCAGTGGCAACACCTGCAATGTTACCGGTTCCAACGCGGCCTGATAATGAAACCGATAATGCCTGGAACGAAGAAATGCCTGCTGTTGAAGCATTGCTCTGCACCATTAAGCGTACCATATCTTTGATCATTCTTACCTGGAAAAAACGCATCCTGACCGAGAAGTATATTCCTGTTAACAGTAACAGGAAAATAAGAGCATTACTCCAGATTACTGAATTTATAGCATGCACTATAGCTTCCATACTTTCCATACGTATTATCCTTTTGCCGGTCAATATAGTTATATATTACAAAGACCACTGGAAATACCAACAGGAGAATGAAAACTTGTTTTACATCAGTATGACTGAGAAAACGGCTGGATCACGCCAGTGCCATCTTCAATATCATGATTACTCAATCAATACCGACTTATCCAGGTATGATACCTTAAATGACGGGAGAATCTTATTTCTCTTTCTGGTTTCTACTATGCCATTCACCATCACGAGTCTGTTTTCAATGGCCATATTAGCTTCAGCGCCGGATGTGCACCAGCCCATCAGCTTGAGCAGCTGATTCAGTTTAATATAATCGGTCCTGATTTTAAAAGTATCCATGCATATGCTTCGCTTACCGGCAGTTGATGATTGTCAGCCAAGCCCAAAACTGTCGGGCACGATAGAGCCTTTTTTAACCACCACGATGCCATCTTTCACCGTCAGGATTTCTGTTTCCATATCAGGCAGGTGGCTGCCGCCTTTTATATGCACATCATTGCCGATGAAGCAATCCTTGTCAATAATGGTATTCTGTATGTAACAACGGTCACCGATACCTACAATGGGAATATTCTTACTGATGGAAGCATTAATGGATTCCAGTGTCTGAAAAGCATCGTTGCCAATGATATAACTGTTCACAATTACACTTCCTTCCCCAATGCGTGACCGTATGCCGATAATAGACCGGTCGATCTTTGCAGCGCGCACAATGCTCCCTTCGGCGATGATTGAAGCATTCAGTGTTGTACCTGAAATTTTTGCCGGTGGCAGCATCCTTGCATGCGTGTATATCACATTTTTATTATCGAAGAGATTGAATTCAGGAATCTCATCTGTAAGTGCGAGGTTGGCTTCAAAAAAGGATCTTATGTTTCCGATATCAGTCCAATAGCCCTCATACTGATAGCTGAGCATTTTATAACTACCGATCGACTGCGGAATAATCTCTTTGCCGAAGTCGGTGGCATCCATCTTATCTTCCAGCAATTCAATCAGTGTTTTTTTATTAAAGACATAAATGCCCATGGAAGCAAGGTAATTCCTGCCTCTGCTTTTCATACTGTCACTCACTTCCGACGACCATGCCGGCAGCAGTTCTTTCCTCGGCTTTTCAATGAATGAATCAATGAATCCGTCAGCGGAGGTTTTCATGATTCCGTATTCAGGTGCATCTCTGTCATTTACCGGAATAGTGGCAATAGAGATTTCCGCTCCCATTTTTTCATGATAATCGAGCATCTCCATGAAATTCATCTGGTACAGCTGATCTCCGGAAAGGATCAGTACATATTCGTAATCATTGTTATTCAGGTGGTGAAGCGATTGACGCACAGCATCGGCTGTTCCCATAAACCATCGCGGATTATCAGGAGTTTGTTCAGCCGCAAGTATATCAACAAAGGCCTTGCTGAATGCACTGAAGTGATAAGTGTTTTTAATATGCTTGTTTAATGAAGCCGAATTAAACTGTGTAAGCACAAACATCCGCTGAATACCGGAGTTAATACAGTTTGAAACCGGAATATCCACCAGCCTGTATTTGCCTGCAATCGGCACTGCGGGTTTAGACCGGTAAGTCGTCAGCGGCGACAAACGCGTTCCCGCACCACCACCGAGGATGACAGCCAGCACTCTTTCTTGTTGCATAATTAGTTATTTTCTATTGTGAAAAACTGAACAACAAATCAAAAATACGATGCGCAGCCGAACTGGTTATTTATCCCAGACTTTTATTTATGCCTTGCTTTCCAAATCTATCCTTCCATTGATCGGTATAGTTCGAGATATACATATGCTGCATGATCCCATGAATGATCAAAAAGCATAATCCTTTTTCTGATCTTTTCCATCTCCGGGGCATTCCTGTAAAGTGTAAGCGCTCTTTCGACAGCTACATCAACAGATGCCACTGTTGCCTGCTCAAATCTGATTCCGAATCCATCCGGCTCCGCAATGTCTGTTACTGTATCTTTCAGTCCGCCCGTGCTTCGCACCAACGGTATGGTACCATATCGCAGTGCATACAGCTGATTGAGCCCGCAGGGCTCTACCCTCGAAGGCATGAGCAGAAAGTCGGCACCTGCATACAGGAGATGCGCAAGTTTTTCATGGTAGCCGATATAACAATTGAAGTTCTCAGGAAGATCGGTTTTCAAGGCATTCAAAGCATTCTCATACTCACTAACACCGCTTCCTAAAACCAGAAAGCTCACTTCCCTGTTTAACCTCATTACAGTTTGGCGGAGGGCATCAGACAGTAAATCTCCTCCCTTATCGCCCACCAGGCGACCAATAAAAACGATTAGTGGAAGTTGCGGATTCAACTGAAATGAATCGCAGAGCGCCCGCTTATTCGCCATCTTACCATCCGTTACGGTAGCAGCATCGAATGTCTGTTCAATCCATTCGTCAGTCTGTGCATTCCATACATCTGCGTCGATACCATTCAGAATACCTCTTGACTTTTGTTGTTCATCGGTTATAAGTTGTTCGATACCTAAGGCACTTTGCCTCAGCTCCGCCAGATAACTTGGGGAAACGGTTGTGAACCTCCAGCAACATTTAATGGCACAGGCCAGCGGGTTTACCATGTCATTCCATTCCAGCATGCCACGTTTCCATTCATCGAAAGGCGGGATGAGGTACGTTTTATCAAGTCCAAACTGCCCCTGGTATTGCGCACTGTGAATCGTGAAAACGGTCTTAATCTCGCTCAGATGGCGGTAGTTGTTACAGTAATCCATCATAAATGGGATGAGCCCCGTAGGGTGATCATGACAATGCACCACATCAGGCTTATTCGGCTGATGGCTGATCCAGTCAACCACACAGATTTGAAAACCGAGGTGCCTGCGCATATCATTTTCATATCCATAAGGCAGCTCTTCATCAAGCAGTCCGGGAATTTCGGCAATAAACAGGTCGAACCCCAGCATGCCTGAGCGTTCTTTTAAAATGTTATACCTGTATTCAATGGTTCCAAGGTAAAATGCACCAGCGGCAACGTTTTCCCAGCTATGTTCCCTGAAAAACTTATTGTGATAATGTGGTATCACCACGCTGGCAGTTGCACCGGTTTTATTCAGGTATTTTGGCAAAGCGCCGGCCACATCACCCAATCCACCAACCTTGGCTGCAGGATAGCACTCTGCGCTTACGTGTAAAATGTACATGTGATATCGGATGTCTTATTAACCTTACAATGATACTACAAGCCATCGCAAAATTACCAGGTCACCCGGAATTTATTTCGCGATTGACCGGATCCCTTATCTGAAAGCAAATTGTTAATGATTGCAGCTTTCATAATTTTTTGAAGCAGGTTTAGAAAGACAATACACTTACCGGGAACATTACATTGCATACACCAACGGCGGATCAAATCATACCACATCAACCATCCTATACGCAACGCATAGTGATCGTTCAACCAGGCGTATAAGATTGCTAAAATTCCGTGTAGCTGAGATTCAGGACTTTGAATGGCTTTTTCATACTGATTAATAGGAAAATACCTGAGCATTGCAACAGGCTATAACTGTAACCAGTCCGGCATGAAATGAATGCAGCGGGTACAGTCATTGCAAACCAGGTGTGTTGTTTTCTATAAATATGTTCAAGGTCAGTTAAGGTTCTTTCCCAGCACAAAATACATATCAATGTATCCCTTGTTCTTGGCTTCAATCTTACCACGGGGTTCACAGTTGAATCTGTCTTTTACCAATTCATAGGTTGCACCGGAGATATTGACCTTGCCCGGCTCACCGGATGCTTCCATTCGCGAAGCTATATTAACCGTGTCGCCCCAGATGTCATAAGCGAATTTGCGTATGCCTACTATGCCTGCCACCACAGGGCCGGAATGAACACCAATCCTGCAGTCGAACCAGGCCTGCCCTGCCTGCTTGCGCTCCTTCCCCAACTGCTGCACATATTGCTGTATTTCGATCGCGGCATTAATGGTATCATAAGGATTGCTGGCGTTCTCAACCGGTAAGCCGCCGGCACACATGTAGCTGTCACCAATGGTCTTTATTTTTTCCAGACCATGCTTTGCAATAATGTTATCGAAGGCACTGTAATAACCATTGATTTCATCCACGAGCTCCGAAGGATTTACCAGCTCACTGCGGCCGGTGAAGTTTACGAAGTCGGTAAACATTACAGTCACGAGTTCAAACCGCCGCGGCTTGGAAAATCCCTTGCGCTTCAGCTCATCGGCCGTTTCAGCAGGCAGAATGTTAAGCAACAGGTCATCGGATTTTTTCTTTTCCTGCTCAATCACTTCTTTCTGCGCCACTACTTCCTGTGTTCTTTCACGCACCCGCTGTTCCAGGTTATCATAGAGTGATGCATTTTCAAGTGATACCGCAATCTGTCCTGATAAGAATTTCAGCAATGCAACCCGTTCATTGGTAAACACGCCTTTGCTCAGGTTGTTTTCCAGATACAATATGCCGGTAGTTATTCCTTTATTGATGACAGGGAGGCACAATACCGAAACGGACTTGCGTGCAATGACTGCTGGATCAAATGCAAACCTGCTGTCAGCATTCACATCAAATAACACCAGTGTTTCACCGGTCCTGATCACATACTGTATCACCGACTTTGGCAGCACAGCCGATTCCATTACACAAATGCCTTTATGCAGCTGTATCGTATCCTCACCTGCTTCACCTTCCGCTTCAATCAGCCATCTTCCCTGCCGCTCCACGATCAGGTAACCGGTTTCAGCGCCGGCATTTTGCATAACGATCTTAATAAGGCTGACCAGCAGTTTATCAAGAACAATTTCGCCGGAGATCGCCAGCGCAGCCTGCATCACAGAATTGAGGTCGAGCCGTTCGGATAAGTTGTCAAAAGGTTTTTCCTCCAATCGTCCGTACAGTGCAGCGGGCATTACTTCCGTCACTGATTCTCCTCCCTCGTGCAGATATTTCTCCTTTAACTGATTTGCCTTGCCATGTGCACCCCATGATTTGAAGGCGGCGAATGCATATTGCAGATACGGTGCTGCCACTTCTTTCATACCTTTTTCCAGGAATAGTTTTCCTGATAATTCGTGGGTAAGCGCCACCATATGAAGAAACTTTTGCGATGCCGCATCCCTGGCCGCATTAATAAAATGCGTGATGGCCTGCGCAGTATCTCCATCCTGCCTTGCCAGTTCACCTTCTACGATAAACAACCGGTGTCGAAAATTATCCGGTGCTGTCTTGCTCCATTTCATCAGCTTCGTCCGGCATTCCAGCATGCCTTTCCTGCATAACTTTTCTGATGCCGGGCTACCTTTTTGCAAAACGGCGGATAGAATAAGTGCCTTGAACAGGTAAAATTCACCGAGGAGCAAGGTGCCTTGTATGGCGAAAATATTTGTTTCTGCCTCCTTCAGCATGGCTGCAGCCTCCGCATATTGTTCCTCCATATACAGACGTGACATTTCCAGTGTCTGATAATAGATAAGGCATAATTTAAAGGTGAGTGATTTCAGCCGGGCATAAAATTCTGCTTCCGGCTCTTGCAATTCAGATGGCCAATTCTCCGGCGGGGTGTCACTCAGCTTAAATAAATGTCTTTGCAGTACTGTCTGAAACATGATCATGTCATCATACCTGATCCTTTTTGTAAACGACAGGTATTGCCTGCTCTTCTCCAGCAATTCATCAATCGCAAAACTGTTGTAGTACATACTGATCACCAGGTTCATGGTGGCATAAGCCGCATTGGTATAGTCACCACATTCCACACCCAGTTTGTAGGCATTTTCCAGGTGAACCAATCCATTGCGGGCAGGCTGCACAAAGTTGATGGTCATGCCGCCATAACTATAGCTTGCACGAGCGAAGAACAAAGCACTGTTGAGTTTTTTTGCCAGCTCAAAAGCCACTTCAGTAAAGTCCCACCCCTTTCTGAAGTTGCTGAGTCCTACCGCCAGTATTACTCCGTAACCGGCAAATCCATCTATAAAGGCATCCGACAAACCATATTTCAGGTTCAGTTCAAGCGATTTCAGAATGAGCAAGCCAAGCGTATCGTTGCTTTTATTGTATGCATAAGGTTTCAATTCAGCCAGTATTTTATTAGCGAGCTGCACTGTTGCATCCGAACACAGCGGAAGTGCTTTCAATTGTTCTATGTTGCGATGCAGCAGCAGCCACCTGATCTTTATAAATGCAATGGCCAATGTCCATTTATTTACATCGGATGGAAAATGAACATTCAGCAATTCCAGCGCCTTTTGGGCAGCGGTAAACGTTTCAGGAAGCTTGCCCTTCAGGTTGAATAAAACGGACTCCGTATAATACACCCGTGCCCGATCATAATTAGTCTGAGCATTTTCATGCGCATACTTAAAATACCTTGCTGCTTCCTGCTGCCTGTCGCAGAGGCTGGCGCATTCACCGGCAGAGAGATAAGTGTTAAAAGTCTGTGTGTAGCCGGTTATCCAGGCCTGTTCATCGAATAGCTTAATTGCAGCCTCCAGGTATTGCAATGCTGACTCATAGGCGATCGACTCCCTGGCTTTTTTTGCAGCCAGCATATTAAGCGTAACTGCTTCTGCCTTTTCAGCCGGCGATTGCAACATTGGCCTTCCTGAATTCAGTTGCGTAACGATATCAAAAACCCGTTCGCCCACTTCATCACCGGTGATACGAGCCAGTAACGCTTTCGCAATACGATAATGGAGTGAAGATTTCTCATCATCATTCATCAGCGAATAAGCCGCCTGCTGCATCTTGTCATGCACAAATTTGAAATGGGCCACCGGCAGTTCAAACTGATCGTTGCGTAACTGAAAGATCAATTGATAATTACTGTCAAGCGGCTGAATAATGCCAGCCTGGATAATGTCCCATATAACAGCAATAAGCTCCGGTGTTTTTTTGCCTGTAATGGCAGATAAGGTTACCGTGTCAAAACGGCTGCCGATACCAGACGCCAGCTTAAGAACCTGTTGTGCTTCGGCTGGCAGCGACTGCATATTATTAATGGTTATATCAAGCGCTTCCTCCGGTATATCGACCGCCTGAATTTCGCCGGGATCAAATTCCCATTGCGCCGATTGATAGTTAAAAGTTATCTTATCGTGTTTATAAAGCGACTGCAGGAATTGGTTGATGAAAAAAGGATTGCCCTGCGAGATGCGCAATAAAATCGCAGCGAGCTCTTTTGTTTTTTGATTTGCAGTGCCGATAAGCTCCTCTACCAGCTGATTAACTGCCTGGCTGTCGAGCGGCTCCAAAAACAACTCTCTGAAATGAGTACCTTCTTTGCGCAGCTGTTCCATGGCCAGCGCCAGCGGATGCAGCGGGTCTACTTCATTATGACGATAGGCACCGATCAGCATCAGGTACTGCGCATCATCTGTTTTGGCCAGGTTTTGAATAAGAGAAATGGAAGCACCATCTGCCCATTGAAGATCATCCAGCGACAGTACCAGCGGCCTTTTATCGGTAATAAAAGCCAGCATGAAATTGCGGAAGCTCTGGTTAAACCGGTTCTGTGATTCAGCCGGCGACAAAGCATCAGCCAGCGGTTGCTTGCCGATGATGAGCTCCAGTTCCGGAATGACGTTGATCACCACCGAAGCATTAGTGCGCAGCGCGCCGGTAAGTATGCTCTTCCAGCTGGCCAGCACATCAGCCGGCGCGGAAAGGATTTCATCAATCAATTTTTTAAATGCCTGGATAAATGCACTGTAAGGAATATTACGCTGCAACTCTTCAAATTTTCCCGACAGGAATAAACCCTGCCTGCTGGCAATCGGCTTCTGTATCTCATTGATCAGCGCAGATTTTCCGATGCCCGAATAGCCTGTAATGAATATCACCTCGCGGTTGCCTGCAGCAACACTTTCAAACGAATGCAACAACATTTCAATGTCCTTTTCACGGCCAAACAACTTTTGCGAAACCTGGAATTTGCCGGAGAAATCATTTAACCCGGGAAGGAAGGTACTGATGGTATTTCCTGCATCCCATTCCGATTTGCAACGCGCAAGATCGAGTTGCAGCCCCAGCGCAGACTGATAACGGTCCTCGGCATTTTTTGACAGCAGCTTAAGGATGATTGCGGAGATTGCCTTTGGAATGGCGGGATCCACTGCACTTGGTGAATCGGGGATGCGCGCAATGTGGTTATAGATAATCTTCAGCCTGTCATCCGTTCGGAAAGGATTGATGCCTGTGAGCAACTCATAAAAAACGACACCGAGTGAATAGAAATCGGTGCGGTAATCGATGGAACGGTTCATCCTTCCCGTTTGCTCCGGAGAATAATATTCCAGTGAGGTATTGAAAAACCCAAAATTTTCGAGTTGCTGATTTTCCGCTCTGAGGCGGGAAGCAAATCCGAATTCGGTGAGGGTGACATTTAGTGCTGTGGCGTCAAAAAAAACACTGTTGCAGGAAATGTTTTTATGGGTGATATCCTGCACATGAATGTTCTTGATAATTTCAGAAAGGTGCAAGGCAACCGACAAGAACACATCAATGGATAATTTTTCAGTTGCTGCCTTTGAAAAAGGCCTGCCTTCATCATATTGAAAAAGTACGGCGGGACGATTGTTGAACCGGGTAAACTCGATAGGCCTTGGGATACCGGTATGGTTGAGTGATTGCGTAATCTCTATTTCATTTTTGAGATAGGCAATCTTATGAAGCGGCGGAAATTCCTCGGCGGTGACCTTTGCGGTTAATAAGCTGCCATCCTTTTTATTCAGCACCTTATAGGAGATAAAACCTGACTGCGCAGCAATCGTCTCCAGTATCTCCAGTTCCACATCATTCATAGTGACTGATTAAATTAGGCATGCACCGCATTCAGCTTATTCTGCCGGTTGACGAGGTAAAGGTAGAAGCCATCTAAAATAAAGCAAATGATGCACATGGCAATAGGGAAATAGGCCTGCGGCGAATGCGACACGATATAGGCTGTGAAGCATACGTCCGTCGCAATCATCCGTGCCAGCCCAATGCTGAAGCTGAATTTCTGATTGGGCAGATTGAGTACCATCTGTATGCATAAGGCCGACTGCAGCACATTCAGTATCATCGCACTGTTGAATCCCATGGCCAGATCATAGCCTGCTTTGGTATAGAAGTAATTAAGAATGGCAAACATCGCCACCGCTCCTAGCGCAAACGGGCGGAAATGCTTTTGCACCAGTGCAGAAGAAAACTGCGCAGCGCCATAACGGAGTGCTGAATACAACATGAACATATCGAGAAAATTACCAAATCGCCAGAACCATAAAAGGTAAGGCCCGCCAAAATCAAGTTTGAAAACAAAGCCCCATAAAAATTCCCATGGCACATTGGCACAGATTACTATGACTGGAAATTCAACCGACTTATACACTATTATTTTTCTTACCACTAGAATATAGGTAATAACCCAAAACGTTGCGCCCAGGTAATACATCAACAACTCAAAGAATGTGTAGTTATCACTGGTGAAAAGGGAGTGTACCATGGGATGACAGATTTAATGGGTAAAGTTACCTGAATGCTTAGCTGCAACCGCCTCTTTAGCCTGTCGGAGCCGCATCATAAATATTAAAACATATGCGACATCCAGTATCAGGACAATAGCGGCAAGCACATGCACATATGCAAAATGCCGGTAGTGCATCCATACGAAGAAATTCATAAAGAGATCTCCGGTCATTCGCGTCCATGCAGCAGTGAATGAAAAATCGCCCGGGTCGTCATGCGAAATAAACAAGAGAATGTATAGCAGCGACATAATAACTGTCAACACATATGCTGAAGTGGCTCCGATGCTGGTATCCTGGTGATCAAGCCCAAAGAAATACAAGGTGATACCCCAGCAGAACGTATTAATAAGGAACAATGGTTTCCAATATCTGGCAACGAAGGCAATTTTTGTCTGGCTGTGGCCTTTGGTGAAAACATGATAGAAGATAAAAACATCCATAAAGAACCAGATCTTGAAACCCCATGCGAAGACAGCTCCCATGTCGGTTGGAAAGATCCAGCCACGCACAAATTCCCAGGCGATGTTGGCGGCAGCCGCCATCATAGGCATTTCAATAAAATTTTTTCTGAATGAATTCAGAATGATGTTATAATAAGCCACACACCAGAAAACCGTGCCGGTAAGCACAATCAGCATATCAAGGCCTGAGTATTTGGACACACTCATATACTTGTCCAGCCAACTCAGGTCATCGTACAAAGCACCATCCTGAAAAAAATCAGTGATAATGGAATTGATGTTAAATAAAATCATTTCGCCCCCTGAAATTTTTTATGCTTTATCATGTTTCTCTTGAAACGTCCGCAATCTTCCAGTCATCGCGCAAAGATGGCGGAATAAAAAAGTAAACCTTTTTGCCATCGTTGTAGGTTGTTATGAATCCCTGCATCAGTAATTTAGCGGCTACAGATGCGACCCGGCGCAATATCGGATTCCTGGAAAAGAACCGCTCGATCAGACGAAAGAACCATTGCAGCTTTCCGGGTAACCTCTCCGCCAGTTTATTTTTAAATTCCCTGATACCAAGGAGATTGCTTATTTCATCACCAATTAAGAACCGCATCAGGTCTTCTACCACACCATCCATGGTATGAAACGGTATGGTGCTTTCCGTAAACTCTATACATGCTTTGGTAAGCTCCATACCATCTGCGGATTTTCCTTTGTTCCGATCCAGTATCTGGTGGCCGAGCGCACGACCTTCATCAGCTGTCTCCGGCACGAGGTCGGAATTAACACCCATGAAATGTGCCGCTACACGCCAGCAGAAATAAAATGCTTTTTCATCTTCATCGGAAAGCGAGATGCCTAATGTGATGAGGCCTTCAATGACCAGTGCTGAAAAAGACAAGAGTGTACCAGCCATATCCTCCTGGTTAATGGGTTCGCCATACTGTGCACTATCCCATCCACCGGGCCTGTTCTTCAGGAAGTAACGGATGGCAGCATGTATCAGCCTGACTTTTTGAGATGAACGGATGCCGCGGCCCTCAGCACTTAGCAAGCCACCGGGTGACATCACATTGATAACATACTGTGATGTTTCCATTAATCGCCGTTTCAGCGTGTCGAGCGAACGGATCCTGTCGCTGCCTTGCGCTTCCATCAACCTGCCGGTTTCATACAACACTTTGGCGCCGCGCACACAGGAATAACATTCCGGCAGCGATTTACAAAGCAGCAGCAGTGCAATTGCAGGACCATTATCGCTATAGACTCTTTCACCTCTCCTGATCAGTTCACGGCCTTCATCATTATCGGCCCAGGCAGGTAGTTTCGAGGTAGCATTAAAATATTCACTTACTTCTGGCGGCAGTCCATCCGGCACCTGATCGTTATGTATGAGTGCCATGAAAACATTATTTACGATTGCTTCTTCTCCGTTGCTGATAATTTGCCTGATTACATCATCAGCTACCGGATCCATTACCGACCTGCGGGATTCAAGGTCAATTCCCTTCCATGAGTTGATATTTGTTGAAACAGTCATCGAGACTTCTTTAGAGTGAAAAACATTCTTATTACCTGAACTTCAGTTTCGCGCCGGTTAAGCTTCATCCGTGATTCAACAAATGAAGTCAATCACTTCAATTCTAATTACGGCCCGCATTAAAATGTATGTCATACGGCCACCATGTTGGTGGAAAGAAAGGTAGCAAAAGGATTTTATTCACCGCCCAGAAAATAAGCGGTTGCTCCGGAGCGCAAAGTGTTGTGATGAACCATCCATGCCCTGTTGCGTGAATTTGCCTTATAGGTAAAGCAGATTTTGTTACGCATCTTTACCGCTGTCAAAATCACCATGAACACTGCGCTCTTACGATTACTGAACATCAAGCCTTCAGAAGCATGGATGGTGCGCAACCTGTTTTACCTGCAGCTATTTCAGAGCATTGGTATTGCGATGCTGCTCACATCATCCAATACTTTATTCCTTGCGAAGTTTAATGTTGATGAATTACCCAAGGTATATGTCCTGTCGGCCCTGGTATTGCTGCTGGTGAATTATATATACGCCAAGCTTGAGCATAAACTACCGATTCAGCGGCTGATCCTGTACATTCTCATTACCGCATCAGTTTCAATTCTGCTGATTCGTATTTTAATTTATTCTGTTGAATACAACTATGCACCGGTATTGTTACTAATCTGGTATCAGGTGATTTATCTTCTGTGCAGTAATTCATTCTGGGGGCTTGCAGCACAGGTTTTCGACGTGAGGGAAAGCAAGCGGACTTTCAGCATTTTAAGTGCTGGTGATACACCGGCCAAACTGTTAGGATACCTGTCCATAAATGCATTGTCAGGTGTATTTGGGATCAGCAATTTCCTGTTTATTTCCGTGATCTGTTTCCTGATTTCTTACCTCTTTATGCAACGGATCATCCGGTCGAAGCGGGTCGATTTCGTGAAACTCTCCCATCACGTCGAACATAAAAGCACTGCAAAGGCTATCCGCCCGCCAGGGCCGGTTGAAATACTGAAAGGCATCTTCGGTAATCAGCTGATTTTGCTGATATCCATCCTGTCGTTCATCGTTGTTGCTTCCCTGACGGTTATTGATTTCACTTTTTTGAGTGATGTGAAACTCAAATACAAAGATGATAAGACACTGCTGGCCTTCCTTTCGGGATTTTTCGCAATTGGGAGAGTATTCGCCATTTTGGCAAAAATTACGCTGACAAGCCGCATTGAGCAGAAGTTAGGCATCAAAAAATCACTGCTGATACTGCCTGTTTTGCTTATTTCCTTTACCATATTTGTACTGATCAGTCAGAAGATGGAAGGTGATTTCACTTTTTACCTGTATGTGTTCGGCAGCATGGTGCTGATTACAGAGGTGCTGAAATCGGTTTTACAGGATCCGCTTATCCTCGTTCTCTTTCAGCCATTGCAGCCCTTGCTGCGCCTGAAAGGTCACCTGATCTCAAAAGGTATCCTTGCACCGCTTGGACTCCTTTCCGCCGGGATCTTCATTTATGCCAGCTTGTACTTCTCGGGAACACTCAATATCACCACTACCTGTTATCTCCTGTTGATTATGTGTGCCGCCTGGATGCTGGTGGTGTACCTCCTCGACCGTCAGTATATGTTAACCCTGATTGAATCATTGAAGACCGGATTGTTCAGGGGCAACTTCCTGCTGACCAATGATGCGGCCATTAAACAAGTGTTGCTGGAAAAAATGAAAAGCCCGCGGCCGCTTGAAGTCATTTATGCTGCAGATACTTTTGAAAAACTCGACAAGAACGCTATTCATGAATTTGTTCCGGTATTGCTGCAACATGCGCATGATGATGTGAAACGATTTGCATTGCATAAGGTTCATGACCATCGCATGACCGAGGTTATTCCACAGGTAAAATCCATGCTCGAAGCAGCAGTGCCGGATGCGCTGCGCATTGAATGCCTTATCACACTTTCCGGGCTGGAAGAAGATAATACCGGCATCCTGTTTAACTATCTTGACCATGACAATGTCAAACTGCAGCAGCAGGCCATGATTGCCCTGTTCACAAGCGGAGATATAAATGCCATTATTGTTGCCGGCAAGAAACTCATGGACTGGATGCACAGTGAAGATGAACAGTTCAGGGTGCTTGCAGCCTCCACGATCGGCAAAGCTGCTGACAAGAATTTTTATAACTCGTTATCAAAATTGCTCAATGATGTTTCACCCGCCGTACAAAAAAGGGCAATTGTTGCCGCAGGTGAAATTAAAAGTATCCGACTGATACCCGCAATGATGGATAAGCTAAAAGAACCTGCCATGGCAGCTACGGCCATTGGTGCGCTCGCAGCATGCGGCGATGACGTCTTTAAATATTTTCCAGTGCAGGCAAAATTGATGCAATTTGAACTTAAGGAAGTGAATCAGTATATCAAAATAGCGGAGCGCATCCCCGGGGAAAAGGCCAAGGAATTTCTGGAGACCTTACTGCTTGCCGACGCAAGAGTGAAAACAAGCGTCATCACTGCCCTGAAAGACATGGGCTATGCTGCGCCACGGCATATGACCGGAAGTATTCAGAAAATGGCCATGGCAGAAATTGACATGGCAACCGGCATCATTGGCTATATCGGTTTGCTTGCAAAAGAAAATGTTACAGGCGTGCTGCGAGATGCACTGATAACAGAACTTAAGACCTGCGAATCGAACATTTTTTATTTGTTGTCCTTTCTTTTCGACCGAGTCAAACTCTTGCAGGCTGCCGAGAATATTCGTTCCGGGAAAAAGGAACTGCTGGCAAATGCCATTGAAATCATTGATATCGGCGTATCAAAAAAAATCGGTAGCAGGTTTATTCCGGTAATTGAATATTTACACATGGTGCAACAACCGGATGAAATAGTAACATCTTCTTCAGCTGAAATGATCGGATTAATTAAAAAGATCATCTCCAATACTCCCATGTTGTTGAGTTCCTGGACCACAGCAGCCGCCATTTATGTAATGAACCAGATTAATCATGCAGAAAGTGTTGCGTATCTTTCCGCCTATCCGCCAAAGGGTGATTATATTGTTGAGGAAACAAGAAATTTTGTGCTTGCGAAATGACCTTAATACATGCTGCTGATTGAGAAAGTTCTAATTCTGAAATCGCTGAGTATTTTCCAGGAAACACCGGAGCCCTTGCTGGTAGAGGTGGCAGCTATTTTGGAAGAATTGGAGCCTGAGGCTGGCACTACGCTGTTCAGGAAGGGAGAAACGGGAAATTGTCTCTATATAATTTACAGGGGCGAAGTGCGTATTCACAGCAATGAACATACCCTGGCTGTTTTAAAAGAAGGAGAATTTTTTGGTGAGCTGTCGCTGCTGGATACCGAGTCGCGTTCAGCTTCTGCCACCACTGTCAATGATTGCTATCTGCTGAAACTTGACCAGGAACCTTTTTACGAACTGATGTCCAACCGCGTGGAAGTAGTAAAAGGGGTCTTAAAAATATTATGCAAGCGCCTGCGCGAGCAAAATGAACTGAATACAGAGCTGAAAGCCCGGCTTGGTATTGCATGATCAGGGAATTACCGCTTTTTTCAACTCCGTAAGATGTTGTGCTTTTAATGCTTCCCGCCTCAGTGCCGAAGATTTTGTATAATAGTGATGCCCTTCCAGGAAACGCACCTGTTTCACATTCCAGTCATCTTCATCTTTTACAAAACGGTATGATTTCCATTCCAGGTACAAGGCCTTGCCGGTGGCGAAAAAATCCTCACGGCCGAGGTAATCAAGGTCGGCATCACAAATGATTTGTTCGAGGTGGTTCTTGGGAGATTGTGGGAGTTTTGTTGCCGCTATCATACCGTAGATCCGGTTTAACTGATCGCTGCTTACGCCAAATGCCGGAAGAAATTCTTTTGCAATAAGGCAACTTCGTTCTTCATGATCTTTATAAATAAACAGGAAACCGGTATCGTGAAACAGCGCTGCAATATGCAAGATCAGCAAATCTTCAGGGTCAGTCACGTGTTCTTCTGAGGCGATCTGCATGGCTTCTTTCACCACATCTATGGTATGATGAACACCATGATAGGTCAGGCGCGGATCGAGTCCTCTCCGGAGCTTCTCAATAATGAATGTTTCTATTTTTTTAAGATCAATCAATCGGATACGATAACAGCAAATGTATTTAAAATCACCACTTTCCTATATACGTCTGATTATTTTTTGCCTTTTCATTCTCCATTGCACTTGAAGCCACGGTAACTGCTCAGGAAAACTCCCCTCCCATAACGATCAGGTGAAAACAAGGATTGCAACAAACATTGCAGTTGGCCATCTGCCATACCTTTAAAAATAAAAAATCCCTTTCATGTCAATGAAAAGGATTCGCAGCTGCGGTGAAGCAACATGATTTATCTTATTCTGCTACTACATCAAATGCAACTTCTACATTGATGTCCTTATGCAAACTGATATTTGCCTTGTATTCTCCCAACACACTGATTTCGTCGGGCAAAGTAATTTTTTTGCGATCAACGGAAAGATTGGATTGCTTCTTTATGGCATGCGACAACTGAATAGTGGTAACGCTGCCGAAAATTTTACCGCTCGTTCCGGTTTTTGCGCCAATCGTATACTTTGTATTCTTCAGCACATCCACCACGCTGTTAATTTGCTTGAGCAGCTTTTCTTCACGGCGTGTCTCCTGCTTCATTCTTTCCGCCAGCATTTTCTTCTGACTTTCATCGGCTACTACTGCCAGCCGGCGGGGAATAAGGAAATTCCGGGCGAAGCCGGGACGAACTTTCACGAGTTCATTTTCCCTGCCTAATTTATCGACGTCTTGTAATAAGATTAGTTCCATGATGGGATTACTTTAAAAGGTCAGTAACGTATGGCATCAGTGCCAACTGCCGGGCACGCTTTATAGCTTCGGCTACTTTACGCTGGTATTTCAGCGAATTGCCACTTAATCGGCGCGGCAACAACTTACCCTGCTCGTTCACAAACTTTAAGAGAAATTCTGTCTCCTTATAGTCAATGTACTTTATTCCGTTTTTCTTGAACCGGCAATATTTCTTCTGGCGTTTAACCAGTTTAGGTGCGGTGAGATATTTAATCTCTTTGTTTCCGCCACCCATTGATCTACGTTTAGGCTTCGGCTGAAACGCTGTTGAGTTCTTTTTCATCTTTTGAGTCCTTCTTTTTTCCAACTAAACCTTTACGACGACGGTCATTATAATCGATGCCGTACTTGTCCAGTTTTACGGTGAGGAAACGGATGATATTCTCATCCCGTTTGTATTCCACTTCCAGCCTGCTGACAAGCGTGGAGGGACCTTCAAATTCCATGATATAATAGATACCATTGGATTTGGCCTGGATTGGATATGCCAGCTGCCGAAGACCCCAGTTACGTTCTTCAACAATGGTTGCGCCGGCATCAGTTACCGTTTTGGTAATCCTGGCTATCTCCCTCTTCACATCTTCTTCTGAAAGAAGGGGTGAGAGGATGACTACCGTTTCATAGTGATTAGGCATTGGTATGCTAAATGATTTTAAAATTCGGGACGGCAAAGATAGCTAATGACATTGGAAAAACAAAGTGAGGGGTAAAATTTGCCAACAGTGCTGTTTCGGGCTGCGCTGCAGTCGTAATTCAGCAGGAGCAATATCAATGAAAAGCCTGTTTATCCACATTGATCCCTTGCTTCAGTCCGGCACCCTCACGAGTCTGACATTACTGAGCTGTGTTTCAATAGCCACTTCAATGCATTCACCATTATTGTAGAAATAGTGGTTGATATGTCCATCCGGCATTCTCAGCTCATAGATATCGGTAGTGTTCTTAATAAGCGGAATGTGCTCGAGGAAAGCCTCCGAAAAAACAGAGGTCTGATTAACAGGCTCTTTAAAATAGAGTTGCGAAACACAATTACTGATCAGCCCTTTGTAATATGTAGTGTCGCGATCTTTATCAACCATCTGGTAACGGCCTGACTGCTTTTCTATAGCGTTATTGATTTTGACCGTGCCATTCAATACACGGCGTGCAGATGCTTCTGTCATCACCTCATTTACGAAGGTATTGCGGACAACGATATCAGCTTTAAAAGAAAATACCACCCTGACATCAACATGTGTTTCAATGCGGTACACCTGCTTCGCTCCATCCTTGATACTGATGGCGACCACACTTCCTATTTTATCTTCACCACGATAAATCCAGAACATAATTCCTTTCTCCTGGTATTGCGCAAATACCTCCTGTGAAAGGAGTAATAACAGACAAGGTAAAACTTGCCGGAAAAAGGTGGCCAGCTTCTCCCCTGACAATTTGATTGAATATACTTTCATATCTGTGCAAAGTAGAAAAAATTGCTTCGAACAAAAAAGCATGAAAAAAGGAGACATCAGATAGCTTAACCGATTTCGTAGTACTTGAAAATTCGATCAGCAGAATAGCGCTATACGCACCCTTTTATGCTTAATCATAAAGCGAGGTAAATTCAAACCGGCCACCATCAAACAAGCCTTTGTCGCTCAGTTTAAGTTGCGGAATTACCAGTAATGCCATAAAAGACAAAGTCATGAAGGGTGCAGACAATCCTGACCCGAGTTTTTTAGCCGCGTGATCAATCTTTTCATAAGCTGCAGCTACTTCGAGCGCATCTCCATTCGACATGATTCCTGCAACAGGGAGCGGTAACACTTCAAGTTGGTCACCGGTAGCTACAGCCAGCCCTCCTTTTTCACGAATAATGGCATTAACCGCTTTGCTGATCACTTCGTCGGAAACGCCGGCAGCAAGGATGTTATGGCTGTCGTGACCAACACAAGAAGCTATTGCCCCAGTTTTCAGCCCCATATTTTTTATGAAGGCGACAGATGGTGCTGCATCAGCATAACGGTTGACAACTGTAAACTTCAATATGTCATTTTCAATGTCGCTAACCAGTTCGCCGTCCTGATTGATGAGCCGTGCAAGCGGATGATGAAAAGTTTTGGTAATAAGCTGACCATCGCTGGCTTCTATCACCTTCACAGACAATGTGTGACTCATACCTGCGTGTTCTGCCGGTTGTACTATCCTGAAGTCAGCCGCGTTTTTTTCGTGGCAAACAAAATTGTTGATGACCGTTGAACTTACTTTCTCTATCAGGCTCCTGTCGTTCTCCGCTACGAGAATGCCTTTGATATAGGTCTGCAGCACCTTAAGCTGACTTAAATTATTTACTACAATAAAATCAGCAAAATCTCCTGTTCGAAGCAGCCCGCTTTCAAGATTATAATGGATTACGGGATTTAGGGTAGCGGCACGAATTACTTTCCAGAAATCAATATTCTTCGCCAGCGCACGCAACACCAGCTGATTGATATGGCCCCTTACAAGATCGTCAGGATGCTTGTCATCCGAGCAAAACATGATCATATCAGGGTATTCGCTGAGCAGCGGAATCAATGCCTCGAAATTTTTAGCGGCACTGCCTTCCCTGATCAACACTTTCATGCCATGTTGCAATTTGAATAACCCTTCTTCATACGTGAAACATTCATGATCCGTATTGATACCCGCACCAATGTACTGCAGCGCATTCGTGCCTGTTAAGCCCGGCGCATGCCCGTCAACGGGCTTATTTCTTCTTTTCGCGGCAGCAATTTTTTTCAATACCTCCTCATCGCCCGATAGTACGCCCGGATAATTCATCATCTCCGAAAGATACTTCACTTCCTTTCGTGACAACAGCCTGTCAATGACAGCAGCATCCATTACTGCACCGGCTGTCTCAAACTGAGTGGCCGGTACGCAGGAAGGTGCGCCAAAATTGAAATGAAAGGGTACCCTGTTGCCATTTTCAATCATATACTCCACTCCTGCTGTTCCCATGACATTGGCAATTTCATGCGGATCGGAAATGGTGGCTACCGTTCCATGCACCACGGCAAGCCTTGCAAATTCTGAGGGAATCAGCATTGAACTTTCGATATGAACATGTGCATCCACAAAGCCGGGTAAAATGAAATGATCAAATTTGGCTTCCGGTAAGCGCATGATGGCTTGAATGCGTCCATCAGTGACTTTGATCTCGCCCGGAAAAACAGTGCAAGTCACCACGTCAACGATATTTCCCTGAATTTTCATCTTAAATTTTTCTGGTTAACTATCTGTTCTATTCCGCCGGTTTACACCGGCTGCATCCTGATTTGTGATTGCGTAATCCTATTAAATTTAATAGCTGTTTAAACATCCTTGCCCAGTTGAACCAATTTCTTTCACCATCACTAATTGCTTCTATTAAGAATAGTATGAAGATTGGAAAAGAAATTAACTGCGTTAACAATCAAAAATAAATAAAAGGTCGATTTAACTGCGTGATTTTCCGAAAGGCATCGATGCCTGCAAACTCCACTTTAAAAATATTTATCATTAAAATGATCGCGTGCGTAAATCCGAAAATAGACAGCATTGCCTGTCCGTAGCTGATTGGAAATTTAACCGATAAAGACGCAGTGTTTATATATTTCTTTTAAAAGAGTAAAATCCATCGGGCAGCAAATACAAGCTATGCCGTTTGACACCATTGATATGGGAGATTCGCATCATGGTGGTAATTGCAATTTCGATTATATTATCAAAAAATACAAAATCAATGACACTGCCATCAGCATCAATACCCTCATTCGCCAGCAATACTTCAAAGCTCATATCCTCTCTTTTCACTTTCTTTGCAGCAGGTGATTGAGGCGACCAATGAAAGAATATACAATGAAAATGCTGGCAGGCTTGCTCAGTTTTTGCTGTTATGCTGCAGCGGAAGCGCAACCTGTTGCCTCCTTTGAGATAACCGCACCGCCTAAACCATGCGCACCGGCGCAGTTCACTTTCACCAGTACCTCCACCGGTGATCAGCCACTTACCTACAACTGGCATTTTGGTATTGATGGAGCATCAGATACTGCTGAAAACACTACTTATACTTTCACGGATTGCGGCATTTTTTCAGTCGTATTATCGGTGACAGACAGCAACGGACTGCATTCGGCCGATACACAACTGGTCGTTATACAATGTCCGCCTGTGGCTGCATTTACTTTTTCGCCGATAAATGTTTGTGATTCCGCCATTGTTACTTTTACCGATAACAGTACGCCCGGTGATTCAATTATAAACTGGCATTGGAATTTCGGTGATCCCACCTCCGGCGCTGATGACTCCTCGTCTCAGAAAAATCCGCAGCATTATTATAATGTTCCTGGTTTGTTTCCGGTCTCTCTTACCACTACAACAAGTGCAGGATGCACTTCAACTGCATCTGATACCGTCATTGTTCTGCACCCGCAATCCTATTTTGCCATTTCGGATTCGGCATGCGTGAATGATACAGTATTCTTTATCGACTTATCAACTTCGCAGGATGAAGTAGTGGCATGGTCATGGAATTTTGATGATCCCACGAGTGGCGCCAATGTATCTATCAAACAAAACCCTTTTCATATTTTTCATGAAAGCGAAGACTTTAATGTGCGGCTTACGATCACCACAGAAAACGGGTGTACGAATTCACTAAAAAAAACGGTGCATGTTCATGTATTACCTGTTGTTTCCGCAGGAACTGATCAGGCAATATGCCCGTCAGACTCGGTGCAGTTGCAGGCCGAAGGGGCAGTAAACTATGTGTGGCAGCCTGCACAGTTCCTGAGTAATAACAATTCACCAAATCCTATTGCATTCCCGGTGAGCACACAGGATTTTTTTGTAACCGGCACAGATAATAATGGCTGCAGCGCTTACGATACCGTGCAGGTTGCCGTATTGCCCTTGCCGGCAGCAAATGCAGGAAGCGACACTATCATCTGTGAAGGAAGCTCTGCTGTTTTACAAGGCACCGGCGGAGTAACCTATTTATGGTCGCCTTCTGCAACACTTGACAATGATACTGCAGCACAAGTTATCGCATCACCGTTTGCCACAACCATCTATACACTGACTGTTACCAATGAATCAGGATGTTCTGCACAGGATTCTGTTGTTGTGAATATTACTCCTGTACCTGTGGTAACCATACTTGGATTGCAGGATCAATATTGCGGCAACAGTGCTCCAATAGCATTGATGGCTGCTCCTGCAGGCGGCCTATTTTACGGTGATGGCGTCAACGGCACTTTTTTGCTGCCGGAGATGCTTGCTGCCGGCGGACCGTATGCAGTCTACTATGCATATTCAGATCTTTACGGATGCAGCGCTTCCGATACCGCTGCTTTCGCTATCAATGAAGCACCGCAGGTTTCCGTTTCAGCAGTTGATTCCACCATTTGCATGAATGCTGCACCGGTTTCATTTTTGCTGGTACCCACCGGCGGAATTTTATCGGGCACCGGCATCAGCAATGACCTCTTTGATCCTACACTTGCAGGAGTCGGCATCCATCCTGTTTACTATACTTTTACTGACACCAATAACTGTGCTGCTTATGACACAACGCATATTGCTGTCATAGCACTTCCCAATATTAATGCCGGCGATGACACGGTGATATGCGAAGGCGATACCATACAACTGCAAGCATCAGGAGGTTTGATTTACGCATGGTCACCTGCTTCTTCTCTCACAGATTCCTTAGTCAGCAATCCCTATGCATATCCCAATATTACTACGCAGTATACAGTAACAGCTCTTGATGTTGATGGATGCAGCAATTCGGATACAATCCTGATTACCGTATTCAATGCCCTGAACGCGGATGCAGGTATAAACGATACCATTTGTAAAGGCGACACTACCATATTGCATGCTTCCGGAGGAAGTGCATACATGTGGTTGCCGTCTGAAGGACTGAATGATGCCACCTTAGCCAATCCAATGGCTTTTCCAGAACAAACAACAATGTACACGGTAACAGTGAATGCCGGAAGCACTTGTCCCGGCATTGATTCCATATTAATTACCGTGGAGGAAATACCTCAGCTGAATGCCGGCAATGATGTGTCAATGTGCCTTGGAGATACCATACAGCTTCATGCTGAAGGAGCAGAGGTTTATAGCTGGGAGCCTTCCTATGCGTTGGATACTAACCAGGTTGCTGACCCCAAAGCTTTCCCTCAAACCAGTACTACATATACAGTAACAGGAACTGCGTTAAATGGCTGCAAGGGAACGGATAGCATAACAATCAAAGTGCTGGTATTGCCCATTATCGATGCAGGCATTGATACGAGCCTTTGCTTCGGTGACACACTACAGCTTTCTGCAACAGGTGGTATCAGTTATCAATGGTCGCCGGCAGACTTTCTGAGTAATTCCAACATTGCTGAACCTTTCTCCTTTCCGGATACGAGCACCTTATTTTTTGTAACCGGAACTGACAGCGCAGGTTGTTCCGGCATCGATTCCATTTATGTACTCGTCCTTTCTTCGTCATCTGTTGATGCTGGGCCGGATACCACTATCTGTGCCGGCGACAGTGTTGTGCTGCATGCTTCCGGCGGATGGTCGTATGTATGGTCTCCATCTGAAGGATTGAGTGACATCGCTATTGCTGCACCTGTAGCATATCCGCTAACTTCTACCACGTACACTGTCACCGTAAGCATTGGATCCTTCTGCTCCTTTGTAGATTCTATTCATATCATGGTGAATGCACTGCCGGCGGTTGAGGCAGGAGCAGACACTTCTATCTGCCCTGGCGATTCGGTGCAGCTGCAGGCTGATGGTGCAATAGCGTATGCATGGAGCCCTTCCTATTCGCTGAATGATTCAACACTTTCCGGTCCAACAGCCTCGCCAACGGTTACTACCATGTACTACGTTGCGGGAATTGATGCTTTCGGATGCAAGAATTCAGATTCAATACTTATCTCGTTGCTTCCGGTTCCGGCTGCTGATGCTGGAATTGATTCGGCTGTCTGTATCGGCGATAGCATCATGCTGCATGCAGGCGGCGGAACCTCCTATTGGTGGTTCCCGGATTCAACACTCAGTAATGGAGCAATTGCCAATCCGGTAGCGCAGCCTGTGGTCACAACAACATACGTTGTAAAAGTGAATGATGGCGGCATTTGCTATGGCTATGATTCGGTAACCATTACCGTTCATCCATTGCCAGTTGCAAATGCAGGCCGGGATACGATTGTTTGTCATGGCGATACTGTTCAACTGAATGCAACCGGTGGTATTAACTATTACTGGACACCTTCAGCCGGACTTTCTTCAAACGTAATTCCCAATCCTGTAACGGCTGTTACGGTAAGCGTTACCTATTCCGTTACAGTGACTGATATCAATCAATGCAAGAACATTGACTCTGTCCACATAGAAGTGGTTCCGCCACTCATCGGCATCATCGGGAATGACACAGTAATCTGTTCCGGAACATCAGCACAACTGATGGCCGGAGGAGGAAGTTTCTACCAGTGGTCGCCCGCGGAATCGTTAAGTGATGCCGGCTCTGCTATGCCACTGGCCTCACCTGCACAATCCACCGTTTTTATGGTGATAGTATCAGATGGCATTTGTTATCAAGATACACTACAGGTGTCGGTATTTGTTTCGGAGCCCTTTATTAATGCGGGAGATGATGTAAGCGTTGTAGCGGGTTCTGCCTACCAGTTAAATGCAACCGGTTCTGCAGGCAGCTATGCCTGGAGTCCGGCAACGTATCTCAGTTGCACTGAATGTCCTGATCCTGTTGCCACTCCCCTTTCCACCATCACCTACACCGTTTCGGTTACCGACACAACCGGCTGTATGGCTGATGATGAGATCACGCTTACCGCAGGATGCGATGCGGCGGAAATCTTTATTCCCAATGCTTTCACACCTGATAATAACGGGCATAATGACATCCTATTTGTTCGCAGTACCGGATTGATTACCGTTAATTATTTCCGCGTCTTCGACAGATGGGGAAAAATTATTTTTGAATCGTCTGATATCAATAGTGGCTGGGACGGCACTTTTAACAATCAACTGATGCCGGCCGGAGTTTACCTGTACACTCTTAAAGCTACTTGCGGCAATAATGATGTGATTGAGAAGCAAGGCAATGTAACGCTGATAAAATGATTCTGTTTTTTTAAAATTTCCATAAACGAAATATCGGCTTAACCATAGATGAGGACTTTTAATCATGAAAACTGAAAACCTGTAAACTGAACCGGATAACCATCATATCAATAGTATGGAATCTGTGCCTTGCAGCGGTGTTGCTCTGCCCTGTAGCTGTGCAGGCACAGGACAGTCATCTGTCGCAGGTGTACGAGATGCCTTTATTGCTCAACCCTGCGCGCACCGGTTTTTTTAAAGATAATTACCGGCTGGCAGGCATCTACCGCAGCCAGTGGAAGGATATCACGCAACCTTTCAAGACCTTATCCGGCTCATTGGATATCAGCGTACCGGCCGGAAAAAACAAGAATAATATATTCGGATTTGCCGTCATGAATTTTGCCGACAAGGCGGGTGATGCAGATTACAGCACCAACTGTTTTGAAGCGGCATTGTCCTTCCATAAGAATTTCGGTTCCAACTTCTCGCATTACTTCGGGATTGGATTGCTGGGCGGTTTCGCCAGCACAAGTTTCGACCTGTCAAAAATGACCTTTGATGAAGACTTCAATGGCGGAATCAATTCAGATATTCCTGCGAAAGACAATGCAAGCTATCCTGATGTGTCAGCAGGTATGGAATACAACTATATGAATGATAACATGCATCTGAACATAGGATGTTCTGTATTTCATCTTAATCAACCTTCCCTGTCTTACTACAGCAACGACCTTTCTGTTATCCACCGCAAGTATGCCATCAATGCCGGCTTTGCAAAATCAATTTCAGCAATGCTGGAAATTCAGCCGCGCATCGCTTTTTTCCAACAAGGCAAAAGCACTGAAATTTTACTGGGCACTGATCTTAAAATCGTGCTGGCAAAAAACAGCAATGCCAACTATGCATTATATCTCGGAGGTTATTACCGTGTAGGTGATGCTTTAATCCCCAGGCTGCGTATTGATATGGGGGACCTGGCATTCGGATTAAGTTATGATTTCAATACAGGCAGCCTTTCAGAAATTAATCAGCTGGCCGGCGGCCCGGAGTTGTCGATCATATTTACAGGGCGTGTGAAAGGCGTTTCTGCGGGAAGAATTTATAGCCCGAGGTTTTAACTTATTCTTCGTATCATTTCATCTCAGAACCTGAACCAGATAAATTTTTTCTTCTTCTTTTCCGCCTTAGGCTGCGGGTTGGCATAGCCCGCAATATTTTCAGGGCGTAAGACAGGTCTGGAGATAAAATCGCTCAGGCCATAGGAACTTAAGAGGAAATTATTGGTGGTATCAGGAAGAAACTGTTGTTGCTTCTCTATGTCGAAATAAAATTTACCAATGCCAGGAGCAAGGTAACTGCCCTTTTTCAGCAACTCCTCTTCCGCTTTCAGGACAAACTGATTCACTTTGCCAGCGGCCATCTGATAACTGATTTCTTCCTCATGCGAAATAAACTGCACGAGATAATCATCCTGCACGGCTGTGTCTTTAATAAATGAAATGGACTTATGCGGCGGCTGAAACAGATGTTGGGTTGGATGAATAGTTGCCGGTGCATACGCGGCTTCAAGTGAGCCGAATCCAGGAATGACGACCCTGTCCTGGAACGCTAACAATTTGCAGATGTGATCAGTAACCTCCATGACCTTTAATACGCAGTGACAAAAGTAGCTTTTTATTATGCATGACTGTATCATTGTTAAGTTATGGTTAAATTCGATAAATTCGCCGATTCCCGTTTCACTTTCAATTTCACATATTAGAAATTATGCCTCGTCGTCTGCTTTTGTTGCTATGGTTGTTTATCCACCTGTGTCCGCTGCTTTACGGGCAGTCGATAACCTTCTCTGAACTTAATTACAATTCAGACTCTACGCTCAACTCAGGCAACTGGGTTGAACTGTTCAACTATGGAACAACGAATATAGACCTTGGTGGCTGGTATCTGAAAGATGATAATAGTGCCAACACTTTTATTTTTCCTGCCGGAAGTAACCTTGCTGGAGGCGCCAGACTTGTCGTGGTAAACGATCAGGTAAAATTCACAGAGCAATTCCCGCTCGTGACGAATTACCTGGGCGAAATGAGTTTTAGTTTTGGAAATGATGCCGATGAAGTGCGCCTGTTCGATAATACCGGTGCATTAAAACTTTATATGAATTATACCGACACGCTGCCCTGGCCATCGGCGGCAGATGGCACCGGTCGCACATTAGAACTGCTGGATCCGCAGCAATCGCCCGGCGAATCATCAAACTGGTTTGTGGGCTGCATGCTGGGCTCACCGGGCAAAGCCTTTACGCCTTGTGATGATCCGCTCGTGTTTTCCGAAATCAATTATAATTCGGATACATTGCTCGATGCCGGCGACTGGATTGAGTTATACAACCGTTCAGGAAGCGGTATCAACCTCACCGGCTGGCACTTCACCGACAGTAACAACGACAATGCATACAGCTTTCCCAACAACACACAGATTGCTGCCGGTGCGAGATTGGTGCTTGTCCATGATCCTGTGAAATTCAATACGCGTCATCCGGACGTTACAAATTATATCGGGCCATTCATTTTCAACCTCAGTAATGACGGTGAGTTGGTACGGCTTTACAAGAATACCGGCAAACTTACTTTTTCCGTGCTGTACGACGATGACGGTGACTGGCCGGAAGGTGCTGATGGAGGAGACTACACCCTTGAATTGCTGAACCCCACCGGCAACATGAACAGCTTTACCAATTGGTTCACCGGTTGCCCTGAAGGCTCGCCTGGCGTTGCTTACAACCCTGACTGTAACGTCGGCATTGAGGCTGCTTCCGCTGCTGCAATTGAAGTTAGCTGCACACAGCAAAATGAGCAGCTGACTATCGTATTCCCGGCGAATGTTAATTATCGTGACTATGCCATCACGCTCTTTAATGTTTTTGGCGAAAGGTTGTATTATCAGCGCGCAGTTTCACCAATTACAGAGATAGAGACAGGTCATATAACGGGCGGCATCTTTTTGTTGAGTATTCAATCTGCAACTAAACAGTGGACACAAAAGTTTTTCATTCACTAACAATGTCATCTGCTTTGAAATTTAAACCGTCATCCATCTTCAATTTATTTTTCCTGTTAAGCGGAACAATCTGGATGAATGGCTGCACGAAAGGGCCTGGCGAAGGCGGTACCTCCACCATCAAGGGAAAAGTATTTATCAATGATTACAATGGTGCAGGCGTATTGCAGTCATCTTACTATGCTCCGGAAGAACGCGTTTACCTGATTTTCGGCGATGATGATTTTTATGGACTGGATACCCGTACAAGCTATGACGGCACCTATGAATTTTTATACCTGAAGAAAGGAAGTTATACCGTTTTTGCCTATTCCGACTGCGACACATGCGCATCAACGGTGGAACCCAGTCTAAAGCACATTGAGATTACTGAAAATCATGCTACCGTGGAGGTGGATGATATTATTCTTAAAAAATAACCTGCTCACACGGGCAACCTGATGATGCTAAACAAATCCATGCATAGAATTATTCCGCTCCTCTTGTTGTCGCTTACCTTTTGGGGGAATTGTTTGGCGCAGGCACAGACAAAACCATTTCCTGGAAAAGTAAAATCCGTAACAGAGGTAGTTATTGAAAACAAAAACGGGAAAGAAACGGAGAGAAAGAAGTCATTCCAGGCATTTGATGAACAGGGCAACGTGATTGAAGAGATAGAGTTTGATGATGACACTAAAATAAAATCGCACACCACTTATGAATACAATGAGCAGGGCATGAAGGTGAGAGAAACCTCTTTTCTGCCGGATGGCAAGGTGGATACAGTTACCGGTTTTGTTTATGATCATGAAGGTAACCGCATTTCCAAGACAGTTATGGACAGAAATGGTGAAGTGAAATCGAAAAAAATATACCGGTATGAGTACCGCTGAGACAGTATCTGTGAAGCATGACATCTTGCAATGCATGGCAGGATTCTCATCAATAGGCCTCAGGGAAATGGAAGCCGTGGAGCTGATGAGCCGCTTCGACAGCAAGTACATCTTCAACCGCTCGCTGCTAACCGGATTTCTGCTGCAGCTGCAACCGTATTATAAAGTGCTTACAATTGACGGGTTGCCCCTTTTCAGGTATGAGAATTTATATTTTGACACGCCAGCCCTGCAATCATATACAGATCATCATAACGGCAAAGCAGGCAGATTCAAAGTGAGATTGAGAAGATACACTGATACCAGCAAAAGTTACCTCGAGGTAAAGAAAAAAACCAATAAAGGGCAGACACTGAAGTCGAGGCAGCGTGCCGAAGGTATCAGCAGGGAGTTGACGGCAGCACAGCTTGATTTTGCAAAATCACAGCTTGGCAGGCCGGATATTACGCTGCTCCCGCAACTCGCCAATAATTTTTCACGCATCACACTGGTCAATGAAAAAGACCGCGAGAGAGTCACTATTGATTTATTGATTCACTTCAGTAATAACACCACTGAGAAATCGCTGGATGACCTGGTGATAGCCGAAGTGAAGCAACACCGTTCCACTTCCTTATCAGCTTTCAAGAAGCTGATGCAATCCAACCGTATCTTCCCCACCGGATTCAGTAAATATTGTTTGGGTACCTTGCTCACCTGTTCCGGTATCAAATACAACCGATTTAAGCCAAAATTAACCGCACTAAACAAAATCTGTAATGCTGCTGACTGATGTACTTTTTGCCACGGACTATATTTTCTGGAATACTGCTGACTTGCTCGACCTGCTCTTCCGGTTTGCCTTTAATTTCCTGATTGCCTATATCATTATCAGGCGTATCTACTATCCGACGCATAAAAACAAAGATTACCTCTTCACCTATTTCCTCTTCAATATCATCATCTTCATCCTTTGCTACATGATGCGCAATACGCAGCTGGAGATCGGTGTGGCGTTTGGCCTCTTTGCTGTTTTTTCCATTTTGCGTTACCGTACACTCAACGTCGGCATTATGGACATGGCTTACCTGTTCCTCATAATCAGCGTGGGTGTGATCAACTCGCTCAGCAATGAAAAGGTGAGCATCGTGGAGATTTTATTCGCGAATCTTCTCATCGTTTCAGTAATCTATATCCTGGAAAAGATCTGGCTTGTCCGCATTGCTTCCAATAAACTGGTGATATATGAAAAGATTGAAAACATCAGGCCGGAAAATTACGACAAGCTTATCGCTGATCTGAAAGACCGCACCGGACTTGATGTGCACCGTGTGGAGATCGGCCGTATCGATTTTATGCGCGACATCGTAAGGATTAAGATCTATTATTTCGAATAGCCCGCCGTGAGCATCAGCGCACCTGTCCGCACCACTGTCATCCTGATCTTCTTTATCGGCAGGTTGGGCATTTTAACCGTACATGCACAGGAGCAGGATTTTCAAACCTGGACCAGCGCGCAAATCAATAAGAAGATCAGCAAGAAGATTGATCTGCAGCTTTCGCAAGAGCTGCGGCTTAAGAACAATTCTACCCAACTGGGAACAACCTTTACGGAAGCCGGATGCAAGTATAAAGTGCGGAAGCAACTCGACGTCGCAGCTTCCTACCGTTTCATTGTGGCACAGGATGCAGTGTCGCACAGGGTTTCGCTGGATGTGAGCTATGAGGTGGAAGCCGGGCATTGGTCTGCAGAACCAAGGTTGCGTTACCTGCACCAAATACAGCATGATCAGCCTGCTGAAAACTACATCAGGCCTAAGCTTTCCGTCAATTACCGTATCAATAAAAGATGGGAGCCATATGTGAGCGGCGAATTATTCTATCATGCATTTTATAATGAAGGAAATGAATTCGACCAATACCGGTTGAGCGCGGGTTTTGAATATTCTTTCACCAAACAGCATGCAGTGAAACTTTATTACCTGCTTACCCAGGAGATGAACGTGAACAATGCCCTGCAAAGGCATATAGCAGGGTTGAGTTACAAATATGATTTTTAGCTGCTTGTTAAAACCACCATCCCAACTTGATATTAAATAGTCCGTGTGGCTCGTCATCAGAAACGGCATAGGTGGCCGAGAGTACAGCCAACCCAAATGGATTCAGCCAAACACCACCGCCATAACTGGTATGTATCACATTGGATGCGTCGTCATCAATCCAGACACGGCCATTGTCTAGCAAACCAATTACACCGATATCGGCAGGAAAAATATACGCATTAAAGTGAAATAGCTTAAGCCTTGCTTCCAGGTTATTATACAAAGCGGAGCGACCGGAAAACCGCTCTCCGCGCAGCCCGCGAACATTTTGATTTGATCTTCCGCCGATAATATTGGCCTGGTAAAATTCAAAGTCGCCGAGGTTATAGCCACCTCCAAAGCGTGTTGCAAGCACGAGCCGTTCGCCATGCCGGTCATAAAAATGATAATACAGGGAAATGAATCCGCGCAGAAAACCGAAATTGACGGTGTTGTCTTCTGTCTGTTTCAGGTAACCCGTATTCACTAAAAAACTCGTCTCAAAACGTGGCATGGTATCCTTCCGGAAAGGCTGATAGGTAAGCTGCGTGTTTATTCCCAGATAATGCTTGCGCGAAATATTATCAGCAGAGAGTGTAGGAAAGACCTCGCTGAAATTATCAATTGTATCAGGTGACAGCCGCGCCTGCTGATAGATGGGGCCGAACAAAAAACGCACATCGTCTTCCCCGCCTGCTTCCAGCGCCGGGTACAGCAGCATCTGATTGATCCGGAGTTTGTAATCTTCCACAGGAAATTCCTGTTTCGTTTCATTTCCATAACCGAAAAAATTCTGACGGTAGTTCGGTGCATAAACATTCGCACTCACATTAAGATCCAACTTACCGATCACATCTGTAAAGTCACCCTTATAGCCGAAATGAAAAGCACCGGTTTTCATAGCTGCTTCGCCGTCGAATGACTGCTTTGATTTGTAAGGAAATTTTTTGAATCCCTGCGTAGTTCGGGTAACACTCGCACCCAGAAATACACCATCATCGGTATTGTAACCAAACACCGGAAAGAAGCCGTTGAAATTGTATTCATAACTCCTGGTGGTGTAGCTATTAAATACCGTATCCGCGGAAGTATGATCGCTTGCTTCGGTTCCGGCATTAAGGTAGCTACCCGCATCACTGTCATACACTTTCGTGCGCTTGCCCCATCCAGCTGTCTGGCTCCTGTCAACCACACTATCGCTTCCCTCTCCGCCTACCAGCCTAAGCAAGGTATTATGGCCTGATTTTCCGGATACATCAAAAAAATCATCATCACCGAGGCCATATAAAATCAACTCGCCTGTTTCGCTTTTCGTGAAGGTACGTTGATAGAATGGCCTGCCTTTAACACCATTCTTCCATTGATAAACGGTTACCTCGGTTTGCCCTGGATCTGTTCTTTTGATTTCGAAATAGTCAGGTTTATTGGTGCCGGTAACGGTCACTTTCCTGGCCAGGAATGCATAGTACTGTCCGGCAATTGCCGGAAGGTTGTCGCGACGCGCTTTTAATGTTTGCATAATTTCAGGCGCCGTAAGTTTATAAATGGTATCCGGCCAGATCCTGAACGCAGTCTCTATGTCATCATCAGACAATAATTGCCTCAGCGTATCGGCGCATTGAAGCCAGTCGCTACGGGTCATGCGCGTCAGGAAGTTGTGATCAAAATAACGCGCTCCATAGTTGAACCACTTGGTGCTGAGCGGCATTGACTTGTAACGTTGCATTTTCCGGGTACTCTGCACATTCAGGCTGGCATAAGCAGGCAGTATGCCGTCGAAATTGAAGAAAGCCTGGTCACGGTCACGTGGTATCGGGCGAAACATCTTCCGCCCGTCGGGCAGGTTGAACTGCGCCCATCGCCATTGATCTTCATGACGGTCCCAGTCGCCAATCAGCATATCAAATAAGCGCGACCGCAGCACAAATTTTTCATCCACGAAATTGTCGCTGCTTTTCAGGAGGATGTTATAGAGATCAAAAGTGCCTGTCACTTTTCTGAAGCCGCTCAGTCCTTCTTCCACGCCCGCATTGTTGAGTTCACGTTCCTCAAACAATACTACCTGATGCTTAAATACCTCGCGGAAATCGCCGAGTGCCGGATCATCCGGTACATACAAAACCATTGGATTGGAATGATAAATGCCGGCGGGCTTTGCCAGTTCTGCCGCTACCAGGAATCCGTATGGATGCGATGCGGAAATCTGATCCTGAATGGCATCAGTTATAATGGTGTTGCGAAAAACACCTGAAACAGTTTTGGAAGGGTCTTTATCAATGGTGCGTATCACATACTGATTGCTGTCGCCACCCAGCAGGCGCAGTGATAAGGTCTGAAAACCGCCGCCGCGTTTCAGCGGTGTAAGCCCGCCTTTCATATGCTGCATATCGAGGTATTGCATGCTGATCGGTGCCGACCATACTGCGCGATAGTGATTACCCAATAACAATCTGCCGATAAACTGGGCATGATACTTATCACTGGCTGCGCGCACAATCACGCTGTCGCTGTAGTTGCGATCCTGCGCTCCGGCTGCCAGCATCACCAACTGCAGCAATGCGATCATAACAAACGATTTACTTCGATGGCGCATCGGGCCTGTAATTAAATTTCAGGATGTTACCATGACCATTACCGCCTTCATCTGCGATATACATGGTGCCATCATCCGAAAAAGTCATGCCTTCTGGCTGCCTGAACATAGACGGGTCGAGATTGACCATGTGTAATATTTTATTGTCACGGTTAATTACGAGCAACAACTTTCCGACCGAAGAAAGTATGTACAACTCATCTGTCACCGGGTGAACATGAATTTCTGATGGCTGGAAAGTCACATCACCTTTGCCCGGATCCAGTAAAGCACGCAGTTCATTGGTCATGAATTTATCCTTATCGTGCTGCTGCAGAAACTGCCGGATTTCGTCCAGTTTCACTGTGTAAGCAGGTATAGTTACAATTGCGTTTGAATGCAGGTCAAATGCATACACTGCTCTCATGCCTTTCATCGAAGCACCCGGCTTCTCCTTGCAGGCTATCAGTAAGCGGTTATTCTTTTCATCGTAACACAGGCCTTCCGTATCATTGTCTTTGTTGAGCGGTGTATCAAATTCTTTAGTCTTTTGATGCTTTGTATTAAAGTTGACGATGCGATGCAGGTTGCCGTCACTGCTTAAAACCCAGATGGTATCGTGCACATTGGCAACACCTTCATAATCCCCTTTTGATCCGAAGCTGATCTCTTCTTTCAGCGTTCCCTTGGCAAGATCATAGACATACACTATTCCCTTTTCATCCTGCACACATACCATTTTTGATTTCCTGTATAAATCTATCCCTGAAATTTCTGTCAGCGATTCAGGTAACTTGATTTTTTCAGCTGGCTGTGCCAGATCATAGGGAAAGTGATCAGCACTGAACGCTGATACGCTGTCCTTTTCAATGCCTGCTGCATCATCTTCTCCTGTCGGTGCCGGGTTGCCAGCACAGGAAATCAGCATGATAAGATTTAATAAACGGATAATTAAAACAGGCTGCTGCATGACCACATTTTGAATAATGAAAAATAAGAATTTCTTCAGGAATTGAATATTGCAATTACCGGTTAAATGATCGTACAATGCTAAAAAAATGGCTGCCTGCTGATCTGCCTGTCGGTAACCGGAATGGCATGACCGGCATCATTGGTTAAACGTTCCGGGAAGTACTGCGTTGCCACTTCAAAAATTCTCCAAAAAAATTTACCTTGACCGGCATTGTCAGCCTATTTATTCAGACATTAATTTCAAATTAACCCTTCCATGCTTAAAATGTATGACTACCGGGTATATAGCTATTTGAAAAGAGGACTGTTGATTGCTGCTTTAACACTATGTTTCCGTGTGCCGGCATCAGGCCAGCAAGTGAGTGTATCAGGATCCGTGAAAGATGCTGTCACCCATGAGCCCATGATGGGCGTCAGTATCAGTTTTGGAAACAACAACGGAACCGTGACCGACAGTGCAGGCAAATACAATATCGTCTTACCGCAAGGTGAATATACTGCAGTGTTTTCTTATCTCGGTTATGAGAATCAGAGCCGGCGGCTGAATATTAAGCCGGGAAACAGCATCATACAAAACATAGAAATGAACCAGGTAGCGAATGAACTTAACCTGGTAGTGGTAACAGCGAGCAAGTATGAAAAGAACATTACTAAAGAAACCGTATCAATGGAAGTGCTGAAACCCGAGTTTCTTGTTAATGCGAATACCATTGATCTCGATGAAGCAATACAGAAAGTGCCCGGCATGACGATGATAGACAACCAGGCCAATGTGAGAGGTGGCAGCGGTTTCTCTTATGGAGCAGGCAGCCGTGTGCTGGTTTTGGTAGATGGTATTCCGCAGCTTACCGGTGATGCAGGCGATGTGAAATGGGAGTTTCTTCCGGTAGAGAATGTAGAACAGGTAGAGATCATCAAAGGAGCGTCTTCCGTTTTATACGGTTCATCAGCATTAAATGGTGTCATCAACCTGCGGACACGCTATCCCACCAGTGTACCGGAGACACACATCACGGCTTTCCAGGGCATCTATCAAAACCCGCAGGACAAGGGGAAAGTATGGTGGGGAAATCAGCAACCTTATTTTGGCGGAGGCAGCTTTTTACACAGCCGCAAATTCGGGCAGTTTGATCTTGTTACGGGTGGTAACATCAATAACGACCATAGTTTTCACGAAGGGCAATATAACCTCCGTGGCCGCATCAATACCAATACGCGATACAGGTTTAAAAAAGTTGATGGCCTCTCTGCAGGAATCAACGTCAATTATATGTATTACCATTCGGGCACTTATTTTATATGGGCCGATGATACTACAGGCGCCTATCGTGCTTTGGGCGGACTTGATTCTGCCACCACTACTATTTCGGAAGGTAAAAATACCCGTATGACCATTGATCCGTTTGTAACCTATTTTTCCGGAAAGGGTGATCAGCACGATCTGAAGTTTCGCTATTTCTATACAAAAAACAATAACAATACAGACCAGGGCTCTGTATCAAATTATTACTACGGCGAATACCAGTATCACAAACATTTTAGTTTTGATCTGAACCTGGTGGCCGGTGCATCAACCAGCTATTCGGCGGTAAATGCCGAACTCTATGGAGATCATTCCGCCAGCAATTCGGCATTGTTTACACAGCTTGACAAAACTTTCGGTAAGCTGATCGTTCTGGCCGGATTGCGCTATGAAACGTTCAGGGTTGATTCCGTAAAAGGAAACTCTCATCCCGTTTTCCGTGCAGGACTGAATTATGAACTTACACCGTCTACCTTCCTCCGTGGCTCCTTCGGGCAGGGTTATCGTTTCCCATCTATTGCAGAAAAATTTGTGAATACCTCCGTTGGTGCGTTAAAAGTTTTTCCGAATCCGGAAGTGCAGCCGGAAAACGGATGGAGTTCAGAACTCGGCATCAAACAAGCTTTCAGAATCAGTAACTGGATGGGGTATGCTGATTTGGCCGGCTTCATGCAACGCTACCATGATATGATTGAATTCAAGTTCGGCTATTATCATCCCAACCCCATACCCGGTGAATACGATCTGAATTACCTGGGTTTCGAATCGGTGAATATTGAAAATGCACGTATCAGCGGTTTTGAATTTACCATGGTCGGGCAAGGATCTTTTTTTGGTGTGACCACGAATGTGCTGGCAGGCCTCACCTATATCAATCCCATCAATGTAGACCAAAAGGAATTTGTCGACAGCATCATCGATAATGATCAAACCCTTACACAAGAAGTCAAGGACTCGCTGCAGCAATCCACTATTCTCAATTACCGTTTCAGGACTACCATCAAATTCAACCTTGATCAGTCATACCGTAAATTCAGCTGGGGCGTTGAAGTACGCTATAACAGCTTCATGATTAATATTGATCCGTTCTTTGAAGGCAATGATCCCCTGATCATATATCTTTTTGGACAACCGACAGAATTCATTCCCGGCGTGAAATCGTGGCGCGAAAATCATCATCACGGCGACTACGTGGTTGACCTCCGGCTCTCCTACAATATCACTGATAACATACGCGTATCGCTCATCACCAAGAACTCCTTTAACCGTGAATACTCCATCAGGCCGGCATTGCTGGAAGCACCGAGAAGTTATACCGCACAGCTGATATTGAAAATGTGAAAGCGGATGCTGGCATCAGAGCACAGGCCGGTTGTACTGACAGAACGTATGCGGAATATTCATGGCAATCATTTTAACTTTGCGGCAATACTTCATCTGCTGCCGGAAAAGATAATAGTCAACATTCAATAAAACACATCATGAGTAAACACGAACTCTTTGTTAAAATGGCGCTTAGTGCATGGCATTCGCACAATGAAAGGGTGAATAAATTACTGGAACAACTTTCCGATGCGCAGCTGCATGCTGAAACGGCAGCGGGCCGCAATACCGGCATTTACCTGCTGGGCCATCTCACCGCCGTGAATGATGCATTGCTGCCACTGCTCGGCTTAGGCGAACGGATGTACCCGCAACTGGATGTTGCATTTATCGACAACCCGGATAAATCAAATCAGCGGATGCCATCCATCGCCATACTTAAAGAATGCTGGCGATCGGTGAATGCCCGGCTTACCGAACAGATGAATCAATTGTCGCCGGAAGATTGGTTTGCAAGGCATACAGCCGTGTCGGAAGAAGATTTTGCCAAAGAACCACACCGCAACAGGCTGAATGTTATTCTCAACCGAACCAATCATCAGAGTTATCACCTGGGACAATTAACCTATCTGCTGAAAAAGTAGTGTTGGTTAAAGCTTCACTTATACTGGTAACTATTGCTTTCTCATTCATTTCATACAGGAACATGTTTCGATAATCAACAATTAATGTTTCCAGATTCCTTGGGTATCCTGTGCTGATTTAAAAAAATTAACGCAGTTATTCAATGCCGTGTAGCGGTTATTCATCCTATACTAAACAACCATGATTCAAACAGCAAAATCAAGCTCCATGGACAACACACTTGTTATTCTCGTCATTGGCATTTTCGCCGGTGTATTCAGTGGCTTTATTGGTATTGGCGGCGGACTGATTGTGGTACCCTGTCTTGTCTTGTTTATGGGCATGGAGCAGCATGCCGCGCAGGGAACATCACTTGCCATGATGTTGCCTCCCATTGGCGTTATGGCTGTACTCAACTATTATAAAGCAGGCCAGGTTGATTTTAAGGTGGCTGCCATCCTTTGCATCAGCTTTGTTGCGGGAAGTTTTTTTGGCAGCAAGCTGGCTATATCATTATCCGCTGAGCAAATTAAAAAGGCTTTCGGCGTAATCATTATCCTCATCGGGTTGAAAATGATTTTATGGAAATGATGAACGACCGTTCTTCTTCCTTTCTGGCTATTCCGGAATCGTTGCCGGCAGGTTTCTATCCTTAGAATAAAGCGGTGAAAAACCAATCTCATAATGATTTACGGTTACAAATCACACATCAGTTGCGTCAACCATTTACATTTGCAGCGTCAAATAATAATTACAGATGAAGCATAAACCACTCTTTGCATTACTCGCCTGCATCATCATCTTTGGCTGCAATAAGAAAGACGGTAACTGTCCGGAAGTAACCATCACAGCGCCTTCCGCTGAAGTGGCCACCCTCAAGTCGTATCTGGATGCAGCCGGTATCACGGCGGTGGAAGATGACCGCGGCTTTTTTTATACCATCGCCAGTGCCGGCACCGGTGATTATCCTACCGCCTGCTCACATGTTACGGTCAACTACACCGGCAAGCTTACGAATGGAATCACCTTCGACGATGGCGATAATGTCTCCTTCTCACTCTCACAACTCATCACCGGCTGGCAGGAAGGCATACCGCTTATTGCTGAAGGAGGAAGCATTACGCTGTATCTTCCGCCAAGTCTCGCTTATGGTTCGGCCGCCAATGGCAGCATACCGGCTAATTCCAATCTCATATTCATCATTGACCTTAAATCCGTAAACTGATCAGCGCATTCCTGTTGCATCGCAGCTTCCGCGGTGTTGTCTTCAATGCTATTATATCTGAACAGGAACATTCATTACCTTCATTAAGCTCAATACAACAAACCAGTATAGCCATGGAAACAAAAAATTTTTTCCTTTCCTGCATGCTGCTGCCTTGCATTACATTGGCCCAACTACCACACTTGTCTTCCGGCACCCTGAAGCGGTATGAACACTTTGCCTCTCAAAATATTGATCCCCGTACCATTGATGTCTGGCTGCCGGAAAAATACACTCCGGAAAAAAAATATGCGGTGCTGTATATGCATGACGGTCAGATGCTCTTCGACTCAACGGTCACGTGGAATAAACAGGCATGGTGTATTGATGCCACACTGAATGCACTGGAAAGAAAGAAAAAAATCAGGAACTGTATTGTGGTAGCCATCTGGAACAATGGTGAAAAAAGGCATGCGGAGTTCTTTCCACAGAAAGCACTGAACTACCTTCCTTCCGGAAATTTTGACGAACTGAATCTGATGTTACGCGGCGGGCCGGTGGCAGACCGTTATCTCTCTTTTATCGTCAAAGAATTAAAGCCATTTATTGACAGCACGTTCTCCACACTGCCTGATCAGTCTAATACCTTTATTGCTGGTTCCAGTATGGGTGGGCTGATTTCACTCTATGCAGTCTGCGAATATCCGGAAGTGTTTCACGGTGCAGCATGCTTGTCTACTCATTGGACGGGCATATACCGGTCAGACAACAATCCCGTGCCAGCCGCCTTAATCGAATATATGCAAACGCATCTTCCTTCTCCCGCAGATCATAAAATCTATTTCGACTATGGAACTAAGGAACTCGACAGCCTCTATGCACCTTTTCAGGCAAAGGCCGATGCAGTGATGAAGAGCAAAGGATATACTTCTTCCAATTGGATGACAAAAGAATTTCCGGGAGAAAGTCATAACGAAACCGCATGGCGCAAACGATTTGCCATACCAGCTGTTTTCCTCTTGTCTAAGTGAAGAATTTACTGAACAAAAAAAACGGAAATTGCAAACAAAACAATTGACTCACTATACTCTTTCGAGTACAACTGCATATCCCTGCCCGACACCGACACACATAGTCGCTAAAGCATAACGGGCACGCTGCCGGTTAAGCTCCATTGCTGCATGGTAAACTATACGGGCACCGCTCATTCCCAGAGGATGTCCAAGCGCAATTGCACCGCCATTGATATTAATACGCGGATCATTGTCTTGCAGCCCCAACAGCCTGATGCATGCAAGACACTGCGCCGCAAAGGCTTCATTCAATTCAATTACTCCGATATTATGCAGGCTGATGCCGGCTTTTGCAAGTGCCTGTTGTGTTGCACCTACCGGGCCGATACCCATTGTACGCGGCTCCACGCCTACCACAGCACTGCTTACAACCCTTGCTTTAGGAACAAGGTTATATTTTTTTATAGCTGAATCAGCAGCAATGAACATGGCAGCAGCACCATCATTCAATCCGGATGAATTGCCTGCAGTTACCGTTCCATTATCTTTCTGAAACGCAGGTTTCAATTTGGCCAGGCCTTCCTGCGTGGTAAACGGTTTCATAAATTCATCTTGAGCAAAATTGCCTGCCTGTCCTTTCGCCTGCACAACAGATACCGGCAATAATTCCGTTTCCCATCTTTTTTGCTGCTGTGCTATGGAAGCCTTCTGTTGCGACCAGTACGCAAACTGATCCTGATCATGGCGCGTAATCTTATACTGCGATGCGAGGTTTTCCGCTGTAGCTCCCATGGTATCAACACCATACATCGCTTTCATCAAAGGATTAATAAACCGCCAGCCAAAGCTGCTATCATACATCTCCGCATCATTGCCAAATGGTTTGCTTGTTTTCGAAATTACCCATGGACCACGCGACATATTTTCCACACCACCCGCAATGAATACAGCGCCGTCGCCGCTCTTAACAGCACGGTTCGCATGCACCACCGCGCTCATGCCCGAAGCGCACAACCTGTTCACAGTCTCTCCGGGAACAGTGTGAGGCAGGCCTGCCAGCAGCAATGACATCCGTGCAACATTCCTGTTGTCTTCGCCCGCCTGATTGGCACATCCCATGATCACATCATCAATCACCGCTGTAGGAATATTTTCATTGCGTGCGATCAATGCTTTGATAACAAGGGCTGCGAGGTCATCCGTGCGTACGGAAGACAATGCGCCTGCAAAACTTCCGATAGGTGTCCTGATTCCATCGATGATATACGCTGATTCCATGCGCTGCGGACTGGATTTCATGAATGAAGACACAAAGCTACAAATTAGCCTTAGTCATGCGTGGGAAAGTCAATCATGCTGGTTATACCGGTGTCTTATTAAAATCTATTTTTACGATTGAATTTCACCACATGCGTATTGACATTATCACACTGCACCCCGAATTATTACAAGGCCCGTTTGCGCATTCGATACTGAAACGCGCCACAGGCAAAGGTTTACTGGAAGTGGAGTTGCATAACCTGCGCGACTATACAATTTTCAGCCACAAACAGGTAGATGACTACCAATACGGCGGTGGTGCCGGCATGGTGCTCATGATTGAACCCGTTGACCGCTGCCTTCAGCAATTAAAAAAAGAACGGAACTATGATGAAGTGATTTTCATGACACCAGACGGCGTACTTTTTGATCAGCCTACCGCTAACCGATTGTCGCTGCTTAAAAATATTATTATTCTCTGCGGCCATTACAAAGGCATTGATCAGCGTATCCGTGATCATCTGATCACAAGGGAAATCTCCATCGGCGATTATGTGCTCAGCGGTGGTGAATTGGCAGCAGCGGTGGTGGTAGATGCCATTGGCAGGCTTATTCCCGGCGTATTAAATGATGAGTCCTCTGCCCTCTTCGATTCCTTTCAGGACAGACTGCTCGCACCACCGGTTTACACCAGGCCGGAAGAATACAATGGATGGAGAGTTCCGGACATCCTGCTATCCGGTGATCAGCAAAAAATTGACAACTGGAGGCATGAACTTGCACTGGAAAGAACCCGTATCCGCCGGCCTGATCTGCTGCAGTGACAAACTGCAACACATTAAAACAATTGCCCTTGATTTATTTTTCACCTGCCGCCACATTACTAAAGTGAATCGGCATTATCCGTAGCAACCTTACAGCTGAAAGGTCAACCTGTTTGAGCTGCCTTGAATTTCGCGATCCGGCAAGTCTGATTCCGGTGGTTGGTTTTTAATACTGTCTTCATTTCATACCTTTGCGGCTAAAATTTACAATAGCAGTGAAAACAATTTCCTTTCTTTCCTTTTTATGCTTCTTCAGTCTCGCCTCCTGCAAACACGACGGCCGGGAAAATACTAAAGTGGATGGCAGCATCGTGCAAAATCCAGCTACAATGGCAGCAGATTCTGCCAATGAAGATGTTGCCATATTAACCTTTGAAACAACAGAGCATGATTTCGGAAAAATAAAAGAAGGTGATAAGGTCACTTACGATTTCCATTTTACCAATACTGGCAAAACACCATTGCTGATCTCGGCCGTTAAAGCCTCTTGCGGATGCACTACGCCTGAATGGCCCAAGGAACCGGTGCAGCCGGGTGCCTCTGAGAAAATTAAAGTACAATACGACAGCAAAGGCCGTGAAGGTGAATTCAGCAAAGGCATTGTGGTAACCGCCAATACGTATCCAAATACAATGACGATAAAAATATCGGGGGTGGTATTCAAATAACCAAACGGTTGTTACCCAATACCGGTAATGAGCTGTGTGAAGCAGCTTAGTTCTCCATTTCATTAATCATTAACCCAAAAATCAAACATGAATTTGCACACCATTTTTCTGATGTCACAGCCATCCGGTTCAAGCAGCGGAGCCGGATATATGAATTTAGTTTTGCTTGTTGCAGTATTTGCTGTAATGTATTTCTTTATGATTCGCCCGCAATCCAAAAAAGCGAAGGATCAGCGTATTTTCCTGGAGAACCTGCAAAAAGGCGATAAGATTGTTACGGTGGCCGGCATTCATGGCAGAATAGCAAAAGTGAATGACAACGGAACGCTTGAAGTGGAAGTAGATACCAATACCAAGGTAGTGATGGAACGTAGCGGCATTTCCATGGAATACACAAAAGCCATGCAGTCACCTGCAACGAATCAGAAGTAACAGTTCCGGGATAAACCGCCGAAAACCAACTGCGGTATTTCTTCTTCAATACCTTTGATAAAGCTTTCCTGAAACACAATTCGCAGGCATGTTAAGAATCGGCATTACCGGTGGCATCGGAACAGGAAAATCCACGGTCTGCAGAATTTTTGAACTGCTGGGCATCCCTGTTTTTTATGCTGATCAGGAAGCAAGAAGGTTGCTGGAAGAAGATGCGACCGTGATAGAGGCGGTAAAAAATATTTTTGGCGATTCAATTTATGAAGACGGCAAACTCCGCAAGAAGCAAGTGGCTGATATTGTCTTTCATGATACCGTGAAGCTGGCTCAATTGAATGCCATCTCGCATCCCGCTGTTCGGCTAAGCTTTGAATCCTGGGCATTGCAGCAGATCAATGCACCTTACGTTCTTAAAGAAGCGGCCCTCATCTATGAAACAGGCGGCGATGCCTTGCTGGATGCTGTTATTGCAGTGACGGCACCCGAGGCGCTGCGGATAGACCGTATCGTGAAGAGGGACCAAGTGCCTGAAAAAGATATCCGTGCCCGGATGCTTCATCAATGGCCGGAAGAAGATAAAATCAGACGCTCGGCATTTGTTATCAGCAATGATGAACAATTGCCGGTGATTCCACAAGTACTGGCAATACATAAAATGCTGTTGCAACGGCCAACGATTCCTTAAGCAAAACTCCGGCCGCCGTCTGTTTGCTGTTTGCTTTCCGCTTTTAACGCGGTACGCTTGTTTCATCGAAATGGTATATTTGTCCGTCATGAACAATAGTACCATGAAGAGATACATCACTTATTTTTTCATCCTCGTTTTTGCTTCGTGCAGCAACCCACAGGTGAAAGAGAAGAAGTTGCCGCCGGTCGTTGCGTTTCTTGATGCATTTGAAGATGAAACAATAGCCCTTGCCAAACAAGGTTTCTTTGCTGCATTGGCGGAAAACGGTTTTAGCAAAGACAGCGGCACGATCAGGGTTATTTACCGCAATGCGCAGGGTGATATTCCGACCCTGACACAATCCGTTGACTATTTCATTGCTGAAAAAGCAGACCTGATTGCAGCCAATGCAACACTGGCAACAATTACTGCAGCGCAAAAGACAAAGGATATTCCGGTGTGCATGATGGTGGCGCCTACTCCTCAGATGGCTGGCCTGACAGACAATGCCGGTCATCCACCCGCCAACCTTTTCGGCGTCTTTGAGACACTGCTCTATATTGACACATCTGTCAGTGTTATCCGGCAAGTGCTGCCCGGAGCAAAAACCATCGGGACTGTGTTCAATCAGGCTGAGCCACAATCGCGTGCCGCGCTGGCCGAGATTACAAGTGAGTGCAATCGTCTCGGGCTGACATTAATTGCCTTGCCGGTAAATAATTCTTCCGAAACACAATTAGTGATCAGCTCACTGCTCAGTAAAAAAATAGATGCCTTTTTTGCAATGCCGGACAATACCATTTTTGCGTCATTCGAGACGATTGTCAAAAGCTGTAATGATCAGAAGATTCCGGTTTTTACCAGTGAAGCGGGGTTAGTGAAAAGAGGTGCCATCGCTGCTTACGGGGCAGATTTATATCAATGGGGTTACCAGGCCGGCGAACAAGCCGTTCAATTTCTGAAGCAGGGCAACCTCGACGGTATTCAGCCTGAGCTATTAAAAGTCAGGAAGCGCATCTATAATGCCGCTGTGGCAAAGCAGTTCAACATCACCTTCCCCTCATCATTTCAGCCATTGTAATAATGGATTTTTATCTCTCCGCCTTACTGCTGGGATTAGCATATTGTGGAATGGGACTCGGAATTTACATCACACTTCGCATATTCAACATTCCTGACATCACCACCGACGGCAGCTACACTTTAGGAGCAGCGGTGACGGCAAGTTTACTTACAGCTCATTGGCCTGTTCCGTTAGTATTAATTGTTACACTGATGTCGGGGGCAATAGCCGGCTTTGCAACAGGCATGATTCACACAAGGATGAAAATTAACCCGCTGCTGGCAGGTATCCTGGTAATGACTGCATTGTATTCTGTCAACTTATCCGTGATGGGCCGATCGAACATTCCATTAATCAATACAGGCAGCGTTTTACAGTATGTTCAATTGTCCTCTTCTACCAATAACAACTGGCTGATTACCCTGTTGATGTTTTCAGTTTGTGCGTGGCTCCTGATTGCATGGTTGCTGAAAACAGATTTCGGCCTGGCGATGCGAGCCACTGGCAACAGCGAGACTATGATCCGTGCATTGGGTGTAAATACTTCGAACATGAAAGTGCTTGGGTTGATGATGGCCAATGCGCTGACAGCACTCAGCGGATTCCTGGTTTGCCAGTTTCAGCAATTTGCGGATATCAATATGGGAATCGGCATTGTTATTTTCGGCTTGGGTGCAGTGATGATGGGGGAATCATTACTTGGTTTCCTGAACGTGCAATCCATTCCCATCCGGCTGGCTGGCGTCATACTCGGCTGCATTGCATTCCGGATGATCATCGGACTGGCATTGACACTCGGTATTAATCCTAATTGGCTAAAACTGGTAACTGCATTGATAGTACTGCTTGTAGTCGGGTTACCAAACCTGAAAACAAAACATAAGACATGATTTGCAATGTCAATGAACAAAACTTCTAATCATACTTAAAGAGAATCGCTTCAGTAGAAATGTTTCATATTCCTGCAACCGAAAAAGCGCATGCTTCAACTTGAGCACATCACAAAGTACTTTCACAGGGGCGCACCGAATGAGGTGGTGGCACTGGATGATCTTTCGCTGACCATCAGGGATGCAGCATTTGTGATGGTGATTGGAAGCAACGGATCCGGCAAGTCCACACTGCTCAACCTTATTGCCGGCACCAGTTTGCCTGATCATGGTTCAATAGCGATCGACGGTAAAAATGTCACCCATCAAAAGGATTTTATGCGCAGCAGATACATTGCGCGCGTGTTCCAGGATCCGATGGCGGGCACAGCACCTGAACTAACAATACTTGATAATTTCAGGCTGGCTGCCTTACGTACAAAATCAAAAACATTCCGGACAGGCGTAACATCAGCATTCAGAAAAAAGGTGCAGGAACGATTGTCAATACTCAATCTCGGACTGGAAGATAAAACGGAAACGCTGGTCGGAAAACTTTCCGGCGGTCAACGACAGGCGTTGACTTTATTAATGTCGGTGATGGATGATGCAAAAATTCTGTTGTTGGATGAGCCGACGGCCGCATTGGATCCCAGGTCATCGGAAAACATTATGCATATTGCTGCTAATTTGATACAGGAGTTAAAACTTTGCACCATCCTCATAACACATAACATGCAATATGCCGTAAAGTATGGTTCACGCCTGCTGATGATGCAACAGGGGAAAATAGTACAAGACATTTCCGGTGCAGAAAAACAGGCACTCGATACTGCAAGATTATATGCCTGGTTCGACAATGCTGCAAAGGTATAGGCATTCTATGATTTAACGGAGGCATGTTCCCTTCATGGCATACCATGGATGAATTTCCACCAACAGCCTACCCGAGCGCACGGCCGGGTCTTCTTCAGCCAACTGTCGTGCTTCTTCTAATGAAGCGGTGTTATAGATACATATTCCGCGTATGTCACCATCTTCCATTAACGGACCTGCTATATTCATTTTTCCTGCATCAGCCATTTTATGCAGGTGCGCCATATGGCCTTCCTGAATCCGCGCAACAGTGGAAGAATCCTGCATACGGTCAGGGCCTTTTTTGAGCAGCACCATGTAATATGTTTTCATTTCGCCGTCTTTAGCCTCCGGCGATTGTCCATAAACTATGTTACCGCAAATGCTCAGAAAAATGATGATGATAACCCTTTTCATCAATGCTGCTTTTGTTAGGTGAATAAAGATCCGAAGCAGCAGGTTATAAAAAGACACCGCTGGCTTTGAAAGCGATTACCTTCGGTGATTGCGTGGAGTCTATATAGGCAAAACCCTTTGCTATTGCCTGCCGCCCTTCAACTTCTTTAGGTATATTGAACTGCCTGTCCCAGTCAACAAAGACTGCCGCGCCGTTGTCGTTTTTAAGATTCAGCCAGCAACCTTCAGCCTGGCATGATTCCGTTATCTCACCCTTCACGACAGCTTCCACCTTTTGCTGCCCTTCCATCCTCTTCATCAACTCTGCAACGGAAATAATCTGCACCGTGTCAAAAGTCTGCCCATAATATTTTGGTGGCGCAACCTCCCTTTTACAGGAAACCATAATACTCAGTGAAATCAGGAATGCAAGAATCGTTTTCATGGATTAAAAATGTGAGACCAAAATTAACGCAATAAGCCGGTTTGGCAATTATGTTTCTGCGGCCTAAAGAAACGTGATTCGATCATCTTCAATTTTTGATACCCTATTCAGGTGTGCATTATCAGCAGATGAAAACCATAATAATGGTAAACTGAAAAACCGCCATCACGTTCATCCTACTCATTCCCAACTATATTTTGTTGCTTTGCCATAAATTAAACAGCAGGAGTTGCGATGAAAAAGTCACGGGACAAGGAAAATCACTGGTACGCCTTCATGCATGCGAAATGCCCGCATTGCCATCATGGTGACATGTTCATCAACAAAAATCCATATGCACTGCAAGACATTACGAAGATGCCCGGCCACTGCCCTGTCTGCGGCATTTCGTTCTTTCCTGAAACAGGTTTCTACTGGGGATCTATGTATATGGCTTACGTTATTACAGTTATATCCTCAGCCGTAAGTGTAGTACTGTTAGGAATTCTTTCAGGATGGAATCTGCCTGTACTGGTTATTGGCAATGCGGTACTGCTGATTATCGGGTTTCCATTGTATTTCCGCTATGCAAGAGTTGTATGGCTGCAACTCAACATGCCTTTCAGCAAAGAGCTTTTTCTGAAATACCAGCAATGACTTCGACGTCCGCTTATTTCACAAGGGCAATCTCAAGTACCTGCATCATGTCATCTACATAATGGAAGGTAAGCCCTTTAATGAATTCACCATTGATTTCAGAAATATCCTTTTCATTCATCTTGCAAAGCATTATTTCTTTCATGCCGGCACGCTTTGCAGCAAGGATCTTCTCCTTAATGCCGCCAACCGGTAATACCTTTCCCCGCAATGTGATCTCGCCAGTCATTGCCAGGTACTTCTTCACCTTCCGTCCACTGTAGGCAGATGCAATTGCGCTCAGCATGGTGACGCCTGCCGACGGCCCGTCTTTAGGTATGGCACCTTCCGGAACATGAATGTGTACATCCTTTTTGTCGAAGTCCTCCTGCCTGATGCCAATTTTTTCAGCATGTGCTTTAATAAACGTCAAAGCCGTAGAAGCTGATTCTTTCATCACATCACCCAGGTTACCGGTTAGTTTGAGGTTACCTTTGCCCTTGCTCAGGGCTGTTTCAACATACAGAATTTCACCACCAACGTATGTCCAGGCCAGGCCAATAGCAACACCCGGCGGGTTTTCTTCCTGGTACATTTCCGCATCAAACCGTTTTATTCCGAGGATACGCTGAATATCTGCCACACTGAGGTCGGCATTTCTTTTTTCGTTCAAAGCAACATCCTTGGCTACAGAACGCATTACACCTGCCAGTTTGCGGTCGAGGTCGCGCACACCCGATTCGCGGGTGTAATCTTCAATGATTTTTTGAATAACCTGTTTGGAAAAATGCACATGCTTATTTTTCAGGCCATGCGCTTCCAGTTGCTTGGGAATAAGATGGCGCTCAGCAATTTCAACCTTTTCCTCCACACTGTAGCCACTGATATCAATGATTTCCATCCGGTCGCGCAGCGCAGGCTGAATCGTGGCAAGCGAGTTCGCCGTGGCAATGAACAATACCTTAGAAAGGTCATACTCCATTTCCACATACTGATCGTAGAATGAATTATTCTGTTCCGGATCCAGCACTTCAAGCAATGCAGAAGATGGATCACCCCGGAAGTCGGCACCTACTTTATCAATCTCATCCAGTACAAAAACAGGGTTGGATGTCTGTGCTTTTTTCAGCGACTGAATAATCCGTCCCGGCATTGCGCCGATATAGGTCTTGCGATGTCCGCGGATTTCTGCCTCATCATGCAAACCGCCCAGTGACATACGGACGTATTTCCTGTTTAATGCTTTTGCGATTGACTTGCCAAGCGAAGTCTTGCCGACACCCGGAGGACCGGCAAAACAAAGTATGGGTGATTTCAAATCACCTTTCAGCTTTAAAACAGCGAGGTATTCCAGTATCCGGTCCTTCACTTTTTCAAGTCCATAGTGATCCTGCTCCAGGATTTTTTTCGCCCGGCGCAAGTCAAATTTATCTTTGGTATAAACGTTCCAGGGAAGTTCCAGCAACAGTTCAAGGTAGTTCAGTATCACCGAGTGTTCTGCAGCGGCGGGATTCATGCGCTGCAACTTGCTCACCTCCTTTTCAAAATGATCTGCCACCGCTTTCGACCACTTCTTTTTTGCTGCCCTGTCGCGCAGGCTTTGAATTTCCTTTTCAATGGAATCCGCGCTTCCCAACTCCTCCTGTATGGTTTTAAGTTGCTGTTGCAGGAAGTAATCCTTCTGTTGCTTTTCAATATCGGACCTTACCTTGCTTTGAATTTTGTTTTTCAGCTCGAGCACCTGAATCTCTGATTCCAGCTGTACCAGCACGGCCTGTGCCCTTTCTTTCAGGTCGTTGATCTCCAATACTTTTTGTTTTTCCTTCAGATCAATCGACAAGTTGTTAGCGATAAAATTGATAAGGAAAGAAGGGGAATCAATGTTGCGCAGCATAATGCTGGCTTCGGTCGGAATATTTGGTGAAAGCTTGATAATGTTACCGGCCATTTCCTTCAGGGAAGAAACCATGGCTTCAAACTGCTTGTCGTCGGGATAAGGAATATCATTGAGCACATCAATAGATGCCTTAAAATACGGATCCGCTGTTACAAATTCGCGGATGGAAAACCGAACCTTTCCCTGGATAATAGCCGTTGTGCTGCCATCGGGCATTTTCAGCATCTTCAGGATCCTGGCCATCGTTCCCACTTTATGCAGGTCTTTAAATTCCGGTTCTTCCACGGTGGCATCCATTTGTGCAATCACGCCAATAAACCGGTCAGCGGCATAAGCATCTCTCACAGCTTTAATTGACTTATCACGTCCTACAGTAATAGGAATAACCACACCGGGAAACAAAACCGTATTACGCAATGGCAGTACCGGAATAATATCTGCAAATACATCCTTCTTGCCGTCAGCCTCCTCTTCCAGTGTGATTAATGGCATAAATTCAATGTCCTCTTCCATGCCCTGCATATCAAACTTAAAATTCAAGTTGTTCATAATTAGGTTATAAGTTTTCGTCAATTGAAAAATTCATCCGCGCATAACACTGCAAAGTAATTGCAAAATTACAACTACCCGTATAACGGAGTCACAAGCGCACGGATTGTCAAATATCCCGCCATGCTGACATTTGCCTTCAAATCGGAAATTTTGGCTGAAAAGAAAAAAAAATAAAAGACTAAATAACTGAATTCATAAATACCTAATGCAAAATTCGAGGGTTGTGAAGGCTTACGAAGGTAAATCAAGCAAGAGACTGATCAGAAGAAGGATGACCGCTGCTACCACTCCAGCCACGATGGGTGCCCTTATTTTTCAATTGAAAAAAAGAGGTTATGATCTAAAATAGTTAAGTTTTTGCTGATTCCAGCCTTTATAAAATCATTCAATCATCCGAAAGGTTCTACGCAGCTGCTAAACGCATTGAAGTTGTATAAAACGTTTGGCAGCTACCCGAAGGTGGCAGTTTCGGAGCGATTCACTGTCAACCAAGCACAAACGTTGATAAAAGCACAACGCTTGATACAACCACCAAACAGCCACTTTTGGTTAGGTGCTGATAGCGGTTCGGCTTATTTCAACGAGTCTATTAAAATTCGTCATTAACTTCCTTTCTTTTTGAATGGGGACATAAGAATATTTCCAATAGTCTCCAAGACTGGCAATACTTTAAGAGCGAACTTAATGGCAAATACTATTAGTGCATATTGCCAATTCAAATAAACCATCACTGCAAAAATTATCCATTCGAGCCAATAAAGTGCTGCAACCCATTTTGGAAGGTCGGGTTCGTCAGGGGGTAATGTCCCATTTCTCTTGGCTTGAATTAATCGAATGTCAAAGGTTGTTATAGATGAAATAATTCCATAAGCAACTGTCAACCCGATGAGTGTGGGTGTATCGTATGGCATTAGTAAATAAAAACTCATATTTCTATTTCAATTTAGTTGGATGTTTCTAAAGCTGACCGCTAACAAAATGCAGGTGATTAATAATCACATTACGCGCTAATGCTTTTCAGCAAGTCGCATATATGTTTAAGATCAGCATTCCTGCAGAACTTGTAAATAACGCAAGAAGAAACCTGTTATATTATTTTGCTTCTTCCTCCTGCTGTGCTGCTTTCTCCGCTTCTTTTTTCGCCGCCTTTGCCCGACCGATAGGGATGCTGACATCAAGATATATGGCGGAATTCCGCTGACTGCCTTCCAGTACCTCATTTACATCCACGAAGCCATAGTAATAGTCCGCGCCAATAGTCATACCGGTTCCCTGCTTTAGTTTATAACCTATGCCAGCCTGCAAACCGGCATCCAGGCGTTTCAGATCATCCGCAATATTGTTTGCGTAGTTCAGGTCATCGTCTTCCACTATGGTATTGGTGAATTTATCAAATGCAGTATAGCGTAAACCCAACTGAATACCGCCTTCTATATGGAGATAATCAATCAACCGGTATCGTATCAGCACGGGCACATTAAAGTAATTTATTTTGCGGTCAACACTGCCGCCTGAAAACGCACTGTCCAAAGTCATGTTATTAAGCGGATAAGGTTCAAGCGAGCCCGTTCCCATTTTTGATTTCACCCGAACACCGGTATGCAGAAACAGTTTTTGATTAAGTTTAAAATCAAAATAAAAACCCAGGTTCCAGTCGGTAAGTAATCGTGCTTCCGGGGTATTGCTCATGTTTAAAAAATCCACTCCTCCTGCAAGACCAAATTCCAGCTTATCTGAATTCAGTTTGTCACCCAACAACAAGGTAATAAGCACTTGCGCATTGGCGGCCGTATGCATAGTCAGCAACAAAATAACGGTCAGCAAAAATGGTCGCATTGGCCTGCCTGACGTTTGATTGGATGAATTTACCGCCATAAGGATGTGGGAATTGATGATCTTTTTTAATGTTCAGACAAACTGTTTCAGTTGCTCAAGGTAATAAGTTTAATAAATTATTAATTGACAGTAAGGAAGTTTACCATACCAAAAAGTCAGGCAAATCAATACCTGATAACACTGCCAGCGCCTGCATTCTGCATCATGAAGCGGAAGGAACCGGATAAAAGCAACAAACCGCCCGTTTTCAAATTGGAGCGGTTTGCTGCATAACAGATTATTCGGCTGCTATTTGATTTTGATAAACTTCGTGGACATATTATGCTGCCCATCTGAAACAGAAATGAAAAACATGCCGGCAGGCCACCCGGAAGTTACAATTTCCACCTGTTGATCTCCCGATTCAAAATAGTTGCTGATCTCTTTCATTACCCGTCCATTGATGTCGATTACCCTGATAGTATAACTGCCTGCATCCGGGGCATCAAACAATATTTGTATGGCAGCGTCTGTGCTGACAGGGTTGGGATAAACACCAACTTCATCATCAACGGTTTCAGTCAATGATTCCAGGCCATCTGCCAGCTTGAACGGTGAGAAACAAAGTGAATGTGGTGCGGTTTTCTTCTTCATGACCAGTTGATGCGGTATCACATTGTCGCAGACCTGATCGGTGCAATATTGAATGGGATTTGATTTAACAGTATCCAGCAATAGTTTCATTGTATCGGCCGGGCAGGCTGGCGCATTTATCATCCCGACACCATCCGTCTTTATCACATGCCCGTCTGTTAATGTTGCTGTAGAGGAAGCATTGGTGCTGATAAAATAACCAGTCGTAGGATAACCTGATCCAACAGAAACTACACTTTCCGTTCGCGGAAAATTAGGAGTCGTTAAGGCATAGTGATGAGCATTGGTCATTTTGCCATTGGTGATATTCATTTCAAGAAGGTAGGTGTCTGAAAAGATGCCTGAGTTAGGATCATCCACTCCTCCTGAGATCACCACATTTTTTGCCACTGCCCTTGATTGGTAAATGCTCTGTCCGTAGGTCAGCGGAGCCGGAGGCAAAGGCGTCCCCGGAACACCAAAACGATGCGCATTCACAAAAGCGCCCGTTGTGGCACTTACCCTGGAAAGAAAACCGAGACAGCCGGGCGTATTTCCGATGCCGGTAGCGTTGGCAAGGCCGGTTAACACAAAATTATCCACCACAGCAGCTGCACCCACGGTTTCATCTTCAAACATAATATCCCAGGCAGCACTTGTAGTGGTTGCACCATTGGCAGAAAACAGCGGGTATTCAATTTTCCAAAGCATCAGTCCGTCATAACGGACACGCATGACGAAATGCGTGGAACCAATTGCTCCAGGAATGGTGCGCTCGCCGGTAACCACAATGCCTATCGGATCGTTAACTCCACCATTCAGAAACTCACGGAAAACGCAGGACTGATGCGGGATGAAATTAGACGGTGGTATCCCTGCAACCGGGTTATAAAAATATCTCCATAGCAACACCCCATTGATATCAAGACGTGTGATAGCGGGAAAAGTAATGCCTGTATTGGGATTGGTGACAACTGAAACCATCATCATATCTCCGTTCGGACATGATTCAACGGAAATCCCGGCTTCATCATAAACATTTGCAGCAACGAGTATATTCGTCCGTACCCAAAGGATATTCCCGTTATTGTCATACTTAATCATGACCGGCCTCCTGACACCAAATGCAGGATCTTTATAATAACCACTCACATAAAAATAATTCTTTGATTTGGGTATGGCTACTGCATTCACCGCTGTACCGATCTGCGGACAAGCAGTAAAAGTACAAGGCAGAATACCGACAGCAGGGGAAGGTGTTAGGTTACCATAACCGGCTTGAATATCAGTGGCTGTATAAGCAACGGATGTGTTGGCACCATCATAATAAATACGATCCCAGGCAGAAACGCCGGTAGCACCGGTATATCTTGAAAACAGGATATGCTCGGTACCCGCAGCCGGTGTGAAGCTGTTGGTATTCCCGATTACCCAATAGTCGTTGCTGACGGCTACCCCTGCAACATAGTTATCGGAGCCTGCAGGCATAAAAGTATTCTGAAAGGTTTGTGCATTAAGCACTGTGGTGCTGATTAGCATCAGTAAACAGGTAATCAACAGCTGATTGGAAAATGTCTTTTTCATGTTTCAGTTAGTTTTAAATGAATGCTTACTCTATTCCGGCTTTTCAGCTTCCGCCGATTGATACATCAAATCTACAGCGTGGCATTACCCGGATGCAATTACAATATGTGGTCGATGTAGCCTCTGCAACTGTCATAAATGAGAATGCCTCCGGGACATGGAGGCATTCTTTAAACAGCATTTATACGTATCAGAACTTGAGCAACTTCATTCTTTTCACTTCATTATTCATGCGCAGCTCGATAATATACATGCCGGAAGCGAGGTCTGCAACTGAGAAGGAGAGATCATTCAGGCCCTCCTCTAACGATTCATCATTGGCCACGATACGAATAAGACCACCCATTGCATTGTAGAGTGAAACAGTGGCTGCCACTTCATCTTCACAGGCAATCCTGATGGTGCATTCAGCGGATGCCGGATTGGGGAAAACAGTGGTTCCCCACCCTGCTGTATTACCAACCGTTTCCCTGCAACCGATATCAGGGCCGGTGTAATTAAAACATATCGTATCCTGCACATAGTAAACCGAACCACTGGAACAGGTTACCTGGAAATTGAAAACATAGCAGGAATCACATTTCAGGGTATCGAGACTCTTGATCTGCCATTTACCGGCAGCTGTTTTTCTCAACAGTATATCAATTGGTGCATTGATAGCCGTAACAGTGGATGCGGCAAGGCCGGTGCCGCCGGTGCCGCATTTTGAATTGGCGTAGTCGGTAAGTTTCTTCAGTTTCGTCCATTTATCAACCACCAGCTTGCAGGTATCACTGTCGCAGGAAGCTGTGGCGATGTCGAGGTTGTCGGTGATGATATCCAATGACAGCACAAAGGCAAGCGTAAACTGTTCAGGGCAGGAAGGAGCAAAAATGCTCAGTTTAACTGTGTTGGATAATATTGGTAGCGGTGGAATCTTAGTTCCAAGGTAGCCGCCATTCATCCGCAGCACATTAGCGTCGGTGACTGTTGTTGTGTACAAACAGGCCGGTGATCCGATACACATCACCTGTACTTTATAATTGATCAGAGGGTTTGCTGTTGCCGGCTTCCAATACACGTAGTAATTGCCCGACTGATCAAACAGTACCACTTGCTTCAGTGGAGGAAGGCAGTTTTGCCCGTGGAGAGCAGAAACAGATGTCATCAGCAATGCCATCAGCAAGAGCATCATGACGGAGCGACTTCTTTTTTTCATAGCAGTAGTTGTTGGAGGAGTGTTATGCACTCAATTTCGCAAAATATCGGGCAAGTTGATCGCTGAGGTGTAATATTTTAATTACATTTTTTTTGAAGTGTACCCGAAAACGGTGACTTTTAGGAGTTGATAGTTTCGTCAAAATATTGCTGAGCTGCGTGCTGGAAACCAAACTGATAAAAACACTGCGTACCCTGCATCGCCGCGAGCTGACGGAATTAAATGCTTTCGCACAATCAGGCATTGTTCCGCTCAGCGAAAAAGCGCTGGCTTTGCTGCAGCTGATACTCACCTGTTCACCTGCATTTTCTTCGCCACAACTGAAAAAAGAAGCCGTATTCCGGAAGCTCTTTAAAAAGGAACCTTACAACGACACGAAGATCCGCCTTCTGCAAAGCGATATACTGAAAACAGTGCATTTCTTCATAGGCATCAGGATGGCTGCTGCCATACCGTTTGAACTGGAAATGCTGCAGCTGGAGCATTTTATGAAAGTGGAAAACAATGAGCTCACCTACAGGAGAATTGCCGAACTGGAAAAAAAGGTGGAAGCAATGGCAATACACAATGAACATTACTTCCATCTACGGTTCAGGCTTGAACAGTTAAAAAGCAATTACAATGCAAAGCGCTCGAAAGATTACACGCTGAAGCACCTCTTTAAAAACCTGGAGGCGTATTATTTTTTAAACAAGCTGAAGATGACCTGCGTCCGCCTGAGCAATAACTTTATTTACCGTCATGAGACCGACAACTTTTTTATCAGCGAAATCAGGGAAAGCCTTGCCAAAAAAGCATTTCCTGATAATCCTGTTATCCTGGGATACAGCTACAGCGTTTTGCTGCTGAATGATGAATCACCGGACACACAATTCAGCAACTTGTATGAATTGTTGCATCACCACAAAAAACAACTGGGTGCACACGAAGTGGAAACCTTCAGTAAAATACTGGAGAATCACTGTATCCGGCAGATCAATACCGGGCGCGATGACTTTTACGAAATCCTGTTCAGGCTCCTGGAAACAAGGTTGCTGGATGCAGTAGAAATCACATCCGGTGAAGTTAAAACCTTTATGACCTTGTGCCTGCGCATGGGAAAAACCGCCTTTGCACAACAATTTATTACCGGCAAAAAAGATTGTATCATTCCGGAAGAAATCCGGGATGACGCCTTTAATTATTCCATGGCAATACTGCATTTCTATAAAAAGGAATACGACCGGGTACTGCTGCTTTTACAGCAGGTGGAATATCATAACGTGTTTTACAAGATTGACAGCAGGAAACTGTTGATCCAGGTATTTTATGACCTGAAGGAATGGGATTCACTTGACTCAGCGATGAATGCATTCAGGGTTTTTATTCACCGGAATGCGGAGATTTCAGAGGTTCACAAAAAAAACAACCAGAACTTCATTAATTTCCTTTATAAAATGACGCATACCGGTGGGCACGAACAGAAACGGCTGCTCCGCCTGAAACATGACCTCACCAAAAGCATGCATCTTGCCGAAAGGAAATGGTTGCTGGAGCGTTTGGAAGAACGGATCAGGAGATGAGTTTACAACTGCCCTAACCTTGAGTTTTTAACGTGCATCATCCATTACGCGGAAAGCAACAACTAAATATTCCATAATCGTTCTATTGCCGAAAGTACAAGGACAATGAAAAAAATACTCCTCTTTGGAAGCACAGGACTGATTGGCGATGCGTTACTCCGGCAGCTGCTTGCCCGCCCTGAGCTGCAGGTTATTGCATTTTCAAGAAAGCCCATTGAATTACCACATGCTGAAGCAGCATTTATCAATCATGTCATCAACTTCGACAATTTGGAAGATCACGCACGTTACATCGTCGGGGACGTGCTTTTCTGTTGCCTTGGCACAACCATGAGGAAGGCAAAAACACAAGCAGCATTCAGAAAAACCGACTATGAGCTTGTACTGCGCATCGCAAAGATTGCAACTGATAACCATGTTAAAAAATTGCTGGTGATATCTTCAGTTGGCGCAAATGCTGCTTCCAACAATTTTTACCTTAAAACCAAAGGTGAGATGGAAGATGACTTGCAAGCGCTGCCAATAGATCAGCTGGCTATTCTGCGACCATCTATCTTAACAGGCAAGCGCAAAGAATTTCGTTTATCAGAACGGGCAGGCATCGCTTTGGCATCACTCATTAGTCCATTGATGGCAGGCGCCCTGAGGAAATACAAACCTATTGCTGCCACCACCGTTGCAAAAGCAATGATCCGTTTATCTGAGCAGACAACCGACCGTGTCATTTATGAATCTTCCGATCTGCAGCAAATTGCAGAGCAATAGCAGTTCATTTTTCTGTTGCTGTCTTTTCTGAACATTATTATTTGCGCTAAAGAAAAACAGAGCAGCAATCAACCGCGATCACTATAATACAGAGAACAAAATGCACTACGCCGCAATGCTGCCGGTCTTCATGTCAATCACTTGGTGAAAAGTTGCATTTGTCGGGAGTTCAATAATCATCGTGTCAGACACTAAAGTTTAGCTATTCATTTTGAACACAAGCTTGATGAGATGTTCTTTGTAATTAGCACCTATGGGTATCTCCTTCCCATTAATCTCTATAAAATTGCCGACAATGGAATTGACAGCGCTGATGGCTACAATATATGATTTGTGTACCCTGATAAATTTGTTTTTGGGTAACAGGTCTTCAATTTTCTTCATGGTCTGATGCACCACGAGCGGACGTTCCTTCACAAAAATCTTCAGATAGTCTTTCATGCCCTCAATGTATATAATGTCGGCATAGTTTACTTTAACCAGTTTGCTGTCCACCTTTACAAACATGAAGTCCGCATTACCTGCACCATCGCCTGTCTTACGCAATTCAATCACTTTATTGACTGCCTTGAGAAATCGCTCAAAAGAAATTGGTTTCAGCAGGTAATCCACCACATCCAGATCATATCCTTCCAGCGCATGATTCGGATAAGCTGTGGTGAGAACCACTGAAGGCGGATTTTTGAGCGATTTCAAAAATGACAATCCGTCTATCACCGGCATCTGTATATCGAGGAAAAGCAGGTCAATGCGTTCATCGTGCAGCGCCTGGAAAGCATCGAGCGCATTACTGCATTTTTTTACAAGTTGTATTTCGCCGCCGATCCGTTGCAGGTAATTCTCCAGCACTTCCTGTGCCAGCGGTTCATCATCTACAATAATGCATTTTAACATAGCTATGAAAATTTAAGTTGAAGTGTCACCTGGTAACTGTCGGTCAGCGATTGAATATCCATCAAGTGCTTTCCCGGGTAAATCAGCTCAAGGCGCTTCCGCACATTTTCCAGGCCGATACCGCCTTTTTCCCTCATCATGCTATCACCACGTGGTACGCTGTTCACCACACGCAGCGTAAGGCCATCGTCCTGCACATCAAGGTCTATTTCCACGAAACCACTTGCCATCTGTGCATTAATCCCGTGCTTAAAACTGTTTTCAACGATGGGAATCAGCAATAATGGCTCAATGTGCTTTTCGCCGGCATCACCTGTTTGTGTATAGCGCACCGACACATGTTTGCCATGCCTGATGCGCTCAAGTTCCACATAATTGCTTACAAACTCTATCTCCCTTTCCAACAATACAGCGCCGGTGTTACATTCATAGAGCACATATCGCATCATGTCGCTGAGCCGCAGCACCATATCCGCTGTTTTATCCGACCGCTGCAGCGCCAGCGAATAAATGTTATTAAGTGTATTAAATAAAAAGTGCGGGTTGATCTGTGCCTTCAGTGCATTCAGCTCCAGCGTCAGGTTGTCACGCTGTAGTTGCAATAACCTTGTTTGTGTGGAACGTACCTGACCCGCATATTTGATGGAGTATGTGATTACGAGTGTAAAAAAGCCTTCAATAATATCATACCTGGAATTCAACTGACTGATATAATCATGCAGGCCGTCACTGGAAATAGCATCCGGAATAAGTGTCAGCAACTGGAAATTCACATAGGAATATGCAAATACAAGTGCCACAGTACAGACCGCATAAATCACATATCGCCTCTTATTCAGTAACTGTGGCACCAATACATACAAATGGAAATACATCATCGGAATCTGTGTGGCCGCATACACCAGCATAAACAGCAACTCACCGGGCCCCCATCCATAGAGTGAAATAATATCATAAAAAGTGCGGAAGAGCCAGAAGAGCCAGAAGCCAACATGCATCAGCACCCTTAAAACTGCTGGCTTTTGCAGGTGGTATTTATACTGCCGCAAAAAAAGCGATGCACTGTTTTCCATCAATGGTGTAATTTACAGATCGCATAACCGGTGTATTAAATTTATAGACAAATTCTATCATTCCATCGACAAAATTTAGCACACCGGAGAACCTGCCGGTTATGCACGAAACCAACACATTTCATGGCTGACCTGCCGCTATCGTTATTCGCAGCAATTGGTCTGATGAATTAACCGTTTGGTCTAAATTATTTTAATGGAACGGCACAACACATTTTCTTTATTCCCTGTAATTGTGCTGATGCACATCGCATCATCTAAACAAATAAAGTTCTCATGGTTGGATTGGAAAACTACCCGGCAGGCAGCATCCCCGTTTAACTGTCTGCCCGGGTAGTTTGGGTTATGTGAGATGAAATTTTTCCTGTAAAACCCGGCTTAAGTTTTCTACAATTCTATCACTGCGGAGATTTACGGGAATGATACATACACCTGATCTCCGTACAGTAACATCGCCGGAACTTCATTCAAGTTATTGCCACCTTGTATTTCTTCCTGAGACATTTGATCAAAGCCGGTCAACTGATACGATCCATAGTAACACCAAACAATTGAAATAGTAAATTGAGCTCTAATTCCACAACATTATACAAAATGAGATCAACACTCCTGCTTGCCTTTGCATTATCTGTTGCTGCTTGCAACACCGGTGATAAAAAAGCTGATGAAAATACAACCGGCCGTTCGCTTGCTCCGTTGCTCCATCAATATTATGAAGATCATCTTAAGTTATTTCCGCTGGAAGCAACTCAAAACGGCGACTACCGGTATAATGATCAATTACCAAATGACATGACAGCCGCATTCCGCAATAGGGAAAAACAGATGTTGCAAAATTATCTTGATTCATTGAAGACTTATGACCGTGCCACACTATCGGAAAATGATCAGATGAGTTATGATGTGTTAGAATGGGAGCTGAACATTTCCATGGAAAGGTTCAGTTACCCGGACGACCTCATGCCTATTAACCAGTTCTGGAGCCTGCCGCTTACCATGGGTCAGTTGGGTTCAGGCACGGGTAACCAGCCATTTAAGACGGTAAAGGATTATGAAAACTGGCTGGGACGCATCAACGGATTCACGGACTGGTGCGATTCAGCCATCGCGAATATGCGGATCGGAATGTCGAAAGGAGTGGTGTATCCTCAAATCCTGATTGAACGTGTGCTGCCGCAGATGAAAAGCATCATCGTCACTGATGTCACAAAAAGTCTCTTTTACCAGCCGGTACTTAATATGAAAGAGTTGAATTTTTCTGATGAAGATACCAGGCGGATTACTGCATTATATGCTAAAGCCATTACCGGTCAGATCAACCCATCTTATCAGAAATTACATGACTTCTTTAAAAACGAATACCTCCCGAAATGCAGAACCACTGCGGGAATCTCTGCCGTTCCCGGCGGCGCGGAATACTATCAGTTCCTTATTAAATACTGGACAACGACAGACATGACCGCTGACCAGGTTTTCGAACTCGGACAAAGTGAAGTCAAACGTATCAGGACAGAGATGGAACGTGTGATGAAAGAAACAGGGTTTAAAGGTGATCTGAAATCATTTATCAGTTTCCTGCACACCGACAAGCAGTTCATGCCATTCAAAACGAAAGAGGAAGTGCTGAATGCTTACCGGTCTATTGAAGAAAGACAGCAACCCTTTCTCAGTAAACTATTTACCGTCTTCCCGAAAACACCCTTTGAAATAAGAGAAACGGAAGCATTCCGCGAAGCAAGTGCCAGCGCGGAATACAGCCAGGGAACAGCGGACGGATCGCGGCCGGGCATCTTTTATGTACCCATTGTGGATCCCTCGAAGTTTAACAATATTTCCATGGAAGATCTTTTTCTGCATGAAGCTATTCCCGGCCATCATTACCAGATTTCTTTACAACAGGAGAATAAAGATCTGCCGGAGTTCAGGCGATTCATCTGGTATGGTGCTTATGGCGAAGGTTGGGCCTTGTATTCGGAATCACTAGGCAGTGAGCTGGGACTCTACAAAGATCCTTACCAGTATTTTGGCATGCTGAGTGAAGAAATGCATCGTGCTATCCGGCTGGTGGTAGATGCGGGCATTCATACCAAAGGCTGGACGCGTGAACAGGCCATACAATTCTCCCTTGAAAACGAAGCAGAGTCGGAAGCCGATATCACCGCCGAAATTGAACGGTATATGGCAATACCCGGACAAGCGCTCAGTTACAAAATAGGGCAGCTTAAAATACTGGAGCTCCGTAAAAAAGCAGAACAACAGATGGGCGAAAAATTTTCGCTGGCCAGGTTTCACGATGAAATACTTAGAGACGGCTGCCTGCCTATTGCCGTGCTGGAAAGCAAGATGAACCGTTGGATGGCAACGCAATAGCAAAGCAGTATGTGCTGAGCTTATTTTGTAATGCCTTAGCCGTGCAATTGGTCTATGCAAAATTTTGCTTGGTCTAAAATAATTCCATCAACACACAGTTTGCATTTCCTTTACGTTAAACTGCCTTTCAGAACAGGATTTTCTCCGGCATTTCTTCCTGCATCATGAAATCGTCATTAAAAGCTGCCCGATGAAGTATTTACTGTACCTGACCTGGTTTTTATTAGCTGCAGCAGTGGCAAAAGCTGATAAGGTATCTATGCCGGCCATTCGCTCAGCAACAGCACCGAAAATTGATGGTAACCTGAATGATGCATGCTGGCAAAATATACCGGTGGTTTCCAACTTCATCACGCTCGCTCCAGAATACGGAAAACCCGAAAGTCAAAAAACTGAAGTAAGGGTAACCTATGATGATCAGGCTATTTATATCGGCGCTTACATGTACGATAATCAGCCGTCACTCATTAAACGGCAGCTTTCTCAACGCGATGCAACGGATGCTCTCGCTGATAATTTCATTGTCGGCTTCGATACATATGATGACGGATTGAATGGTTACCGGTTTCTCGTGACGGCAGCTGGCGTGCAGCTCGATGAAAAAGGTTCTCCATCCAATGCCCATGATGTAAGCTGGGATGCAGTTTGGCAAAGTGCCGTTGATATAAAAAATGACGGATGGGTGTGCGAGATCAAAATCCCCTACTCTGCGATCCGTTTTCCTTCAAAGTCAATTCAGGATTGGGGCATGCAGTTTGGCCGCAACATCACCCGTGAAGGTGAGCTCGATTTATGGAGCCCCGTGGATCCGAAAGTGGCCGGCATCATTAACCAATGGGGCAAACTGAAAGGCCTTGAAAATATAAAACCGCCGCTCCGGCTTTCGTTTTCGCCGTACCTTACTGCCGGTTACCAGGTTACGCCCATAAGCTACGATCCTGTTGAGTATGCATCCAATAGTATACTCAGTGGCGGCATGGATGTCAAATACGGTGTGAATGAAAGTTTCACGCTTGATGCAACCCTTATCCCTGATTTCGGGCAGGTACAATCTGACAATGTTGTACTCAACATTTCACCGTTTGAAACCAAGTTTGATGAGAAGAGGCCTTTCTTTACAGAAGGAACTGAATTATTTAACCAGGACAACAGGGGCAGCACGTCGCAACTTTTTTATTCGCGGCGCATCGGTGGCACACCGCTTCATTACTATGAGGCGGGGAATGAAGTGCAGGATGGTGAAACACTGATCAGTAATCCTTCGGAAACAAAACTGTACAATGCCACCAAATTTTCAGGAAGAAACAATCATGGATTAGGCATCGGCATCTTAAATGCTGTGACACGCGCCACCTTTGCGGAAATAAAAAATGATGAAACCGGTGAAGTGCGCAAGGTGGAGACAAACCCGCTATCAAACTACAGTGTAATCGTTTTCGATCAGACTTTGAAAAATAATTCAAAGCTCAGCTTTGAAAACACCAACGTAATGCGCAGCGGCAGTGCACCCGACGCCAATGTCGGATCCGTTCATTATGATATCAGGAACAAGGCCAACTCGCTTGAAGCAGTCGGCTTCGGCAACCTGAGCATGCTGTTTGATGAAGGAAAAAACCCAACAACTGGCGGCTATTACCAGGTAAACCTGAATCAGACAAAAGGCAAATTCAATCCATGGTTTTCGCATGAACTGATAACCGATCACTATGATCAGAACGACCTCGGCATATTATTTTACAACAACCAGATGACGAATGGCGCCGGTTTCAACTATAATAACCAGGAACTGAAGAAAGGGCCATTCTATAACGTCGGCGGCTGGTTCGGGCTGAATTATAAAACTCTGGTGAAACCATTGGTGTATGAAGAATGGGAAACCAACGGCGGGGCTTATGTAACATTTAAAAGCTTGTGGAGCGGAGGCGTTAATTTCTATTCAAAACCTTTCTGGTACTACGATTATTACGAACCAAGAGTGGAAGGGAGAAAATACTATCATAACCCTTTTGCCTACAGCAGCGCCTGGATTAATTCAGACTATCGCAAAAAAATAATGGTGAGTGTCTCTGCCGGATATGGCGATGCGCCTGGAGCCGGAAATCCATTTTTTGACGGATCTATTGCTCCTACTGTTACTGTGAACGATCATTTCTCATTAAGTTATGAGTTGTACCTCAGCAGTGATCATGGAACCGAAAGCTTCGTCACCTTTGATGATGAAGACAATATCATCTTCGGGAGCCGCAATACCGCAACGGTTTCGAATAATCTCCGGTTGCGGTACACCTTTAATCCGAAAATGAATATCTCTTTCAGGGCACGTTACTATTGGAGTAAGGTAAACTGGACTGAATATTATTTATTGAATGAAGACGGCACACTGGGGGAAACAGATTATACCGGCAATAATGACATCAATTTTAACGTGTTTAATATTGATGCTGTGTATGCCTGGGAGTTTGCACCGGGCAGCTACCTCAATGTCATCTGGAAAAACAACATTCAGCAATATGATGACCTTGGCATGGATAAATATTTTGATAATGTTGCAAAAACTTTTGATACGCCACAAACCAACGGTCTCTCGATCAAGTTGATTTACTATCTTGATTATCTCTCACTCAGGAAGAAATCTGCTTAACCGTTCTGCGCTGTACGTTAATTGTCGACAGAAAAGAATCCTGATGAATCGCTTCCAAAAAATGAAATATCCGTTCCGGAATTAAACCTGTCTGCGCGTCATTTAATGCGAGGCATTGAGACCTCATCTGGTGCGGCCTTAAAAGCTTCCCTGCTGCACATCATTTAAGAATTGAATGATGCCCGGATAATAGTGCTGCTGATCATCCCACATAGCAAGATGGCTTCCTTCGGGACAATAAAGATACCGGCCATGTTGAACCAGCTTGCTCATCTCTTCCATCTCCTCCGGATTCATGGTATCATATTTCGCACCGACCATCAAAGTGGGAACATGAATATTATGAAGGTCATTCCACCGGTCCCAGTGCAACAGGCGGCCACCGGTTTTGAATTCACTCGGTCCCTGCATCATCACATAAACCGCAGCATTCACATGTTTGAAACTCCGCAGCACCGGATCAGGATTAGGGACGATCCGGCAGATATGCTGATCATAGTATTCTTTCTGCACCAGTTGCAGATAAACAGGATTTTGGTAGTCTCCGTTCTTTTCAAACACCTCCAGCGAATCCACCAGTGATTTGCGCATTTCACTCCTGAGTTTATTATTATACTGCTCATAACGGGGAATGCTCGCCACCATATTCGAAACAACCAATCCTTTCAGATTATCCTGGTATTTCAAAGCATATTCCATGGCCAGTATACCACCCCACGAATTCCCAAGAAGGTAGAAGTGATCCTTATCGAGGCCTAACCCTTTTCGTACCTGTTCCACTTCTTCCACAAAACGTGCGGTGGTCCATAAACTGCTGTCATCAGGCTGATCGCTGTAATAGGATCCCAACTGATCATATTCATAAAATTCTATACCCGCCTTCGGAAAAAAACTCTCAAAACACTCCATGTACTCATGCGTCATGGCGGGTCCGCCATGCAGCAGCAATACCTTAATCGGCCCGTTGCCAAAGCGTTTTGTCCAGACCTTGTATTTACCATCAATGGTTATCAGCTTAATACCGGCTGTTTGGATGCCGCTGTCTGCCACATCAAAGTAGCTGCATGAGGCAGACATATTCGCTCCTGAAGTGGTTGGTGCCTGTTGCCTGCAGGAAGCTGAAAACAGGAATAACCCGATTGCGATTGCGTGTAATATTTTCATGTTGGTGGATTTGTAATAAATGTAATGCTTTCCACGCAATGGTAACTGATGCCATTGTACATGATACACCGTTCTTCCGGTTATGCAATATTTTTTACCGGGCAGGTGCAAAGAGAAAAATCAAACCAGGAAAGGCGTAATGTAAATCGTCACACCTCCGTAAGCACTTCTTTCATTTTCGTCAGTTCCATCACTTTGTCGGCAACGCCCGCCAGTTCATAATCATGCAGGATGGAATTAACAAGTGCCAGGATGGTTTCGAGATTGGTACAAGGCAGATAGTGGGAAGGTTTTGGTGTAATATTCAGTTTCTTGAGAAACATCGTGATATCGTCGCGGGAGAAAATTATACCCTTGTTAAAAGGATTTATATAAAACAAAAGGCTGCTTTTTACCTTTTGCTCCGTCTCATCAGGTTCCATTAAATCTTTATGGAAGGATAAGACAAAATGTTGCGGGAGGTTTATACCATACACAGGCATCTTAATCTTATCGGCGAGAATCAGGTACAGCAACGAAAGCGAAACAGGATTCCCTTTCTTTGTTTCCAGTAAAATATTGAGGTAAGCATTCTGCGGATCATGAATATTAGAAGTATTACCCGAAAAACCATTGAGCTGGAATAATACATGGTTAAAAACATTCACCTGCTCCAGTGGCGTGAGGTTGTAATTCATCTCCAGCCAGATTTCCTTGCTGAGCTTTTCAATCTGCGCATTAATCTTTGCAATACTCAGGTCAGGGTACTGGTACCGCGCGATGATGATGGCCGCCTCCAGCAAATTATCCTGTCGCTTTTTGACCCAGCGTTTCAGGTCTTTCACCACTGTTTCAAACTGTATAAGATGAATCAGTTCTTCCAGCCTGTAATGCAGATCAGGGTTAAAAGTTTTCTCCCATGCAGCTTCTAACGAAGGAATGATGGCTGTTCCCAGCGCAATGAGCCTGTCTGTTACATGCCTGTACACCTCTTCATCAGGATCATCGAGGAGGTTGATGAGGGCACTCAGCTCATTTTCTTTCAGATGCGATTTCAAATGATGATCAGGACAAGTTTAACTTCCTTTACGTTTAAATCGGCCAAATGTTTTTTTCGGAGCATCCTTCGCTTTTTCAAGCAACTCCATGCAGTCATCCAGCGTAAGATCCTTTGGCTCCTTTCCGGCCGGAATTTTTGCGTTCAGCTTCCCGCTTTTTACATAAGGTCCCCATTTGCCTTCCAGTATGGATATCCCGTTCGCTTTAAATTCTTTGATGACACTGGAAGCTTTTGCCTTAATCAGTTCAATGGCTTCATCCAGGGTAATCGTCATCGGATCCTGGTCCTTCCGCAAGGAATAAAACTTCTTGTCATGCAACACATATGGACCGAACCTGCCTTCGCTCACAGTCACATCCTGGTTTTCATACTGGCCTGCTACACGTGGTAATTTGAATAGCTCCATCGCATCTTCGAAGGAAATGGTTTCCAGGTTCATGCCGCTCCGCAGTTTCGCATACCTTGGTTTCTCTTCATCATCCGTGCCGCCGATCTGTACCATCGGACCATACCTGCCCATACGCGCAATCACCTTGCGTCCGCTTTGCGGATCCGTTCCAAGATCCCGTTCTCCGGTTACGCGATCAGCATTTTCCAGTGTGTTTTCCACGTTTTTATGAAATGGTTTGTAAAAGTCATCAATCATCTCGTCCCACTTTTTCATACCATTACTGATATCATCAAACTCGCGCTCAATCTCGGCGGTGAATCCATAATCCATTACTGTCTGAAAATGCTGCATCAGGAAATCATTCACCATCATACCAATGTCGGTAGGAAACATTTTCGATTTCTCTGTTCCGAATGTTTCCGTATCCACCACCTTCGTAACCTCATCATTTTTCAGCTTCAGCATCCGGTATTCCCTGCGCATGCCTTCCTTGTCTTTCTTCTCCACATATCCTCTTTTCTGAATCGTACTGATCGTTGGCGCATAGGTGGATGGCCGGCCAATTCCCAATTCCTCCAGCTTTTTTACCAGCGAAGCTTCCGTGTAACGCGCTGCAGCGCGTGTAAACCTTTCTGTTGCATTCATCTCCACAAAATCCAATACCTGGCCGGGCTTTAACGGAGGCAAGGTGGTGGATTCTTCCACAGCGGAAGGCAACGGATCAGCCTGTGCTTCATCATCATCCGACTCCATGTACACCTTCAGAAAGCCATCAAACATCAGCACTTCACCACTTGCTGCCAGTTCTTCGTCCTTCATAGTTGATATGGAAATCTTTGCCGTAGTCTTCTCCAGCTGTGCATCACTCATCTGTGATGCAATGGTGCGTTTCCAGATAAGATTGTACAGCCGCTGCTCATCATTTTCTCCTTCAATATCTTTATGTTCGATATAAGATGGACGGATGGCTTCATGAGCTTCCTGCGCATTAGCGGTTTTCGTGGAATACTTTCTTTGCTGCGCGTACTGCTTGCCGTATGATTTCACGATTTCTTCCTGAATCAGTTGCAATGCCGTCTCCGACAGATTGGTAGAATCCGTCCTCATATAAGTAATCTTACCTGACTCATAAAGCCGTTGTGCAACAAGCATCGTCTTTGCAACGGAATAACCGAGCTTCCTGCTTGCTTCCTGCTGTAATGTGGAGGTGGTAAAGGGCGCTGAGGGTGACTTCTTTCCGGGCTTCACCTGCACATCGCGCACTGTATAATCGGCACCGCTGCAGGCTTTCAGAAAAGCTTCCGCATCCTTTTCTTTACTTTTATTTTTCGGAAGTTCGGCCTTGAAAGTTACGGCATTACCAAACTTATCTTTTGCCTTAAACAAGGCAATGATCTTATAACTGGATTCTGATACGAAGTTGTTGATTTCGCGTTCCCGCTCTACGATCAGCCGAACGGCAACAGATTGTACACGTCCGGCAGACAGTGACTTGGAATTGGAAATCTTTCGCCACAGAATCGGTGAAAGTTCAAAACCAACCAAACGATCCAGTATCCTGCGTGCCTGCTGTGCATTAACCATGTTCAGGTCGATGCTGCGCGGACTTTTCACCGCTTCGAGAATTGCCTGCTTAGTGATCTCATGAAATACAATACGCTTGGTATCTTTTACATCTAACCCGAGTGCCTGGCATAAATGCCAGGAGATGGCTTCCCCTTCACGGTCCTCATCTGTTGCCAGCCACACATCGCCTGCACCCTTAACAAGCCGCTTTAATTCTTTAACCACTTCCTTTTTTTCTGCACTCACCTCATAGGTCGGCTCATAACGGTTTGCCACGTTGATGGCTTTGTCCGATTTCGGCAAATCACGGATATGTCCATAGCTGGACTTTACAATAAAATCATTATCCAAAAATTTTTCCAGCGTTTTAGCTTTTGCGGGACTCTCCACAATCATCAAATGCTTACCGCCTTCTTTTACTTTCTTTTTTGCCATGCAGACACTGATAAGTAATAATTACAAAAAATCTCCATCCTCACTTTGGCGCAAAGTAAAAAGTTTAACTGTGAATATTCAAAATTTTTCTGTGCAGGTGATTGCATGTGATGAACAGGTCATCATCAGTCAATGCAAACATCGGAGACTGTTAATAATTGTATTGCAGAAGAAAATCAGGATCGCTTTTGCAGCATATTCAGTTTGCTGACCTGCCGGCATTTCCCTCACCGGCAGCGATCAGAAATCGTTGCGCCATACTCCATCGGCAATGCGTTCCCTTATCATCTCTTTGCTGCGGCAACGCTTACATTGCGGGTGTGAAAACATTTTTTTTACGATGTGCTGAGGACAGGCAATTAAACCACAACTTTGACACCGGTACCTGATGATGCGCGAGCCTGAAGTAAAAAATATTCCATGCTTCACAGCATGCTGTCCAGCTTCACAAAAATAAACCGTATTGTCTGCCATGATTGCTTATGTGTTTAGCCGTGAATCGTAATCACTGCATCCTGCAGCAAGTTGACAAAGATGAACTGCTCATCATTGAACCACATTGCATTAATGCTCCTTTTGCAGCGCTTTTTCTTCTCCGTCAAATGCAATGCCCAGTGAGCTGAGTTCTTTCAAAACAGGATTATAAACCTGTGACATTACAGGAATATGAACACCTGTCAGGAATATTTCAGATTGCAGCAGGAGCCTCACCATGATACCCATCGGCAAGCCCACTGTTTTAGCCATTGCCGTACGCTGCGCATCTTCTCCTTTCAGTACCATGGTGCTGATATGTTCATGCGATTTATCTTCCAGTGTATATTGTATTTCATGCCGCATCACAATCATATCATTATCGGTTGGCTGCATCTTCCATCTCCGCACCAGCAAGTCCTGCAATACTTCAGCAGGCGTACCGCTTTCAATGCCAATGTTATCATCGCTGAAGAGTCCCAGCCATTCCAGGCGGTGCAAAACAGCAGGTTCAAGATCCAGCAATTTCGCAACTTTTGATTTCACACTCCTGCCTTCCCACTTCGCCTTTTCCGGAAGATAGCAGTTAACCCAACCCGCATAGGTCATCTTTTTCAGACCATTTAGTGTATAGCTGTCATCCGTCAGGCCTAATTGCACGAGCGCATCCCAGGCTTCACAGTAACCTTCTTTGCGCAGTGTTGAACGCAAGATTGTCTCCACTCCCTCCAATCCGTATTTTGAAATATAGGACAGGGAATCACGATTCGGATATGATTCATATTTCCCTAATCCTTTGATCTTAAATTTTTCTGTATGGGAAAATAACCGATGGTATGGAACAAACTTCTGAACACCCCGATCGAGGTACTGTGCGGTGTTCTGACCTGCCAGCACTACATTTCTCGGATTCCAGGTAACTTTATAATGCCAGGGATTATCATCCGATTCCGGTGCCACCAGGCCGCCTGTTCCCGACTTGAACGATGTTATCCTGCCGCCTCTGCCCTGAATATCATGAATCAGCTGCATGGCACTCATGTGATCAATGCCCGGATCAAGCCCCATTTCACACATGAAGAGCAAGCCGGCCTTTTTCACCTCTTCATTCAGCAATTGCAGTTCGGGAGAAACATAAGATGCAGTGATCAGGTGCTTCTTACAGGACAGGCAATCCTTAGCAACAAGGATGTGAAGATGTGGCGGCAACATAGAGATAACAACATCATGTGCTTCAATCTCCGATTTTCTTTGCACTTCATCAAGGGCATCGAAGGCAATCGCGCGGCCCGCAGCATTGTTACCGACTTTATCGGCAGCGGCTTCCGCCGATTGATCACCTACGGAGACCGTTGCATTAAACTCCACAGCATGCGACAGCAAATAATCAATCAGCACTGTGGCAGAGCGACCGGCACCTAACAACAGGATTCTATTCATCATCAAAAAAAATTAACTTGCAAAAGTAATCAACCGGCAGGTGACCTTTTAGCAATCAACATAAAATGATTTTCACCTTTGCGATGCGAATAAACTGATATGAAGGAAACGCAACTGATCGTCGCTTATAAAGAACTGGAACATGCCGGTGAACTACCACCTGTCTTCCAGGAACTATTGCGGAAAGCCAAAGAAGCGGTGGGTGATGCCTATGCTCCATACTCCAATTTTTATGTAGGTGCCGCAGCGTTATTAGCAAATGGTGTGATGGTGAAAGGCAGTAACCAGGAGAATGCATCATCGCCGGTTGGCATCTGTGCCGAGAGAGTAACCTTATCCGCTGTTTCTGCAATGTATCCCGGCATTGCCATTGAAGCACTTGCCATTTCCGCAAAACCACTTAACCATACTTTGAACGAACCGGCGGCGCCTTGTGGCATTTGCCGGCAAACGATTGCTGAATATGAAGAGCGTTTTAAGAAAAACATACAGATAATTCTGCAGGGAGAATCAGGTAAAATTCTATGGCTGCAGTCCGCACAAATCCTGTTACCGTTTTCTTTTGGAAGAGATGACCTGAACCCTTGATCAACGCAGGCAACGTCTTTCCATAACCTGGCAACTTGCCATGAATGTTGTTTATCGGTTCTGATATGCCACGAAAAGAAGCTGCTGTTGCTTTTTGAATGCTCTGCCTGAGCCTGCTGCTGCTGTGGCTCTACAAATTTCCATTTCTCGGTTTAACTTACTTCTGGGATGAGAGTTGGTCATATGGCGTCGCTATCAATAAAGTGGCGGAAGGCACTCCCAGTCTCCTGCCCTCCAGCCTTTCTCCCGAACTCTCGCGCGGACATCCGCTCATGTACTATTTTATCAATGCGATTGTTGCCAAAACATTTGGGTTCTCACCTTTTGTAATGCATACCTTTTCGCTGCTTATCGCTTCCGCTTTCCTCATCGCATTTTTTTTCATGCTGCTTCGATTTTCAAACCCTGCATTCGCCTTGCTTGGTTCCCTCCTCCTATTGACACAGGAAGTTTTTATCGTACAATCGTCATTTATGCTGCCCGAGGTTTTTATCTCCTTACTGGTGATGACAACGATCTTTCTCCTGGTCACTGACCGCATTTTTCTTTACATCATCTCTGCTACTTTACTGGTTTTAACCAAAGAGTCGGGACTTGTGGTCGCTACCGCTACAGGAATCGTTTATGCCGTACAACTTCTCAGACAGCAGTACTCCGAGAAAAAGTATTCACTGACAACCCTGTTAAAAAAAGTCTGCCGGTATTTCTTCCCGTAATAACAGGAATTCTCTTTTACGTGATCCAGAAATTAACGTACGGCTGGTTCCTTTTTCCATTACATGTTCAGATGGCGGATTTCAGTTGGGCTAAGATCAGCAATCACTTGCTGGTGGTGTGGCTATTTGTTTTTTGGGGCTATGGGAGAGAGGAACTTTTTGTATTGGTGGCATTAACAGTTTGCCTGGTATCAATTTCCTGTTTGTGGCAGCATAAAAAATACAACAAGCAACTGTGGAAAGTTACGATAACGGCCTGCTTTGTTTTCTGCTGTTATACTGCTTTTACGGCCATCAACTTTATTTCTCTACGATACCTGATTCCACTCATTTCCCTGTTAATTTTCCTGGTAAGCATTTGGGGATATCATTTGTATTTGAAGGGATATAAGTTTACAGGCTTCTTGCTTGCTATATGCATCGCATTTGCATTCCACCATGATTTTACTTCGGAACCTACCTGGATGGATGATGTTTCCCTCAACTATGCAGATAATATTACCGTGCAACAAGCCGCAATCGGTTACATGGAAAGCACTTCAGTCAGAACTGCAAGCATCTGCACCAGCTATACGTTGTACTTTTTATTGACACACCCTGAACTTTCCGCACTTGACGGTCCAGCCTTTTCTAATGTAATGGGCGATACCTTGAACTACAATGCGGATTATTTCATCTTCTGTAATTATCCATTGATCGGAAGTTACTATGATGCAGTGAAATCGGATGAAGAATTTTATTCGGTCAAAAGATTTGAACATGGCAATGCCTGGTGCGAGATTTTTGCCCGGAAATAACATCAACCCGGTTCCGCCATGTGTTGCAGATCTTATAGCAGGTGTTTCATTTTAACGACGGGGTTTTATTTACCATTTACTTCCGGTAACTTCGCCAACCTGCAGCAGTGCGGATTATAAAGACTGTTTCATTCCAGATTAGTTCATCTACAAACGACAACACATGATTGAAACTTTAAAAGTCAATCACATCGAACTTGAAGAAAAATACGGTGCACACAACTATCATCCATTACCGGTGGTGTTGGCAAAAGGAAAAGGTGTTTTCGTATGGGACACTGATGGCAAGCGGTATTTTGATTTCCTTTCTGCCTATTCGGCCGTCAACCAGGGCCATTGTCATCCGCGTATTATAGATGCGTTAACGGAACAGGCGCAGCAACTCACGCTGACCTCCAGGGCATTCTATAATAACGTGCTCGGTGAATATGAGCAGTATGTTACCACGATGTTCGGCTATGATAAAGTGATGCCTGTAAATTCGGGCGCTGAAGCAGTGGAAACAGCACTCAAACTTTGCCGCAAGTGGGGACATAAAGTGAAAGGTATTGCGGAGGGCACGGCTAAAATTATTGTTTGCTCAGAAAATTTTCACGGCCGGACGATTGGCATCATTTCATTCTCCAGTGATCCGCCATCAAAAGACGGATTCGGGCCGTTGCTGCCGGGCTTTGTAACCGTGCCCTACAATAATCTGCCTGCACTGCATGAAGCCTTGCAGGATCCGTCGGTTGCCGGATTCCTGGTAGAACCTATACAGGGTGAAGCAGGTGTGCATGTGCCGGATGACGGTTACCTGGCCGGTGCATATAAAATGTGCAAGGAAAAAAATGTATTGTTTTTGGGTGATGAAATTCAAACCGGCCTTGCCCGCACCGGCAGAATGCTGTGCTGCGATTATGAAGATGTACATCCTGACATCTTAATACTTGGGAAAGCGCTTTCAGGCGGCGTGCTGCCGGTTTCTGCCGTGCTTGCCAATGATGAGATTATGCTCACTATAAAACCCGGAGAGCATGGCTCAACTTATGGCGGCAATCCGCTTGCCTGCAAAGTGGCCATCGCAGCCCTGGAAGTGATTAAGGATGAACAGCTGGCTGAACGTGCCTTTTACCTGGGAAATCTGCTGCGGGCAGCACTGAGCAGCATCAATACTGATGTTATTAAACTGGTGAGAGGAAAAGGATTATTAAATGCAATTGTGGTGCAACCCGGCAATGGAAAAGAAGCATGGGATCTCTGCCTGGCATTAAAGGATAACGGATTGCTTGCCAAGCCAACACATGGAGATAAAATCAGATTCGCCCCACCGTTGGTAATTACTGAAGAACAATTGATGGAATGCGTGGAGATCATACGGCGCACGGTAGCATCGTTTTGATGCGCAGTTGAATCGCAGTCTGTATACAAAACACTTTCAAAATTCAGGAATCGTCACCTGCATAAAATGTCAGGATTCACCTGCTGTAATCAAAAACTGAACACTTAAAGCTCAGGACTAACTACTCACTACTTTATCATCACCCCGCGTTTTCCAATCACCGGTATCTCCGTAAAATTATTTTCCACAATACTTTCCGTAACAAATACATAACGCTTGTCGAAGAGTGTGCCCTGGTACCAGAAGCTCACCCAAAATTCATTCGTGATGCCAAACAGGCGCTTGTCAATCCATTCCACTTTTACATATTGTCCTGCGCTTACATGTTCAAAAAACTGGCGGAGCGTGCTGGTCTTTATTTCCCTGCCTTCGAGGTTACCATAGCCCTGCGAACTGATCAGGACACCATCAATCCGGCCATTTTTCATATTGATGAGATACACGTTCCATTCTTCCAACCCTTTTTCATCGAGGTCAGGAATTACTGCCACTGCAACATCCTGCACTTTTTCAATCAAAATATCTTTAATCATCTTATTTACCTTTTCATAAACTGATTAAAATTAGAACATAAAAATCCGACAATCATTGCAATTGATGACGGATAATCATTTGCAAAATTCCGGGAGAAAATAAAACGAACAAGATTTATTCCCGGGCCTTTTTATAAAGCAATACCGAAAGCTCCATTGTTATGCACTTCCGCTAATGAGTGTTGCAGTGCAGTCGGCTTTGATTCCGGGGTCGCAATGCTCATCCTTAAAAAACGGCTATGGCCCAATCAACCATGTCATATACTTCGCGGTAGGCATTGAGCATTTTTGGTCCCCGCTGATGTCCGAGCCTGACGATAACCATGTGCTTATCCGGGATACAGATGATCCATTGTCCGTTCAGACCACGTGCATAAAAAATGTTTCCTCGCTCTGGCATGAGCCACCATTGATAGCCGTAATAATCAGTCACTTTGCCTGTTTCATCGGGTAAATTCACCGGCGAAAGCGATTGCTGCACATAACCGGCAGAAACAATTTGCGTACCGCGCCAGTTGCCATGATGCAGATACAGATCACCGATGCGCGCGAAATCACGTGCATTGGAATTAAAACAGCAATAAGCTTTTTCAATGCCTCCGTCATGATCGAGCGACCATAACGCATCCTGCTCCGCTCCGATCGGTTGCCATAATTTAAGAGAGGCATAGTCACTGATCGTTTGCCCGGTTGCAGCCTGCAATACCATCGATAACAACTGTGTATCGCCGCTGCGGTAGGCGAAGGTTTTGCCCGGTGCTCCGGTCAGCCGCAGTTCACTCATCTGTTGGTATAAAGAAGTTCCGTAGTATCCCTTTGTCGTCTGCGAGAGCAGTCCTGAATAGCTCTCGTCCCAATCGGTACTGCTGCTCATCATCAGCAGGTTCCTGATGGTCACCGATTTCATTGCAGGATCCATAAAATCCTTTATATAGTCTCCTATAGGATCATCGAGTGACCGGATGGCTCCTTCGTCCAATGCAATGCCTGTCAATATTCCAATAATTGATTTTGAACAGGAGAATGAATTCGATCGTGAAGATGCACTGTAGTGATCCCAATATTCTTCGTAACAGATTGAATCATTTTTCAAAACAACAAAAGCCACGGTTTTTATTGAATCCAATTCGTGGCGCAGCGCTGCCGGCGGCCTTATCTTATTGTAGTTTATGGCAAGCGGCCATGGTTGCGCTGCGCCAGCTTTCACGGTTCGATTGGAAAAGAGCAGATAGTCATCTATATCTGCATAGTTGTAAACGATCGCCTTATAGATGTAATTGTTACCCGTCAGCGTTGTGTACAGCAATACCAACGCCGCCATCAGTGGCAATGCAAGAAAGATCCATCTGCGGCGCCTCACCGTTTTTCATCTGTTAAACGCGCCTGGAAAACTGCCGCAAAATGAGACCGCAACTGTGCTTTAACAGTTTCGAAGTTCAATGGTTCGCCTAATTCCTTTTGCATGGAAGTGACACTTTTATCATAAATGCCACAAGGAATAATATGATTGAAGTAACCGAGATCAGTATTCACATTAAATGCGAAACCGTGCATCGTAACCCAGCGGCTGCAACGGACACCAATAGCACATATTTTCCTGGCGCGCGAAGGCTTTTCAGGATCAAGCCATACACCGGTTTCCCCCTTCGAGCGGCCTGCGGTGATGCCATATTCCTGTAAGGTGAGAATGACGGATTCTTCCAGCAGCCGAAGGTATTTTCCAATATCTGTAAAAAAATAATCGAGGTCAAGTATCGGGTAGCCGACGATTTGGCCCGGCCCATGATATGTGATATCGCCGCCACGGTTAATCCTGAAAAAAGTGATGCCTTTTTCACGCAACCCTTCCTCATTGATCAGCAGGTTACTCATTGAACCGCTTTTACCCAGTGTATAAACATGCGGATGCTCGCAAAAAAGAAGAAAATGCCTCGGCTGAAAATCAGGATCAGGATGACTCCGCTGTGCAATCTTTCCTTTTATGATGCCGGAGAATAAAGCCTCCTGGTAATCCCAGGCTTCTTTATATCCGATAATGCCAAGGTCACGGAATTCAACATCCTGCAAGGCAGGATGATTTATGCTATGGATTTCTGTTATTGCTTTATCGCTTTGCATCTGTTATATGAATTTATCTGATCGGCACATTTGGATTCACTCTGTGTAAGGATTTCTTTGGACTCCCTGCAGAACAGTTAACCACATAAAATAATTCATCCGTTCTCCTGCCCTTATAAAAACATCCCCGCCTGTTTACTGAAAGCAAGCGGGGATGAGATCACAACAAAAACCAATTTTAATTTGCCAGTTCAGCTTTAAGATATTCAATCACATTTACTTCAACGGGATCCACCTTCCTGATTTCAGCAAGGTAATAAGAAACCCAATCACCAAGATGAATCAGGTACAATGCCTTTTCGATGATGCTGTCGCCTTTCGAATACACTTCAATAATGTTGGGAGTGTATTGAGAGATGATATTCTTTGCGATGTTCATCCTTTGCTGTATCCTGGGATAATCGGTATCATTTCTCAGTAAAACCACCGCATATTTACCGGATGCCCTCCAGCCTACCAGTTCATTATGATTCATTTCAGGAATTACATGGTGCCAGCACAATACTTTTGAATTTTCATTTAATTGCTGTCTCCACCGCATTGCCACTGCCTCCATACTGGCAGCACTGTAAATCACTGTCATTTTCTTATTCATTTTCCTGGCAATGGACTTTGCCAGTTTCATAATGCGTTTCTCCTCTTTGTTCAAGTGTGCGATAGCTTCCTGTATTCCCACTATGAAGCCATCATCAATCAGGTTATAATAAGAGAGAATAAACAACTGCTGCATGAAAGAATAAGCCAGGCAAGCACGTGGTGGCATGCCTCCTGGAATAGTGACATAGTCAAGTCCGGCGGTTTTGGCAATAGACATCATGGAGCCACCGGAAGTGACACAAACGATCTTACAGTTTTTCTTAATGCCGTCTTCCATGGCATGCAATGTTTCTTCTGTATTCCCAGAATAAGAAGAAGCGATCAGCAAGGTATGTTCATCTGCAAACTCGGGAAGCAGGTAATCCTTACAAACAATGAATGGCAGTTTCATCTTTTCAGATATCAATTCCGCCACGAGGTGAGCTCCGATACCGGAACCGCCGAGCCCGGCAACAACAACATTGCGAATCTCTTTGTGCCGTGGCGATAACTTTATTTTCCGGCCGATTTCTATGGCCTCTGCCATCTGCTTTGTAAAATTTGCGATCAGGTTATCCATCATAATTTATTATTTTTAGTTACAATTTCCGAATCAATGAGTAAACATAATGAATTGGGGGTGAAAGGTGAAATATTAGCACTTGAATTTCTGGAAAAAAAGGGATATACGGTGCTGGAAATCAACTGGCGGTTTGAAAGAACGGAAATTGACATCATCGCCCGGCAGCAAAATACACTGGTCATTATTGAGGTAAAAACAAGAACCGGCAATCACTTCGGGTTTCCTGAACAGGCCGTAGGAGCTGAAAAACAACGGAATATCGCTGTTGCAACCGAAGAATATCTCGAACGCAACAATCTTGACATGGATGTGAGGTTTGACGTCATTTCCATCACCTTTAAAAATGATATCCCGGAAATATTTCATATTGAGGATGCCTTCTTCCCCTATGAAATATGAGCAACGGCTTATTCATTGAATACTGATCCGCCTGATGCAACCGGCTAAGGTTATCTAATCTGCAATTTGTCTTTTCTTTCCTTCCTAATACAACATATAAAAAACTGCCTCCGCAATGTTGCAGAGGCAGATTACGGTTTTAACTATTGATGCAAAATCAGTTTACGCGCACCAGTTTTTTCCAAATCAGGGTGTCTCCTACGGCAATTCTTACCATATAAATGCCAGCTTCTACGGCAGAAACCGGGTAAGTGTAAGAGCCGGCCTGTTGCGTTGCATTATCGACGATGCTGCTGACTTTCTGACCTAGCGCATTCCAAAGATCAATGTTCACAGTTTCACCGGCAGGCAAAGTATACTGAATAATGGCCTGCGTGTTGAAAGGATTTGGATATATAACAAATGACAGTTCGTAATCAGGTTCATCAATACCAACATGAAGGATGTTGATAGATTCTGTTTTAGTTTCAGTACAGCCTGCCGCATCATGCACGATCAGTGTCACAGTGTAAATTCCGCCGGCCGTATAGACATGCGTTGGGTTTTGTTGCGTTGAAGTTCCGCCGTCACCGAAATTCCAGTTCCAGGAAACCGCCCCTGAAGAATTACTGTTGAAGGAAACGATTTCATTTTCATAAACTACAGCCGGTGAATAATCAACTGCCGCAGCAAGAATGACCACGTCTACATTCTGATTCACCGTATCGCAGCCATCCGGACCGCAGGCAATCAGCTGAACTGCATAACTGCCGCTGTTAGTGTAGGTGTGGCAAGGATCATTCTGTGAAGAGATTCCGCCATCGCCAAAACTCCAGGTAACAGACGTCGTTGTTGCCGGCACAGAGTCATCAAAACAAACCATTCCTTCGCATGAATGAAATGCATTGAAGGAAGAGCAATTGTCCTGATCAACTGTGACGGTTAAATGTACGGTATCAGTAGGATGTGTCGGGTCGTTGCTGTTGACTATTATATATTCCGTGTAAATACCATCAGCCAGGTCTTCACTGTTTACCGTCACATTAATTATCTGTGAATTGCCCGGTTCCAGGGTACCGTTTCCGGATGGATTCAGGGATACCCAGTCGCTCACCAGCATCGAATTCACCCATGACAGTGTATTTCCTATCACCGTGCCGGAAGGGGTTTCGACGATCTTATAATCAAATCCAAGATAAACGATATGACCATATCCAACATCCTGGTAACCTACCACTGCGGCGCCTGCATAAGTGATAAGGTCATTAATTGGTGATGTCAGGTTAAGGGAATGAGAATTCTTCGGGCCATCTGCAATTTCACTGCCCAGCGATTGTGTAATCGGATGCGTGGTATTAACAACGGGCAACACAAAATTGGTAGCAACGGCACCGTAGGTTCCGGCCAGCAAACCGGTATTCCAGAGGCAACTAACTTTCGAACTGGTGGTGCCGCAAAAAATTACGGTTCCTCCGTTATTCACAAAATTCTGTAATGGTATCGCGAAATTCAGATAGTCGGAAGCCGTACCTACGGCTTTTGTAATAAGGCAAACATTTTTACCGACCAGCGCTGCTGCCAGGTCCTCAGAGTTGGTTGTGTTGATTTCAGCTAACGTAGTCGTTCCCGGATAATAGGAATTGATGGCACTGATTGTATTTGGGTAAGATTCAAAGGCATCGGCTCCATAGGTAAGCGCAAGGATGTTGGGTTTGTCTCCCTGGAAATTATATTCCAGTTCATGTATGTCATACACGAGGTCACCGGCACCTTCATTGCTGATGGTAACAGGAACCGTAGCGCTTGTAGTATTGCAGTTGAGCGAAATATTCAGACTACTGGGATTCACCTTAATGATAGGAGCTGCCTGCACCACCACTGTTTTCGTAATGGTATCTGATCCACCGCAGTTGGATGAAATCAATTGCACGAGATAAGAACCTGATCCCGGGAAGGTATGTGAAGGGTTCGGGGAGACTGATGTTCCGCCGTCACCGAAATCCCATGCATAATCAATCGGGTTGTTAGTAGAAATATCGGCAAAGTCAACCTGCTGTCCGTAGGCCGGGTTGCTGTTGCTTATGGTGAAGTCAGCTACCGGTGTAACTGTGCCTCCTACCACTGACGTAAAGTTGGCTGCGTAGCCGGCATTAGCCTGTGAAGAATTGGATGTCCAGGTTATGTATAGCTTTCCTGATGTGCCAGTCACGGAGGGATATGGGAAAGGGAAGCCGGAAACGCTGAGTAAAAGCGGTGCAGAAGCATCTACACCATCATACACTTTTAGATAATCGTTGTTCGCCTGTGATGCAAAAGAAGTAAAGGTAAGAGTGATACTTCCTGCGCAGGGTGGAGAAATCAGGAGTGTGCAGTTTTCATTGTTCTGATAATTGCCGGAAGGTCCGCCGGTATCATAGAATGTTCCGCTCGTGAGGCCGACTGCAGACAGGTCACATACATTAAATACAGGATCCACCGTTATGTAATCAGGTTTAACAATGGTATGCGTGCCGAAAGAATTGGTCACCTTCAGCGTCACATCATAGGTGCCCACATTATTATATACGATGCCGGTTGGATTCTGTGCCGTTGAGGTGGCGGGCAATCCTCCCTCAAAGGTCCATTCCCAGCTTGTGGGAACATTGGTACTCAGATCAAAGTAATTCACTGCTCCGCCAAAATTCACACTGGTAACATCAGATGTGAAATCAGCGACAGGCGCGGCATTCGCGGCCTGAAAAATCACGGAGTAATCTTCAGCCTGGCCGAATTGCGGGTTATAGCATGAACCGGTAATGCTATTGGCGCCCTTATCATCTGTAACACGCATGCGCAACGGTGTATTCAATACAGCAGTCGCGGAAGTATAAATGATACCGCTGTGTACACCGATCACGGCATTGTCCTGGTAAATCAATTCGTTGGTTTCATTAAATGCACCATCACCGTTGTAATCGAGCCATACACGCAGGTCCTCACTCTTCCCTGCTCCTGTTGTTACGGAAAGTAAAACAGGATCGCCCGCTACGAGGTGTGTGAAATCGGAGCAGGAAAAGTCCTGGTACCCTTCGGTGCTTCCAATGCTCGTCTTGTCAATTTCATTCAGGTTTACTTTGAACACACCGAAGCCGGAAGAAGGCTGCGTGGTCACGGGTGTACAGGCCGCACCGGTAGGTTGTCCTACATTTTCGATGGTGATATAATCCGTTTTCACCAGGGTATCAGAAGTGTTGCAAAGAGCAAGTCCGTTAACAATCAGCGTAACGGTGTAGACGCCAACTCCGGGATAGGTGTGCACGGGATTTTGTGCTGTTGAAGTGGTTCCATCACCGAAGTCCCACAGATAATCTGTGGCATTCAGGCTGCTGCTGAAAAATGATACTGCGGCAGAAGCAGTGCAAAATGAAGTTTGCGGGGCGGAAAATATCGCCGTTACGGCATCATCAAATGGTCCGCCTACATTCACGGCATACCATGCATTAACGGTTTGCACTGCCTGGTTGGAGCAATCACCGAAGAGATCCTGCGCTGCCTGCAATGAAAGATCCCTGAAGTCGGCGTATTCAGAATTTGGCGTCAGGTAAACTGTGTTGCAACGGAAAGCAATTGCACCGGCATCCAATAAACCAAGGCCTTCCACAAAGTAACTGTTGCCTACATCATTCACGCCTTCTCCTCCTTCCGTAAGCAAGTAATACCAGAAATTACCTACACCGCTTCCCGAATGCACCTCCGGGCAATTAGACCAATACAAACCTCCATAACAATCAGGATTGCTGAATTCATTGGGGTTGGCCATATTCCTGATAAGATAATTGAACTGATCACCGAGGTACCAGGTCGAGTTGGGAACATTCAAGAAGCGGATGGTGATACCGAAAATATCTGACAATGATTCATTCATACCACCGGGTTCACAGGAATAAACGAGACCTGAGGAATGTTCAGTAACGCCATGAGTCAGCTCATGCCCGCATACTTCCAGCGAAGTCAGCGGTGTAACACCCATGCCTGCATCGCCATCAAGATAACTCATGTACGTGCCATCCCAGAAGGCATTGATGCCTCCGCCGGCATGCACCAGGCTTTTCAGTTTCTGAAGGCCTGCTCCATCCACTGATTTCCATCCGTAATGATCATTGTAATAATCGTAGGTAGCTTCGGCGCCAAAATGCGCATCCAAAGCATACGTGTCGAATCCGCCGTTGTAGTTCCAGTTTTTACTCGGACCGGTAAAGTCATTTGGCTCTGAGGCATTAAAAGTTTCCACCCCTGCGCCACGCGTATACTCCCGAAGGCGGAAATTATTCGTCTGGAAGCTGTCACAAACGATGGGCTGTGTGCCGCAATAGGCGGTGACGGCTGTACCCGGAACATCCGTTTCGTGAATGCGCGATTCAGCCTTCACCACCGAACCATTCTGTGCATCCACGTAGATCCATTCCCGTTTCCAGGGGTCTTTCGCATACACATCGCATTTATACACCAGGTGATAATTACCATTATCAGGCAAGATCATCAGTTTGTTATTATCTGTTTCTTCACGGTCATGCCACCAGGTTTTGGCATTCATATAGTTGCAGGCAGACTGATAAGCCTGTGCGGCGGTAATGGCAGGTGAGGTAGAAATTGAAATGCCATCATACCATTCACCATTGGCAGATTTCACCTTGTTATCCTTTGCATGTACATAGTATACACCATATTCTACCGGCACACCTTTGAAATGTTCGCGGTAACGTATGTGGGTGAAACCACTTTTATCATTGAATTGCTGGTAGGCAACAAGGTCGGTGCCTGCCGCAGGTTTCAGCACCTGGTTTTTCAGCCAGTCTTTAGCTGATAGAAGCGGTACATGCTCCTGTTCCTGTAATCGAATAAAGGAAATGGTATTCCGTTTTTGATTGACATATACCTGCGATGCGCCCTGGTAATACGGAGTGGCAGCTGTGCCTGTGTAGTGCCTGGATCCCTGCTGTGCGAATGTGTTGAACGTAAATACGCACACAATTGCCATTGATAGTACAGTAATGATTTTATTCATGAAGTATGATTTGAGGGTTACGAGTTTAAATTTAGTGATTCATTTATCCTAAACAAATAAAGTTTATCCGCGACACATTTTCAAGAACAGAAATAAAAGAGGAATCATGCACTTGACAAAATTATTCCGGCAAATGCTGCAACCTAATCTCCGCTAATGATTGAACTTAATTTGACAACGGATGCCAGCATAGCAAAGAGATGAGTTATGAGAATCTCTCCTGTTCAAGGCCAACATTATCCAATATAACCGCTTCACGCAGGCATTGAATTTTGATCATATTCTGCCAGTGATATTGCTGATAAAAGGCTTGCTGTTGCAGCAGCATCCCGGTCTTATGCTTCTTTCCTTCCGCTCAGCAGATATAAAACTGCCATACGGACGGCGACGCCATTTTCCACCTGATCTAATATGATGGAGTGTTCAGAGTCGGCCACATCACCGGTAATCTCTACGCCACGGTTTATCGGCCCGGGATGCATGATGACGATATCTTTCCCTATTTCTTCCAGCAGCCGCTTGTTGATACCGAAATACAATGCGTATTCACGTAATGAAGCGAAGTATTGAATCTCCTGCCGTTCCAGCTGAATCCGCAGGATATTCGCCACATCACACCAGGCCAGTGCTTTACGCACATCGTATTCCACCTTTACACCCAGTGATTCAATATACATCGGAATTAATGTGGGTGGCCCGGCCACCATCACTTCGGCACCGAGTTTTTTAAGACAGAATATATTCGAGAGCGCTACCCGTGAATGACGGATGTCACCGATAATGGCAATCTTTTTCCCTTCCACTTTTCCCAGTTTTTCCCGGATGGAATAGGCATCAAGCAGAGCCTGTGTAGGATGCTCATGCGTACCGTCACCGGCATTGATGATGCTCGCATCAATGTGCTTTGAAAGAAATATGGGAGCACCAGGGCTTGGATGCCGCATCACGACCATGTCTACTTTCATTGCCAGGATATTGTTGACCGTATCAATCAGCGTTTCTCCCTTTTTTACCGAAGAACCTGAAGAAGTGAAATTGATTGCATCTGCCGACAACCGCTTTTCCGCCAGCTCAAATGAGATCCTTGTCCGCGTGGAATTTTCATAGAAGAGATTCACAATAGTGGTGTCACGCAAAGAAGGCACCTTTTTTATTGGCCTGTTCAGCACTTCTTTAAATTCATCGGCTGATTCAAAAATTATCTCAATATCCTCGCGGGTGAGATACTTAATGCCCAGCAGATGTTTTACGCTCAGTGCATTCATAGCTCATTTTGTTTTGCCGGAACAATCCAGATACGATCGGCCCCTTCACTTTTTTCCCAATCAACTTTTACACGTTCCGAGGTAAGGGAATCGATGGAAATACCAATATAGTCAGGCTGAATGGGAAGCTGCCGGGTAAAACGCCTGTCAACCAGCACGAGCAACTCCACCTTGGCCGGCCTGCCAAAGTCGAGCAATGCGTCCATGGCCGACCGGATGGTTCTTCCTGAAAACAACACATCATCAATCAGTACCACCTTTTTGTTTTCGGTTGAGAACCTGATGCTTGTGGCTTTCGGTGTCAGTTGCTTTTCCGCGGTACGGTAATCGTCACGGTAAAATGTGGGATCAATAATGCCGTAAAGGATATTCTTGCCGGTAATCTCAGTCAGCCTGCGGTGAATCCTGTCGGAGAGATAAATGCCGCGCGGCTGCACGCCAATAATTGCCGTATCGGTAAAATCCTTTTGCGTTTCTATTAGCTGAAAACAAAGCCGGTTGAGCGTGAGAAGGAATCGTTTGCTGTCAAGAATGATCCGCGGCTGCAAGCTGAAATAAGTTTCGGCAAATATAGCACTTCGCCAAAACACGGGCAAGATAGTTTATCACCTCTTTCATCATTGTATGATTGAAAGCGCTTATTAGTTAAGGATGGCTTTCTGCAACACGTCATTGTAACACGAAGACAGGCAGCATTGCTTTTAAAAAAAACGTGAGTGGCAATAAGGCAATATCGCGATGAATCCGCTTTCCGAGATATTTAATGCAACCGGTTCATGGTGCACTTTTTTGAATCACTATTAAATTTTAACTTAGATGCCGCGAAGATATTTCGCCTGTATTCTTATCTATATATAATATCTATGCATCACTGGAATGAATATCCTTTTGTCCGTATTCTATTACCTTTTTTAGCCGGACTGCTCACTTGCGTTTTTACGCCACTACACCTTCCATTCTTTTTGTTGCCTTGCCTCCTTTTGGTGGTGATGCTCCTGCACTTTTCCACAAAAAACAAAACATTCAGGCTCTATAAATATGCCGCCTGGCTGGGTTGCTGCTTTCAGCTGTCCATCTTCACGGCAGGCAATATCCTGGCGCATCAGCGTATTGATGCATACCATCAGGAGCAGTTTGTGCATCACCTGCAACAGGCTGATTTTTTCCGGGTAATCATCACAGAACCACCGGTTGAAAAAGAGCGCACCTATAAAGCAGTGATATCAGTAGTGGAGATGAACAGCCATGAATCCATGATGCCAGTTGCAGGCCGCTCTGTCCTTTACCTTGAAAAAAACGAGCAATCGGCAACACTGCAATATGGGGATGTGCTGTTGGTTAAAAATTCTTTTCAGCTCGTGGCAGGCCCTGCTAACCCTGATCAGTTTGACTATAAAGAATATCTATGGTACCGGGAAATTTACGCTACTGCCTTCCTTCAATCTGATGACTGGATGAAACTGTCATCAGGCAGCGGCAATTTCTTAATTGCATTCACCTTTAGATTAAGGGACCTGTCGCTGCAAGCTATTCAAAAGCATATTTCATCAGCGCGGGAAGCCGGCGTGGTGGAAGCGCTTGTGATCGGTTACCGGGACCATATGTTGGCAGAAACCACGCAATCTTACACCGCAGCCGGCGTCGTACACGTGCTGGCAGTATCAGGCTTGCATGTTGCTATTTTATTTGCCCTGCTGCATCAACTCTTATTTTTTCTTAACAGGAAAAAGCACGGTAAAGCAATACAATCCATCGTCATTCTGTCGGCCATCTGGATCTTTACACTGGTTACCGGATTATCGGGTTCAGTGCTGCGCGCCGCTGCCATGTTTTCCTTCATTACCATCGGCAAAAACATGAAACGGCCGGTGAACTTATTCAATATCCTTTCCTGCTCCGCTTTTGCCATCCTGCTGGCTGATCCGCTGCTGGTGATGGACGTAGGTTTTCAGCTTTCTTACCTTGCAGTAACCGGCATCGGCACATTGAACAAATACATTGATCAATGGCTTCCCAGGGAAAATAAAATCATAGATTTCCTGTGGAAGATGATGGCTATGTCACTGGCGGCGCAGATCGCAACTTTCCCGCTGACAACCTTTTACTTTCACCAGTTTCCATTGTATTTCCTGCCCGCCAACATTGTGGTAATACCTGCAGCCGGTATCATCCTGCATCTCGGTCTGGCCATTATAGCACTTCAATTTATACCAGTGTTAGCAACACTAACCGGCGAAGCAGCGCAATGGATTACCTATATTATGAATGAATTTATTCTGCGGATTCAAAGCCTGCCTGCCGCTATCATTCATCTCGCCGGCACGGATTTTACGCAGATGCTGCTCACCGGCGCACTGATCATTTTTATCAGCAGATATTTTATTACCAGGTCCAGGAACTGGATGTTCGCAACAGCCGTCAGTTTTGTTTTCTTACTCACCCTGCATTGCATACACGCTTGCAGCATTTTCGGACAGCATTCTTTTACGGTATACGCCTTTAAAAAGACAGGTGTGCTGGAATTCAGATCACAAAATGAAGCGGTGATGTACCAGGCTGCAGGCTCCATATCCGGTGGTGACTCCTTATACCTGGTGCAACACTGGCGGCTGCACCAAATCACTCCTGCCACAAGCAGTCACACAACAGGTGCTATCAGTGAAAAGGTAATTTCAGCCATATCACCCGACTGCTCTTTTTTTCAATTCTATAATTACAAAATAGCCCTCGTCAACAGGCCCTTACCAGCGAATAAAACAGGAAGCAGACTGAAAGTGGATGCCTTACTGATTTCCGGCAATCCCTCCATTAGCATGCATGACCTGACCAACTATTTTGAAACTACTGCCATTATTTTTGATGGCTCGAACAACAGCTACAAGGTCAGCAAGTGGCAGCGAGAAGCCGAAGAACTTGGCATGGCGACACATGATGTAATGAAAGACGGGGCTTATATCCGGCATATCTGATGGTGGAAGTATATAATGCGGCAGGATTGGTTACCAGCCAAAGCGCTTGCACGCCCTTTGCGGAAACCCTTACCATGCAGGTTTTGGGCTATTAATTGAAATAGTACATTTGTTAAACAAGCTATCGTATGAATTTTTCATTGATAAAAACAGAGCAACACGACCGGTTGTATTATATCACGCTCAGCAGGGCGGAGAAAAAAAATGCACTGAATTCGCTATTGGTAACTGAGCTGACCGCAGCATTGCAAATAGCGGAAAATGAAGCAGCTGTTAAGATAGTAATTCTAAAGGCTGAAGGTGACGTGTTCAGCGCCGGTGCAGACCTTGAATATCTGCAGCAGCTGCAGCATTTTTCCTATGAAGAAAACCTGGCCGATTCGTCACTTTTAAAAACGTTGCTTCTAAAAATACATACGCTTAAAAAAATAGTGATTGCCCAGGTGGAAGGCCATGCTATTGCCGGTGGCTGCGGGCTGGCTGCTGTTTGCGATTTTTGTTTTGCCGTGCCGGAAGCAAAGTTTGGATATACAGAGGTTAAAATCGGTTTCATACCTGCGCTCGTAATGGTTTTCCTGTTAAGAAAAATCAGCGGTGTAAAAACAAGGGAATTGCTTTATACCGGTAAATTAATCAGCGCTGATGAAGCGGTTGATTACGGACTGATCAACATGGTTGTTGCAAAAGATGAAATTGCCGGCTATGTAAAAGCTTTCGCCACCAGGCTCTCTGAAGAATCATCTGCACAATCGCTGGCAGCCACCAAGGAAATGCTGACAAAGGTACCGGGCATGGAACTGCATGAGGCACTCCAATATGCTGCTGAGATGAATGCAACAACGAGAAGCAGTGATGATTGCAAAAAAGGAGTTGGTGCATTCCTTAGCAGGGAAAAATTCAAGTGGTGATGAAGATGAAATGCAGCTGAGATCTTCCTGTGCGGAAGTGCCAGCGTGTAACAGCTGAATATTAATAGCTGCTTATAGAAGCAGGAACTGCTTATGCCGCAAGAACATAACTCATCTTCCATTGACTATCTGCAGCATGAAATTAGCACATGACCTACAACCTGGTATTTCACTTTAGTTCACCGGTTTACGAGGTTAATTTCTTCAGTGCGCCTTGCAAATTTTTCACATTACTTTTTCCGAATTCTATTTTTATGCAGCCGTTAAATGCTGCAAATTGTTTCAGTTTGCCGGCAAATGCAGTCAGCATTTCGTCATCCGGTTGTATTCCTTTTTCAAAAACCAGATTCTTAATATAAAAAACTCTTTGCTGCCGGTCGGCTTTGGGATCCATCCGTGCAATAAAACTATTGCCATACAATACCGGCAAGGTGAAATAACCGAATTTTCTTTTGTGTTCCGGCAGATAACATTCTATCGTATAATCAAAATCAAAGAGCCTTTTCAGCCTGCTGCGTTGTATCAGGAGATTATCAAACGGAGAAAGAATTTCCACTTCCTGTTGCGGCATCCTTGTAGCAGGATGAAATGCTGTGCCCGCAGCACAATAGCATTTTACCGCTTCATGTCCTTCCATCCTCCACTCCGTTACCTGCCCTTCCTTCAGCATCCTGCGCACGGCTTTGCTTACATACTCGCTCCAGCCGCCACGCTGGTAATACATTTCTTTCTCCGTCAGTATGCCATGCGCACGAATGGATTGTTCTGCCAGGTGCATTGCATATTCCATTTTCGTCGGCAACGCTGTATTTACTGCAGTGGGCAATATATTTTCCGTGAGGTCGTAAACCTTTTGAAACCCCTGCCGGTGGCTAACCATCAGCTTGCCTTCCATGAACAGTTGTTCAAGCGCACGTTTTGCAGGTTTCCAGTAATACCAGCTTTGCCGGTTCTCCTCCGGTGCTTCAAAATCCTTTGACTGAAGCGGCCCTTCCCGCTTAATACGGTTCAGCACATAGCGCTTCACTTTTTTGTCCTGAGCAAACCAATGAGATTTGCCTTTGGCATATTCCGATTTACGGATCAGGGAAAAACGGAAATCCTTCATGGGCAGATAAGCTGCGGCATGCGACCAGTACTCGAAAATTTTCTTTCCATGCAGCAAGTCAGACAACCAGGCCTGCTTGTATCCGCCCATCCTCGACCACAGCACGTGATGATGCGCGCGTTCCACGACCGACAAGGTGTCAATCTGTACGTACCCTAAATGCTCCAAAGTGCTGAGCACAGTTTCCTTACTGGCCAGTTGACCGCCGCACTGCAGCCACTGACTGTTTATGGCCAGTGTTGCAGCATCAGAAATAGTAATAACCTTTTTCAACTAAGCGCAATTCTTGGTGGAAAGTTAACAGACCGCGATGATTCCTGCTAAAGAAGATAAAAAATACCGGTTTCCAAATTGACATCAGTGTTGGCCCATACTCAGGAAAGGCAACGAAATCGGGTGCCGGTTTACTAAATGAGATCGGGAAATACACTTAGCTTAACAGCATGCATCCAGCCGGACGAATTGTATTCCCTCAGTTTCAAAACAAGAAGCTATCTCAAAACAGGCAATCAATGCGGTGATGCCGAATTTATTCCGGTAGCTGTCAATGAATGGAAGAGATCCTGATCTCGATCAATCGGGACAGGATGACGCCAGGCATTTTGTGATAACTTCTAAAAATCGCAATGCAGCAGAGCGTTAATACCTGCCTGCGTTTAAATAAATGGTGATTGCTGCTGATGCAGCCGGATGGCCAATAATGAATAACGGATGCCGAGTATCAGCGAAACGATTGCTCCGCCGGCAATCAGCGGAATATTGTCAGCCATGAGAAAAAAATCATACGCGCCATGCATGAGTGCTGCAAACAGGAATCCTTGCAACAACAGTAAGAACGAACCCTTCCTGAATTTGGCAAGCCCGACATAATAGCCCATGATCACACCGAATGTGGCATGGGCGGGCACAGCGGTGAACATCCGCAGCAATGCATTTCCCATTCCATACTGACTGACGTAAAATATATTTTCCAGTGTGGCGAACCCCATACTGATCATTACAGAATAGGTTATTCCATCGAATGGTTCATTGAATTCCTTTCGCCTGTAGGCATATGCAACCAGTATTAAATATTTCATCAGCTCTTCGCTGCCACCCACCACTACAAAGGCCAGCAATGCTGTCCGCTGCGTTGAATCAATAAGTGGTAACCAGGAGCTTCCGGCTTGCTCCATCAGGATGGCAGGTATAGTCGCCGTCATGCCCATCAGAAAAGATATGATGAGCAGTTTCCTGGGTTCACGGTCATATTTATCCTTGCTGTATACAAAGATTGCAATAGCGATGCCCGGAGCAATGGCTACTGCCAATGGCAACAACGGATGCATTTGTAATTTTTTGAAAAAATAGACAGAAACAACAGATATACCTAATTGATTAGCCGGTAAGCAATTCCTTCTGTTAAGGTGGGGATGAAATCAGCGAAGCATATTAATAAATACCAGTTACAGCGGCAAGGAGCGGCCGTATGCTATCATTCCTATTCTTTCTGCTGATCCTCTCTTACCTTCAATGGAACAGATAGCGCCACACACGGCTGTTGTTAGTGCCGACGAAGTCTTCTTTGCAGCTCTTTGCGCGCAAAAAATATTCTGCTCTTTACAGTGCCTAATGGTATGGAGAGATGATCTGCAATTTCATTGTATTTGTAACCCTCATAGTACATCAGAAAAGGAACGCTGATACTTTCATCAATATCTGCTATGGCCTTTTCTATCTCCTGCATACCAAGCCTCACCTCTCCGCCATTCACGGTCGTAACTGCCCGGTTATTCACCACAAATTCATTCGCGTCGGAATCTGTCAGCGTCGGCCGCTTCTGATTGCGACGGTAGTTATTGATGAATATGTTACGCATGATGGTGTACAGCCATGCCTTCAGGTTAGTGCCAATCCTGAATTTATCGCGGTTCAGCAAGGCACGGTAAACTGTTTCCTGGATAAGGTCTTTGGCATCTTCGATGTCACGTGTAAGGCTGAATGCAAAAGCATAGAGCGATTGTGAAGATTGCTCCACCTGGTTATTAAATTCCAATGTTGACATAACTGCAAGAGTTAGACATTAACAATTATTGACCGGACAAAGCTACAATATTTGTTTATCTTTTCAATCTTTTTCTTAAACATTTATTTTATGCAATCTTTGGAGACTACTCCTTATTGTTCAATGACCATGCCAGTATCCTTATAAATTCACCAGCAATCCGTCACAAAACGGTCAATAAAAAAACTGCATAGCCGATATCCGGAGTGAAACATGCTCTCCTTTTTTGTTTATTTTTTATATAAATTGCTTACACATTTTGCAAATGGTTGCAGTTTAATAAACCGTCCGCTCAATATCGCTTCATCTCTGCAGTAAGGTTCAATGTACCACCAGACAAATTACGCCTGCTGCGGATGTTCTGAGAATACAATTCAAACTTTCAATGACATACCGGCAGGCTGCTATCAATACAAACAATTGAATTACCTAAGCGCAATAGAGTATGCAATGACATAGGTAATATATGAACGTCCGGATACTGAATAACCCGAAGCCATCTCAAAACAGGTAATCAATGCGGTCATGCTGAATTGATTCCGGCATTTGTTAATCAATTGCAGAGATCCTGATCAATCTGGACAGGATGACTTCAGCTATCTTGAGACAGCTTCACTTTAAATCATTGAAAGGAGAACACTTTTCAGGAAGAAGGAGGTACCTAAATAATAACGACATCAGTCAGTGGGATTATGCAGAGATGACTGATTTTATAGCTGCCCATTCCCTGATCAACTCAACGTTAGCGGGAAGTTTGATCTTTTGTCGCAATAAAAGATTGCCGGACAAATAAATCCGCCCTTTGGGAAGAAGTTTCGACAGCTTACTCACGTAAGCGGATAGTTGCATTGGTACCGGACAACTGGTGAATACGCTGAACAGCTGGTTGGGCCGGAATAATGTTACCACTTTTTCAATATCCCGGAATGGTACATTTTGTCCGAGGTATAGTACATGATGGTTGTTTTTGCGCAGCAGATAGTTGAGGAAAAGCAAACCCAACTCATGCAGTTCACCTTCCGGCAGGAACAAAAGCGATTTGCTGATCAGCTTCTCCTTTTCCAGTTGCAGCCTGTCAATGGCTGCAATTAACTTTTGTCTTACAAGGTTCGAAATAAAATGCTCCTGTGCCGGATTTACCGATCCTGTCTGCCACATGATGCCAATCTTTTGCAGGAAGGGAAAGACGACCATTTCCATAGTTGATTCAAACCCTGCTTGTGCGATATTGATATTGATGATCCTGTCAAAAGCCGCCTCATCGAGCTCCACCATCGCCATCGTCAGTGCATCTACCTGGTTCACATGCTCGAAATTGCTGGAAGTGATGATTCTTACCTGTTCCTCCATCTCACTGCGCTGCATCTTCGCCAGTTGTGAAATCTTAAACCCGTTTCTATTGAGCAAAGAAATATTGAGCAGCATCAAAAGTTCATCATCGCTGTATTGCCGGATATTGGTATCAGTACGCGTAGGTTTCAGGAGGCCATAGCGTTGCTCCCAAATGCGTATCGTGTGCGCCTTTATGCCCGACAATGCCTCAAAGTCCCTGATGTGATAGCTGGCCATCGTGTGAATCAGCAAAAAATTTCATGTTAATGAATAATTGAACATCATACAGCAAGATAAGATCTTCGAAATTGCCGGCATCATGCTACCCGCTTCGAGCCTTAAAACAATCATGCAGTCAAAATGTTTTAGCGGTCAATATGATGATGATCTTCATCCACCCTGCCACCGGTTAACCAATGGGCATTCCGCTCCCGGAATATGACGTGAGTACTGCACGATTTTTCTGAGTTGCCTGTCAAACCGCGTTGGTTGCCAGCAATACATGGCTTCATCACGCCTTGTAAGGTTTATAATCGGTGTGCAGTGAGAAAACAACTTGAAAACCCAATCCTCCTTCGATGCATTTTTCATTACCGCTATTTGTCATTTCCCTTTCGATCTATTCGATAACGATTTTCATGGCAGACTCCGTGTTGCCGGATTTCAAAAGCAGGCAGTAAATACCAGCTGGAAAATCTTTCACGGGAAGGGTAAGCAGGTTGCCGGAAACCGAAGCGATGAAAACATCCTGATATAGCACAACACCTAACAGGTTCTGCAGTTGTACCGATATGTTTTGCTGTATTCCATCTTCCAGTGCAATATGCACTACATCCTTCGCAGGGTTCGGATAAACGGTTGAAGCTATTGTTAATGCAGTTGCTGCCTGCTTTTGTGGTAATGTGGTGAATGTGGCCATGTCAGTATATGGCGAGGTGACACCATTACTGCAAATCGTTTGCACATGCCATTCGTACGTTGTTGCAGGCTCAAGGTTTTTCAACAATTTTGCACTGCTTCCGTCATCAATGGTTTTATTCGACCATTGGGTTGTGCCCACTTCACGGTGTTGCAGCTTATAGGCAGTGGCACCATTGGCATCGTGCCATTCCAGGTTGGCGGATGTAGCCGTAATATCTTTAGCTTTCATTTTTGATGACAACGTGCGCGCGCAGGGATTCCATTCATATTTATGAGCACGGTAAATGACATCATTGTATTTATCTTTCAGCTTCATCTCCCATACGATTTCACCTTCCGGCGTAACCTCTGTAAGATTGGGAAAATCCTTTCCCGGCAAGATACCACCCCAGTTGATAAATGAATTACCATTGCTCAGGCGCTGCACACTTCCCAGGGCAGAACCATATACATGCTTGCCATTGACGTCGGGATGTTTATATGACCATACCAATGTAGCTGTTTTGTTTACCACGTCGAGCGCATACTCTCGCGCATAGGAACATTGATCTGCATGAAAATTCCCGTTGTCAAAAAGGGTGATGTGTCCATCGGGCAATTGCCGCACATCATGCTGATACGTGAACCAGATGGAATCATTCAATAAAGTAAATTCGTTCTTTACACCACCCAGCCGCCAGATAAAATTGCCTGTATTCACATCTAGCTTATTCACCTGGTCGAGATGACGGCAGGAGATGATAATATTGCCATCGAGATCTTCCTCTATGGCATTGCCATGCACGTAATCAATGGTGGGATTACCGAAATAAGCATGCGGTGCTTCAATCACCGGAATATGGTCTATGCTGCGCCATTCAAAAAGCAGGTTTTTGTCCTTATCAAATTTCTGAATCACGAGACCGGTGATCAGCGCATTTTTATTATAGGAAGGATCATAGACTGAAAGATCCATAAAGGTGTTGGAGTATGCCTGCAGATAATAGTGCCCATCGGGAAATATCTGGAATTCGTGTATATCCGTGAGGTAACCGTTTTTAGTGAGGTAACTGCCAATTTGTATGAAGGAAGAATCAAAACTCTCAAACTTTGGCGGAAAATTCCTGTACATCGTCAGGTAACCATTCTTATTGATTTTAAAATCCCATCCTATGTTATTTGCACCACTGGAATAAATGGAATCACCGTTATTGGTAATGATACAATGGTGATATGTTTCGTACCCGTAAAAATTATAGTTATGAAAAAATATCTCACCCGGCGACGGGTTGGTATTGGTAGTAATATAGAATGGCGGTAGTGAAGTGCCTGCATTGTCACCGGATTTCTCATTGCCCGTGCCCATGACTTGATTACCAAACTCCTGTTCCCACTGCTCCGCTCTCGCGGCGTTGATTCTGCTCATTTCACCGGTATCATATTTACGGTGAATGGAAAAATGAAATGTATAAGCCGGCGCGGCAGTGCCATCCAAACGCTGCAATCCGTTTCCGATGTTCACTGTTACCGTTTCTCCTTCCGTAAAAGCAGTTAGTGGGTTGAGCAGGATGGTCCGCTGATCCCGGCACAACACGATATCAAAATCATGAATACCGCTCAGTGAACCGTGTATGGAAAAGAGGTTTTTTCTGTTCACAATCGCAGCATCCATCAGGTTGCCATCGCGAATGATGATGTTTCTGTCGGGGTTGTGGTCCGTTGATCCGGGTAACGGCGCAATAAACTGGTATTGTGCCAAGGAAGCATGGCTGTAAAAAAAAGCAGCCAACACAATCAGGAAAGCAGCATTCCTCATCAGGTATAATTTTAGAAAGTTAAAAGACAGGTTAAGCCGAAAGTTAGAAAACTTCTGCAGAAACATGAACGCGCCTGTTAGTCCTGGAAGCTATCTCAAAATACCCGGAGTCAACCTGTCCCGATTGGCCAGGATCCGGATCTCTTCCGTTCATGGACAGATGCCAAAATAAATTCGGCATGACTACATGGATTGCCTGTTTTGTGATTGCTTCTCTTTGTTGAATATCGAAACCATGTTGAAGGCATGCATGCTACTGCTAGACTAAATGAATCCCGCTCACGGGCGGAGAGTGCCATGCACCCATATTTGCGGAAAGTGACCCAACAAAAGATTACTGTTTCAATATTTCAACAGTTTTAATCAGCTGCTTTTCATCCTGCACTATCTTCAGGAAATAAATTCCGGGTAACAAGTTGTTGATATTAAAGGTGCATGTTTCACCGGCAACCGAGCATGAAGCGAGCACCATTCTGCCCCAGACATCAAACAGTGTGATATGGTTATCGATTCCGTTTAACCCATCAATCGTCAGATAACTGTTTGCCGGATTCGGGTAAACATGGATATCCGATTCATCCGCAATAACCGCGGCATTCTTCTGCGGCAGTGTGGTAAATTTCTTCCATTTACTTGTTGCTGATGTAACTGTTGGTATCGTATCACACTTGGTTTGAATATACCATTGATACACTGTGCCCGGCAACAAATCATTCAGGACCTTGCTCGTTCCTGAAGCCGATTTTGAACTCCATACTGAATCGGTAAGCGATTTGTAAAAAATGGTATAGCCGGTTGCATTTGTTGCATGGCCCCAGGTGAGTTTCGCACTGCTTTCAGTAATATTTTTTGATTTGAGTGTATTTTCTGTTGGCCTTGCACAAGGCTCCCATACATACCGGTGTGCGCGGTAAATAACACCTTTGGTGCTTTGATCCAGTGTCATTTCCCAAACAATATTGCCAAGACTGTCCACTTCCGTCAGGTTAGGTGATCCTTTACCCAGCACGCTGCCGATATAGATCGACCCCCAGTTGATAAAGGTGTTGCCATTGGGAAGTCGTTGCATATTTCCCATTGCAAAGCCGCGCACCGTTTTTCCGTTGATGAAAGGATGAGTGTATGACCATACTTTGGACGCGGTCATGTTTACTTCATCCAGCCTGTACTCCTTGGCGAAGGAAGTTTTCACAGGGTGATAATTACCGTTATCATACAATGTGATATTACCATTGGCAATTCTGCGAGCATCGTGCTGATAGTTGAAGCCAAGTGTATCATTCAGGAAAGTGAACTGGTTCATCACACCCCCAAGCCGCCAGATCATATCACCTGTGTTCCGGTCAATCTTAATTACCTGGTCGAGGTGGCGGCAGGAGAGCAAAATATTTCCATCTGTATCAATATCTATAGAATTCGCATGCACATAATCAATAAAACTGAAGAAGAGCGATTCATGCAGGGCTTCAGGAATATCGACATAATCCCAGCTGCGCCACTCAAAGATCACGTTCTTTGAAGCATCAAGTTCCTGTAATACCGCTCCTATCACTGTAGCATGCGGACTGTAATTGGGGTTATATACCGTCATGTCAACCGTTTGATAATCGAGGCCGATGATAAAAGAATGCCCGTCAGGGAGAATGACAAACTCATGAATATCGGTAATATAACCGTTACCTGCCTGGAATGAATTGATCACATTATAATTGGAATCCAGCAACTGGTAGCTTGCCGTGGTTTCATCGTACAGCGTGAGATAACCGTTGCGGTTGATGTCGAAGTTCAGTCCTTTCACCTGCGATTCTGTTCTCATAAGAAAATGGCCGTCGCTGCTCATAATAGCAGCCTGTTCCACCGGTGCACCTGTCAGGCTGATGCTATGAAAAAATACTTCGCCCGGTGCAGGATTAGTGTTCACGTTGATTTCAAGTGGTGGCGACTGCAAGGAAGGATCAGTCAAGCCGTCTTCACTGCTGCTACCTGAAAGTTCCTCCATCATCTTCTTTCTGTACTTTTCAAACTCAAGCGTGGCTTCCGCAGTTGGTGCAGGACAGGTATGGAAACGGAAGACAAAACCCTGTAACTCCTCTCCTGCCTGCGTCCTGATACCATTGGAAATGTCAACTGTAATCTCCTCATTAAATGAAAACGGTGTAACAGGCTGTATTAAAATAGTTTTACCATCATCAGAAAGCCGGCAGTTCACTTCATGATATCCGCTCCGCGAACCTGAGATCTTAAAAAGTGCCGGCTGTTGAATGGAAACTTCATCTATCTCACGACCATCGCGTAAAATGATATTACGCTCGGGGTGTTGGTAGATTGAACCGGGTTGCGGTGAGATGTATCGGAATTGCGCATAGCCCGGCAGTGCAATATTGAACAATAAAGCAAAGAGTACGCATTTATTCATAGCTGTGATTTGACTTCAAAATAATTAAAAAAAATGTGACCGTCAGATGTAAGGTTGCCTTTTAGAGAGAAATGGTTGATTGACAGATGGTCAATACCATCATATCGGCATATACCTAACCAATGGTGCCGGATAATCTTTCCACTGTCCAATACATAGCAATGACAGCGATGCAACAGGAAAGTGGTATAACAATTCTTTTCCGGTACCAGGGATACTGGCCAAACCATTTACCGAATAAAAAATAAGCAAGTAGAATAATGGTAATCTGCCCCAGCTCAACCCCGATATTGAAAGTGATGAGCCCGGTCAGGAATTCCTTTTGTGGCAGTCCCAGCCCGATTAGCACACTGGCGAAACCCATACCGTGCACGAGTCCGAAAAGGAATATGATAAAGATGCGCCATGGATGTAACTCTGCAGTGATGATATTTTCAAAAGCCACCAATACAATGGATAAAGCTATTACCGGCTCAACAATAGCGGAAGGTGGTGTGATTAGTCCATACATCGCCAATCCGAGCGTTATGGAATGCGCAATGGTAAATGCGGTGGCCTGCCATATCACCTTAGTAAGGTTGCTTGAGAGTAAAAAGATGCTGAGAATAAAAAGCATATGATCTGCTCCAGCCGGAATAATGTGCCGGAAGCCCAGTAGCAGATACGCCAGCCCGATATCAGTTCTCGACATCTTGCTGAAATCATAATTCATCGAATGAGCATAAACAGCCGCACCGCCTGCCATTACGATAGCCACTGTAAGCAAGGTGGCCTTTATGCTAATTGCCGCTACGGAATTTTTCATGCTGTTTGCCGGTAAAATTGCGTCATTCCAGGTTGATTTAATTTCCTACATCACTAAAGTTGCAGCCCCGCCTTCCTGTTTCGTGGCCGGCAGTGTAATCAATGCACTTGCTTCCTCCGCAAGGTCTCCGGCAAGATAAGGATTGATCTCAAATGCCTGCTGCAGCAGTGTCTTGCCTTTCTCATACTGATTATTTTTACAATAGATCAGGCCTGCTCTACAGAGCAGCACCGGATTCCGTGAACCAGTGCGCATTGCTTTTTCTAAATACGGAATGCCTGCAGCGCTGTCACCACGCTTATAATAGATCCATGCCATAAGCTCATTCACCTCAATATTGTCAGGGCGGCGCTTGTATTCGGCCATAGCATGTTTCAATGCCGCATCTTTATCATTCATTTTAAGGTAAACAGTGGCCAGCTCCTTATCTGCATAGTGGCCGGCATCGCCGTTTTCATCATTGGAATTTGCATGTTGCTTCAACAGTTTGATCGTCTCCTTACCTATCGAATCGGCCTTTTCAGTTTGTCCTGTCAGCCTGTACAGATCCATCAGTTCATCACCAAATGCATAGTCCTTCACCAGTGAAGCGGCCTGTTCAAAGTACATGATAGCATTACTGTAGTTTTTTCTGGCCTGTTCCACCCGTCCCAAAGCGGCAATCGCATAGGCATAATTAGGACGCAGCTTATTGGCTGCCTTGTAATACATTTCAGCTGTATCAATCTTGCCATTGATCTCATATAATCTTCCGAGGTACACACGCACCCATTCTGTTTGTTCCAGGCCCGGCACTCCGGCATCTACCGCCATCTTCATCACCTCTATGGCACCCGGGACATCGCCAAAAATTTCACGGAGATATGAAATCCTCGAATAGGAACGCAAATCAGGCCTGATGGCACACATGGAATCTGCCATGTACACTGCACTGTCATACTTTCCAAGCTCTACGTATCCGTCGGTCAGCACACCATACACAAATGCCGCATGCGGGTTGATGCGCTGCGCTGCTTTACCCATATCGAGGCCTTGCTGAAAATGATGCTGCGACAGGTACACTGTCGCCAGAGTGGCCAGGGCTTCATAATTTTTCGGATCATTGCTGATCAAACCGTTCAGGAGTTTGATACAGGCCATATCGTAATAGTTATAATCTCCCGTCACACGGGCTTCCTGAATATATGCCTGTGCAAGCTGAATTTTTGACCTGGCGTCATCGGGGTTCTTACGGATCTTTTCCAGTAATCCTTCAATGGCAGCTTTGGTGTTCAACCATTCATTGCCCATAGAAGTGCCGCCGATACGGTTCTTAAGTGGCAGCACATCCGGCTCCTCTTTACGAAAGGCAACAATTACTCCTACAAAAAGGATGAGAATAATCGCAGAGATTATGTAAAAGTTTTTTTTTATCAACTCCATGGTATATTTTTTTGAGTGGAAAGTTTTTTTGCCGACAGGCAAAGGGAGATACGAAATCCGGATGCACTGCGATTTAAAAAACTGAAAAATATTTTACGGGGATGAAAAGTCAACTATTTTCGGCCTTAACCTGATTTTTCTTCTTTGTTTTCTTTAAAAAACAATAATGAAAGGAACACCAGGTCCCTTTACCCTGATATTTTGAGATAACTTACAATTATTCTACCTTGAACCAGCCTCAAAAAAGTAAAGTAACCTTCGCGTGATGGGAAAAATTCTACCACTAATTGCCCTCTTGCTGCTGTTTGGTGCCGGTTACGCCTTTTCACAGGTATCAGACATTACCGGCACTGTTACTTCTGCAGAAAACGGACAACCACTTTCTTTCGTCACCATAGTAGTAAAGGGCACCACCAATGCAGTGAACTCCGACGCTGATGGTAAATACACGCTCCGCCGGGTTATGGCAGGCGATACCATCCTTTTCAGTTTTGTCGGATATGCGACACGGGAAATAATTGCGGGAACACAAAATGTTGTAAATGTCACCCTGCAACCCAATTCAGAACTTGATGAAGTGGTGGTAACAGCGCTTGCACTGAACCGGCAAAAACGCGAGCTCGGCTACTCCACTGAAAAAGTCAGCGGCGACGAAATCAGGCAATCCAATTCGCCAAACGTCCTCAACGCGCTCACCGGCAAAGCCGCAGGCGTTCAGATAGCTAACCCCGACGGTGTGGACGGCGGAACCACACGCATCACCATCCGCGGCAACAACAGTATCGGTGGCAATAATCAGCCATTGATCGTGGTAGATGGTATTCCCATCAGCAACGATCCCGGAATGGTGGATGTAGGAAGGGGCCGTGACTGGGGTTCCGCCATCAACAACATCAATATGGAAGATGTGGAAGACATACAAATACTGAAAGGCGGTGCGGCTTCAGCATTGTATGGCTCAAGGGGAGCCAATGGCGTGGTGCTGATCACCACTAAAAAAGGCAGGCAGCAAAAAGGACTTGGTATTTCTTATAACCTTTCCTATAAAATTTCGGATCCATACCGCTACCGCGACGTGCAAAATACTTATGGTGGAGGCGCGCCTTCCACGCTGTACACTGCACCTGATTTCACCTATAGTTCCGATGGCACTCCAATGTTACCATCTTTATCAACCGATGCGGAATTCGGTTATCCCGGATCAGCTGTTTCCTGGGGACCCGCTTATAACGGCCAGATGATACTATGGTGGGACAGTGTGATGCGCCCATGGTCACCACAGCCGGAAAACCTGCAGATTCCCTTCCGAACCGGCCATACGGCAACACACAATCTGTCAGTAGAAGGTGCAGGCGAAGCTGGCTCACTCCGGGTTTCACTTACCCGCACCGATAATAGCCCAATAGTTTACAACAGCAATTACAACCAAACCACCCTGAGCACCAATTCCAACCTGAAGGTTTCTGACCGTATCAGCCTGGGTTTATCGGCAGCTTATACTGATTATCACCGGCTGAACAGCCCTATGCTGGGTGAAGATCCCAGTTCATTCAGCAAAGGACTATTGTATTCATGGCCTCGAAGTTACCTGGGTGAAGACCTCAGCCATTACACACTGCCCGACGGAACACGCGATCCGCTCGAAGGGTATCCGTATTTGTATATCGATCAGTACCTCTGGTGGAATTATTATAATAACAATACAACGCTTGACCGGATTAAGCTGACCGGCGGCCTCACCCTTAACTATGCCATTACTGATTGGCTCTCTTTTACCGGCCGCACTGGTATTGATTATACGGGTGATGAGTTTGAACAGAAAAATAAACCTGCCGATCTGATTGGTCTCTTAGGCGGATATTATGCCGTAACACAGCAACGCGACCGGAGTTATAACAATGAGTTTCTGCTGACGGCAACAAGGAATAAGATCTTCAACTCCGGTATTAATGCCTCCGTCAATTTCGGCGGCTCCAGCTGGGACCGGAATATGCGTAACCAAAGTGCGCATTCAGGAACATGGTATTTCCCCAACTGGTATAGCCTCTCCAATTATACGCCAACTGTATACGGACAGGATGCTGACGGCAACACCATCGTCATCAGCAAAGGAGATGATCCGGCATCGCTCATTCCTCAGGCAACCTTTTACAGGAAACGAATCAACTCACTCTATGCATTTCTGAATCTATCCTACAAAAATTTCCTTTTTGCAGAACTCACGGGCCGCAATGATTGGTCGTCCACGCTGCCGGAAAATGCCAACTCATATTTTTATCCGGGCATCTCCGTCAGTTTTATAGCATCCGATGCATTCAACTTTAGGAATGACTGGCTCAGCTTCTTTAAGATAAGGATGGGTGCCGCACAAACTGCTACCGATACCGATCCCTACCTCACTGAATTTTATTACACCACCGGTTTGTGGGGCGGAGATCAGTACTCCTTGTATCCGGGAACCATTCCTCCTGTAGCGCTAAAACCACAAAGGGTGAATTCTTATGAAGCCGGCACCAGCCTCGGCTTCAACAACGATCGTATCACGCTGGACTTTACCTATTACTACAAATACTGCTTCGATCAGATCATCTCCCTTCCGTTGCCCGCTTCCTCCGGTGCACCGCTGGTATCTATTAACGAAGGCGTACTCAGTAACCGGGGATGGGAAGTCACGCTTAGCGCTACGGTGTTGCAGCAAAATCATGTAGCCGTGAAAACAGGATTGAATATTTCCAGAAACAGGAATAAAGTAGTCAGCCTCGGTGATTTTGCCGACACATACATTCTTGCCGACATCTGGGGTGAAAACGGTCCACAGATGGCATTGCATGCAGGAGATGATTTTGGAACCATCCTCGGATGGGACTACGTGTATAAAAATGGTCAGCCTGTAGTGAGTGATGATGGAAAAAAATATGAGATCACCGATACGCGTGTTCCTATCGGGAATGCTGCACCGGACTTTCTTGCGGGTTGGACCACCGAATTCCGGTATAAGAATTTCACTTTGCGCACACTGATAGATACCAAGTGGGGCGGAGATATCTACTGCGGTTCCTATGTCATCGGTTTGCAGACGGGGCAAAGTCCTGCAACACTCACTGAGCGCGACGGAGATGCACTTCCGTTTACAGATACCGAAGGCAATGAAAGCAATTCGGGTGTAATCCTTCCGGGTGTGCATGAAGACGGCACACCCAATGAAACGGTGGTTCATTATTACTACAAATACATGCCGAATGCCGGCGGATGGGGACATTTCCTGTCAACGCCGGGCATTGTGGAAGATACGTGGGTCAAGTTTCGCGAAGTGAGCTTATCGTACAGCCTTCCTGCCAGCGCTGTCAAAAAGCTGAAAATCTTCCGTGAGTTGTCTGTTTCGGTGACAGGGCGCGACCTGTTTTATATTTACAATACACTACCCGACCATATCAATCCCGAAGGCATCATGGGTGCAGGTGATGCACAGGGATTTGAATGGGCTTCATTGCCCGGTGTGCGGTCGTTTTCATTTTCACTCAACGCTGGGTTTTAAACAGAAAGATGCAGACACCTGTTCACATTCGTAAAAACCGCTTGCAATATGCATTTGTCATGTTGCATAAGCATTTTATTTACCTTATGCTGATAGCGGTGGTCTTCAGCTCTTCCTGCAGAAAAGATTTTGATGAGATCAATAAAAATCCCAATGGCTTTAACACGGCAAGCGATGGCGCACTGTTCAACGCAGTCATCAGCTCACTTCAGTCGGGATGGAATGAGCAGCTGTATGTAAACATTTCCGTATTGTATAAAGAGACGCAGCTGGTGGCGCTGCCTCAGGTGCGGTGGAATAATTACACGCTTGGAACGGAAGAAATATGGGACAACTATTACACCATGCTGCCGAATCTGCGTGAGCTTGAAAAACGGTTTCAATCGCTCGATACTGCTGCGGCTGAAGTGAAAAATATGATGGCGATGGAAAAGATCATCCTCGCTTATAAAACCTTCAAGGTCACCGACCTCTTCGGCGACATTCCTTTTTCTGATGCCGGTTTTGGTTTCCAGGATGTAACAAGGCTGCATCCGAAGTTTGATACGCAGGAATCCATTTATAAAAACTTGCTGAAAGAATTGGAATGGGCAGCAAATCATATTGATCCCGCTGCCACTGCAAAAGAACCGATACTAACTTTTAAAAACTTCGACAACTTGTTTTTCGGCGACCTTGGCAAATGGCAAAAGTTTGCCAACTCGCTGCGGCTGCGTTATGCGATGCGCATGGTAAATAAAGAACCGGTATTGGCGGGAACTATCATCAAAGATATTTTTGATAATCAGCGGCCTGTATTCGGACTGAATGAATTCGGACAACTGAACAATGATGCCGGTGAATGTGCAGCATTATATCCTTACCGGCTGGGCTATCGCAATGAAAGCAAGGGATGGTCCTTCAACCAATCGAAAGATGTGCGGATGGGAACAACGATGTGGCATCAGTTATCCAGCCACGACAGCACCGATGGCAGTGGCATCTTCGATCCACGGGCCTATTATTTTTTTGAGACTAATAACAACAATGGCTGGATGGCATTTCCCAACGACCCGCCGGCTGCAACGCCGGATGGCGGCATTCCTTATGAATATCATCGCGACATCAACTACACCATCAAAGGTTCCGACTGCCTTTATTCACCGGTCAATTATTATCTCTGCCGTGATATGGATTATCAGCCTGACATATTGATAACCGGAGCAGAAGTAATCTTCATCCGTGCTGAAGCCTTCCTTCTGGGTATTGGCGTGGCAAAGGATCAGGGCATGGCGGGTTCGGCTTTCCTTGATGGCATACAGTTCTCGCTCAATTTCTGGCAGACGGTGATGAACAATTCGCACCTGCCACCGGGCACGCTGTTTTCCGCTAACATCACAGTGCCTGCTAATCTTGATTTCATATCCGTACAAAATAATGTTGACTTCTTCACCGGCAGCGAAGAAGTGCAGCTGAGGGAAATATATGCGCAAAGCTGGATTGATTTCTTCCGCCAGCCGCAGGAAGCATTTGCCTTGGCAAGAAGAACGGGACTGACACCGTATGAAGGATCGGCCAGTGATGTTTACCGCTTCCCGATTCCACCTTCCGAAGTAGCCTACAACCAGGATAACTGGATGAACGCCATTGGCGCGTCAGGCGATGACCAGGATGCAAAGGTCTGGTGGATGAAATAAAGAATGTACCGGCTGCTATTTCTTTGCTGTCTTATACGGTCAAATTATTTTTAAGTCATGTATCATTAGGGTGTCTTGTAAATTGAATTCTCAATTTTGATTATTGAGCAAGTTGATACCCATCAGTGAACCTTTTCATTCTTGTATCACATCACCTCCAAGCCACTCCGTTTTTTGCCGTTGAATAAATTCAATGGCAAGGGATAACGGTATAGCTAATCGGAACATCGTTTCTTGAATGATCTTCAATCATCCGGGAATCAAGTTGATCGAATTGAATATTGAATATTGAGTGATCAATTTCCACCATTGACAAATTCAAAAGAAGCAGCGCATCACCGCCAGGCCACTCCGTTATCCTTTGCCGCCCGTTCTAACCGGCGGCAAAAAATTTGATCATGAATGATTAACAGCGGCTAATCACCGAACCAGAACCCTAATCTTCTATCTCCCGATATTTTTTTTCATAATCCGATATTGAATAACTTTGGCCACTTCGTGAATCAACAAAAACTATAACAGCACCATGATGAAGTCAATTAAGAAAACCAGTTTACAAGGCACTTTCACAACACACAGCAAATCTTTCCTGCTCCTGTTCCTGCTTGCTTTCATGTTCAGTTGTAATAAAGCTGAGCAGCCGCTGCCGGCAGCTGGCAATTCAATCACAGAGGAAAAAGATGGTGACCAGACTTCACTGATCGGAGATAATGGCGATGTGCAGACAGTCACCGAATCAGGCTTTGTGCTGATGGGCGGAGGAACCGATGTGGATGAGGCATTTAAATGGATGATCGACCGCTGTGGCGGAGGCGACTTTGTGGTGATACGTGCCACAGGCACGAATGCATACGACAGCTACATTTACGGGCTTGGCAATGTGAACTCCGTTGAGACCATCATCATCAATTCCGTAAACAAAGCCAACAAGGCCAATATTGAAAAGAAAATCAAAAATGCGGAGGCACTTTTTATTGCCGGCGGTGATCAGTGGGATTATGTGAAGTATTGGAAAAATACAAAGGTGGAAGATGCTATCAACTACCTGATCAATACGAAGCATGTGCCGGTTGGAGGAACGAGCGCAGGTTGTGCCATACTGGGCAATGTTTATTTCTCCGCGCAATACGGCACGGTTACTTCTTCACAGGCACTGAACAATCCCTATAATCAGAAAGTCGCACTGGGAAAAGATGACTTCATCAGTATTCCCATCCTATCACAAACTATCACTGATACTCATTTTGATAACCCTGATCGCCGCGGTAGAACAACAACATTTCTTGCGCGCATGATGCAGGACTGGAACATGAATGCCAAAGCCATTGCCTGCGAAGAGAAAACCGCTGTTTGTATTGATGCCAATAATATAGCCACCGTGTTTGGTTATAACAATGGAACTGCCTTCTTCATGCAGCCCTCAGACCTTGGACCTGAAATATGTATTCCCAATACCAAATTAACCTGGAACAGGAACAACCAGGCCGTTAAAGTTTATAAAATTGAAAATGAGGTGAATGGCAACGGATCATTCGATCTGAGCGACTGGTCAACCGCTTCCGGTGGTACCTGGACCTATTTCTGGGTGGATAATGGTGTGTTTCACGAAAACTGAAACAGAGTATCCGAATCTTAACATTAAGTATTGGTTGTCACATTCACATAATAGACTGGTCATTATCGGCTATCGGCTATCTACTATTGAATATTGAATATTGAATATTGAATATTGAATATTGAATATTGAATATTGACCATTGACCATTGACTATCGAACTCCTTTTGCCGCGACAGATCACCAAACTCAATTCACTGCCCCGGCTTTCACAGATTCGGGATTTTCATGCTACATTTACTTTCATTCGCTAACAGAAAGCATAAGCCATCCTATGAAAAAAAGTTACACTGCGTTTCTTTCCCTCGTCTTCATCTCTTTTTTCCTTTTGCCATTCAAGCTGCAGGCACAATCCAATCAATACCTCGATTTCGATGGTGTGGATGATTACGTGAGCGTGACGAATGGTTCAACTGCAATCGCCGGTTCTTCAGGTATCACTATGACAGGCTGGTTTTATGATAATGCCCTCGGCTATGGTCAGGGTATGATGGGCTTCCGTGCCACTTCCTGCGGATTTTATATGATTCAGCTGAATAATGGCTCCATCGAATGCCGGTTTATCAATTCATCGAACACATTATACGAGTATGTTGCGCCCAACTTTACCACCGTTCCGCAGGTATGGCAGCATTTTGCCTGGGTTTACAACGGCTCACAACTGACACTGTATGTGAATGGCAATCCTTCCGGAAGCAGCGCTGCATCAGGAAGCATTACCAACACCACTACACCCTTCGCTATCGGTAAAAGTATTCTGAGCGGTTTCAACTTCAATTATAACGGGCACATTGATGAAGTGTCAGTCTGGAACAAGGCGCTCTCACAGTCGGAGATACAGGATTTGATGACTAATGAACTCACCGGCACTGAACCAAACCTGCAGATGTATTATAAATTCAACCAGGGAGTACCCGGCGCCGACAATACGGGCATCAGCGAGTTGCTCACCGAAGTGAATTCGCCAACGTATGACGGCGACCTGCTGAACTTTGCACTCACCGGCGCCACATCAAATTTCAATGGCACACTCAATCCTTCTTTTCAGTCTATCTCCTTCCCTCCCATTGGCACCAAACTCACAACAGATCCTCCATTCGAACTGAATGCCACCGTTACGTCCGGCTTACCCATCAGTTACTCAGTTATCTCAGGGCCGGCAACGATAAACGGAAATGTAGTGACACTGACAAGCACTCCGGGCACCGTTGTAGTGCAGGCCGATCAACCCGGCAATGGAACGTATGATCCTGCAGCGCCGGTGACCAATGCATTCGCCGTCGTGGATCCTGCATTAAACGTTCCCGTTGTGGATGCACTCAACCCGGTTGCCGCTTCCAGCATCTATATGCCGCAGCTGGCTGCCATGCAACTCGCTGCCATGGTAACGATACCTGATACACCACTCTTTTCGGTGCAGAGCGTGCAGTTTATTATCAACGGACAATCTTTTCCCGCTGCCAGTCATCCGGGCAACCACTTCACCGCCTGGTGGACACCGCCGGCCTATGGAAACTACACCATTAAAATTGAAGCCACCAGTAACTTTGGTGCCGTCTATACGCAAAACGTGGATGCCACGGTAGTACAAGGCGTTGCAGATATCAATAATGTTGCTGCCTTTAACGGGCTGTGGCTTGATTCAGGCACACCTTCACTGATTGCGACCGGAAATCTTCCCTCCTATGTTGGCGCATTCGATACAATTATTGCAACGCTGTCCGTTACCTGTCCGACCGGTGGCTGTGATCCATGGGACCGTGTTGCCAGCGTAGACGTCATGAGTCATGAAGGCGAATGGTTCGAGATAATCCGTTACATCACGCCCTATGGCGTTCCCTGTTCACACAGCATTAATCTGGCTGATTATATGTCATTGCTGCAAGGCAAGGTTACGTTCAGGGCAAATTGCCTTACACTTACCAATGGATATCTGTATGAATTGAAATTTGATTTCAAAGAAGGTGCTCCTCCTCATAACTATAGCAAAGTAACGCAGGTGTGGAAAGAAATCTATCCGTTTGGTGATTATGCAAATCTTCAACCTGTTCCTGATTTCAATTTTACCTATCCTCCGCTTACCGTCGCGTCCACGCTCAAACTCGTAAGCACCGGCCATGGCTGGGGCACATTGAATACCGGCAATGCAGCTGAATTCTATAATGCCACGCATGATATCCAGGTGAATGGCAGCAATGCTTTCTCGCAGCATAACTGGACAACCTGCAATCCTAATCCCGATGATTGCTCGCCGCAAAACGGTACCTGGACTTACAGCCGCGCCGGATGGTGCCCGGGTTCCATCGCACGTTATTTTGATTTTGATATGACGCCTTATATCGCAACATCCAATGTAAGTCTTGGCTATAAATTTCTCTCAACGTATGTGGATCAATGCCATCCGGATAACCCGAATTGCGTGACAGGCACCACCTGCTCCAATTGCGATGATGGATTCAATCCCACACTGGATGTTAACTGTAACCTCATTACCTGGTTTGATGATCCTTCAGGGATAACAACTGCCGGTGAAATCAAAAATTTTGATTTCGCCTTGTATCCTAATCCGTCGAATGGCACATTCATTATCACCGGCGCTAATCATCCTGATAAAGATTTCAGGGTTTCTGTGTTCGATGTGATGGGTCATTTGGTGAAAGAGCTGAACTGGAACGGGCAGAAGACAATACTGGATCTTAATGGTTTTGCCAAAGGAATTTACGTGGTGCAGGTGAGAGATGAAAATCAAACACTGGTGAAGAAAATAGTGTTGCAATAGAAACCTGCTTTATGCAGGAAAAGTAAACCAGCATATCGTATTGAGAATGATCAATGGTTTTCTTCCACGTTGCAATCTGCTGATCAATTATAAATCAATTCCCTTGTCTGCTAATCTATATTGCCACGGCAGTTTTGCATCATCATCAAGGGGAATTTTTCCTTTGTAACGCATGCCTTAATCTTTGTCAGACATAAAGTATCCTGGTTAATGTTATGTAAAAAAAACCGGATGGCTGAAAATTCAGCTCATCCGGTTTTTTGCAAGATACCACGGTGAGTTACTTCACATGATTGATTTTCATGGTAGCATTAATGATTCCATTGTAAGCAACCGTGGCAATGTATACTCCGGTAGGCAGGCCGGAAGGAACATGCCAGCTTACTTCATAACTGCCTGTTTTCTTTGGTTGATCTTCAACCGTAGCAATGAATTTACCGGTGAGGTCAATGATGCGTATTGTTACGCGGGCATCAGTGGATAAACGGTATTTGAAGTTGGTTACTTCCGTAAACGGATTCGGATAATTTTGCACGGCCACCATTTCAGGCGCTCCGATATCCAAACCTCCTGTCCTCATACCGGTCAGGTAAACACCGGCAGGCCCACTGCATTTTCCATAACCACTCCATGGTACCTGCACATATGGGAATGCTGTGCGAAATGCCGTATCATTCTTCTCAACACCTGTAGTATAGGTGAGCACATCCAGCAAGTCAGTGGTAACAGGACTCTGCCCGGTGCCAATCGTATGATCATCGTACCAGAGTCCGATAGCCGCAAGTGCTACACCGCTTACTGCCTGTAACTCGATGCGTGTAACATCATCCTCCAGTCTCCTTCCATTCGGGAATCCGTCCATGTTGGGAATAAACTGAAGGGCCGTAGATGTATTGTATGCCGGATCAGTTAATCCAAGTACTGCCGCCTGAATCAAACCTTCTGAACTGAACTGAGGATCATCGCGCGGTGTGGGAGGAACCGCCATGTTCAGCCGCAACATATCACCAAACGTTGGCAGGAAATTATTCACAAATGGCTTGCCGGGCGCCAGTGGATTGCCGTCAGGTTTGCCGACTGCCAGCTGATACGGTGCCAGGTTCGGAACGCCGGTGTAGAAGATCGGTAACAAATCAACTGATCTTGGCTGACCTTTGCGAAGCAGATAACCGCCAAAAATATTCGGATCCAACGCTGTTCCCGTTGTGGCAGCATTGCCATACAGTACAAATAATCCGTCAGCACCATTGGTGAAGTCAACATTGCCTAATACCGTTTGCGAAGCTTTCTGAATGCGCAAAGGAGCCAGTCCGGGCACGGCACCGCCAAACAGATCATCATCCATGTACAGGCCCAATTCGGGATTGCAGAAGTATGACTCAAAGTCTGCATCGTCATAAGGTGAAGCAGCATTCCATTTATCCTTGTCACCGATCGGAATCACGGCTTCATTGGTCAAAGGCATGCCTAAACGCGATACCTGAACAAATGGCGCTTGTCCTGATATGGATACCGTGGACCCGTTGGACTTGAGTGTAGTGATCTTCTTACGGCTGGCTGAAGCCCATACGCCTATGACAAAATCACCGTCCAGTATATTCGCCGCCTGGCTCACATTTTTACCGTCCTTTTGTAGGGTGGAAATCGGAATCTTCATGGCAATAACATGCACATTATGGCAGGCAACCGCATCAACCGGTGCATTCACGCCGGTACCGCCTGCACGGGTCTGCCCGAGATCAAACACACCGCCAAGATCAACAAAGAACGGATCATCAGCCGGCCCGCAATAGATGATTTCACCACCCGAACCCGTAGCTGTTGTCACCGCTGAAGTGTATAATTGTTCGTACGTGCTTCCTAATCCCAGTGTTGGATCTTCTATAGAACGCGGCCCGATATTCGGCGGCGGCACTGTTCCATTGGCAACAATATTTTTTGAAATTCCATTTTCCGTTTTATAACAGGAATATGTTGTCTTCAGGTTCTGTGCTCCCAGGCGGATGTTGAAGAACGTGGAAGGATCTTCATTTACCTTGCGGAAACGAAACTGGTATCTGATGTCGTCGCCCGTAGTTGATGCATCATTCTTGATATGAATCTCGTAGGAGACATCAGTACCGAATGAATTGTAGTTTGGCCCTCCCTGCGGCAGCTCCAGCGGAACATAACCGGCAATGATAGTGATGTAATTCGGATCATCAGGGCTCCTGAATGCATACAGGTCGGTATTGTCGGCCAATGGATCATTGGCAATCATCGGCGCTTCGCGGTGGCTCGATGCTTCAAGATCTGTATGCCTGGAGGAGAAATACAGTAAAGCCCCGATGACACCGGTCACAAGCACCGCTTTAGCAGCAATTTTTATGATTGATTTCATGTCTGTTTATTTTGTGGTAGTTGACAAAAGTGATTAGTACGTGTAGTTGTAATGATAGTCGTATCCGTTCCACGGACTGGCCACGAAGGGGAATGATGTTTTGAATGGTGCGTCATTGGATTCCACACCGGTGGAATAGGTCAGCACATCCAACAGGTCTTGCGTTACAGGACTTTGGCCTGTTCCGATAGTATGATCATCATACCAGAGACCGATCGCTGCGAGTGCTACACCACCTACCGCCTGCAGTTCGATACGGGTAACATCATCTTCCAGCCTTCTTCCGTTAGGAAAGCCATCCATGTTAGGAATGAATTGCAGATCTGTTGTTCCATTGTATGCAGGATCTGTTAAACCCAAAACCGCCGCCTGTATCAGGCCTTCAGAACTGAATTTGGGATCATCACGTGGTGTGACCGGCACAGCCATGTTCAGGCGAAGCATATCACCGAATGTCGGCAGGAAATTGTTGACGAATGGTTTGCCAGGTGCCAGCGGATTGCCATCCGGCTTGCCTACTGCCAGCTGATAAGGAGCAAGGTTCGGAACACCGGTATAGAAGATAGGCAGAATGTCAACAGAACGTGGCTCGTTATCGCGCAAGAGGTATCCGCCAAAAATCGCAGGATCCAATGCTGTTCCTGTTGTGGCGGCATTTCCATACAATACATAAAGGCCGTCATTTCCGTTTCCGAAATTCACGTTGCCCAATACAGTTTGAGATGCCTTTTGAATGCGCAGTGGCGAGAATGCCGGCACAGCAGTTCCAAACAAAGCATCGTCCATATAAAGCGCCAGCTCAGGATTGGTAAAATACTGTTCGAACTGGGCATCATTGTAAGGCGTCGTCCAGTTCCATAGATCTTTTTTACCGATTGGTATTACTGCTTCATTGGTCAAAGGCATGCCAAGGCGCGAAACCTGCACATATTTTCCAGTGCTTACGGCACCGCCTTCGCCATCGAGTGTCTTCACCTTCTTACGGCTTGCAGAAGCCCATACACCGATGACATAATCACCGTCGAGAATATTGGCGGCCTGCTGCACGCTCTTACCGTCTTTTTGCAGTTTGTTTATAGGAATGCTCATGGCAATCACATGCACATTGCGGCCTGCTATACCGTCACGTGCCGCATCAGCTCCTGTTCCTCCGTTGCGCGTTTGTCCGAGATCAAAAATACCGCCGAGGTCAACAAAAAAAGGATCATCAGCAGGACCGCAGTAGATCTGCGAACCATCGTCGGCCGTTGTGATGGCATCACTAATCAGCTGATCATAATTTGTTCCTAAACCCACTACAGGATCTTCAATGGAGCGCGGACCGATGTTATTGGGCGGAACAGGTCCTTCAGCAATCTTTTGAAATGCACCACCTGCTGTGCTTTTCAGGCATTTATAAGTGGTCTTGATGTTTTGCTGCGCGAGCCGTATGTTAAAGAAGGTTGTTGGATCTTCATTAACCGCTTCGAACTTAAACCGGTAGGTGATATCATCACCCGTTGTAGCTGCATTGTTTTTAATGTGGATCTCATAATTGATATCCTGGCCAAAAGTGTTGTAGTTAGGACCACCCATGGGCAGCTCCAACGGTATGTAGTTGGCCATGATGATGATCCGGTTAGGATCTTCCGGAGAACGGAAGCAATAAAGATCCGTGTTGTCTGCCAGCGGATCATCTGAGATGAGCGGTGCTTCGCGATGGCTGGACGCTATCAGCTGATCGCGGTGACTGCCGGTGTAAAGGAGACAGCCGGTTACCAGTAACATAAGGCCTGCCTTTACCAGGGTGTTGAGCTTTTGTTTCATAAAGGATTTTTTATTTGGGTGAAGAAAATTGCGGTAATTACGAATCCGGCAACACCTTGGATTTTTATTTTAAAAAAAAATCATGTAATGCAACCAATGATGTATTGCAACAAGATCCCGGCAATGCCGTTTTGATATCATAAAACTGCGGTTCATCTATTATTTGTAAATTGACGCATGCGATTTCCCATCCTGCTGTTTTTTTCAATGCTCTTGTTGTCTGCCGCCTGGTTGAGCTGCACGAAAGAGTCAGCTGATGCACTTCACATCGATACAGTTATTACCGGAAATAATCCTCCACCATACAATGGTGTTTCTGAAGCACAGATCAACGGCTATATCAACAGGATGTATATTGATCTGATGGGAAGGGCGCCAACACAGCAGGAAATCATCAGCAACCGTCTTTACCTGATCAATAATAAACTGAGTGATGCTGCAAAGGATACGGTTATCCAACTGCTCATGAATACAAAAGACTATTACCGGGTGCTGTTCAGCATTGCCAGTGCAGATTTCATTAATGCAGCAGACAGTGCGGCGCTCGCGCAGGAAGTAAAGCTGATAACATTGATATATTACTACGATTCACTGGCCGGCAACGTGGATAATTTCATTTATTACCAGTACGAGCTGAACAGATTCTACGTGCTGCAAAATATAACTGATGCATTCATGATTGGCGAAGCAACGCTGAATGAATTTTACGCGGCATTCCTCAACAATTATTTTTATGACATGACCAACATGGGCTCGGAAAATTTTGTAAAAGGGGCTTTCAGCGATTTATACAGGCGATCACCAACTCAATCTGAACTGATCAATGGTACAACGATGGTAGATGGCAACCCGGCATTCCTTTTTCAGCAGGATGGTAACAGCAAAGGTGACTTCATTTACATCGCAACGGTTAACAATGAATTTTATGAAGGACTCGTAATCAAAGCATACAGTCAGCTGCTCTTGCGTGATGCTACCTCCCAGGAACTTTCGGAAGGTGCCGCTTTGCTGCAACTGAACAAGGATTATCCGGCGTTTCAAAAACAATTGATTAAAACGGCAGAGTATGCTGGATTTTAGGCAAATTCACATGGAGCACCGCATTCAATTCGCAGCATGGCTGTTATTGTTTTGCGGATGCATTTTATCCGGCAGTTGTAAAAAAGACATTTCCCAACAGGTGATTTATGACAATGTCATTTATGAAATAACACCGGTAAGTGTTTACGCGAACAATGCGGAAAAGACAAAGCAAAAAAGCGCTGAACACTTTATCTCCATTCTTTATTCCAATCTGACAGACAAATCCATTCCGGCAGATGATCTGGGAAATCTTGCAGAACTCGCTCTTTCCGTTGGCGATAAAGAACTCATGAACCGTGTATTGCTGGAGAATATGCTGGCTGATCCGCAGATCAGTATTCCTTCGAATGAAGAGATGCGCAGCAACATTACAGCCTTCGTGAACGGGACTTACCTGAAATTCTACCTCCGGAATCCAACCGCTTATGAAGCCTATTACTTCCAGGACCTGATCAATCATGACAGCACCATCACGAGTGAAATGGTTTATGCTGCTTTTGCTCAGTCAAATGAATATTTATTCTATTAATACGGTTCAAACTGATCTATGAAAAGAAGAGCATTTATCAGGAAAGCAGGTTTGGCAACAGCAGGCATGTTTGCAGCACCTTACCTGCTGCCGGAAGGCCGTTTATTCGCCGGCACCGGTGACCGTATTGTGAATCATGTAGTGGTGGTTTTATTTGCCGGCGGTGTCAGGCAACAGGAATCAATTGATCAGGCCTATCTGTCTGCACAGGGCTTATCTACTACTGGTAACCTGTTACGTAACATGCTCGTTGGCAATGAACCTTCTTCCAACCTCGTTTATATGCCATGGCAACCGGTGCTTACCACACCACTCGCCAAGCAAGGCACCTTATTTAAAGAAATGCGTTATGCATCGGGGCCGACCGGCCATTTCAACGGGCATACGGCAGCCATCACCGGCAATTATACCCAATCATCCCTTGACCTTAATCAAAATCCGGATTTTCCGACCGTGTTTGAGTATTACCGCAAGCATACCGATCCGGCGAGAAGCGCTGTCAATTGCTGGTGGATGAGTGAAGGGCTTGGCCCATATCCTGCTTTAAACTACAGCCGCAACGGAATGTATGGCGCAATGTATGGTGCAAATTATATCAGACCGGCAACCACCTTCGGCAGTTATGGTCTCGACTATTTAAATGATGCCATCACCTTTCAGCCGGATGATGTCACGAAGATCGAATCCATAAAAAGTTTCCTGGATAAAAACTTTGACCGAACCGCGGCTGATTATCCCGGCATCATTAATACGGCAGATGACCGCGAAAAAATCAAAGCCTTCATTTATGATACGCTGAACAAAACATCTGCCGGTCAAATTGAATGGCCCCTGCCACCCGGCATCAGTACCGCTGAATTAACCGGTGATCTGACTAACATCGCTTACGCATGGCAGGTACTGCAAAAATTTATGCCTGAACTGCTTGTCATCAACAGTTTCGATCTTGATGCCTGTCATTTCAATTTTACCAATTACCTCAGCTATATGCATAAAGCAGATTACGGTGTTGGCTGGCTTTGGAATAAAATTCAACAGGATCCTGTATTGAAGAATGATACCATCATGATCTGCATGCCGGATCATGGCCGAAATGAATTACCGAACAGTGTGTATGATGTAAATGGTTTGCGGGCTTTCGATCATACCAGTGATAACAATTCGCGAAGACTCTTCGGACTCATTGTGGGGCCTGCAGGTAAAGTGAAGCAGGACCAGGTGGTAGGCAATGATGCTGATCCTGTGGGCGAAACAATTGACCTCGTGCCAACCATTGCCCGTATTCTCGGCTTTCATGAATACATTCCTGCAGGATTGTTGCCCGGAAGAATTTTAGAAGAGGCATTTGTATAAACAGCTAAAGCGAACAGGTTATCATCATCATCATGCACCAAAGCCTTATTGAATCAAACAATTCAGCCCGCATCACGCTGAACAGGCGGTTTCTTTTGCCGTGTATGTTGGCTTGCCTGTTTTTTTCCTGCAACCGGAATCCCATTGCAGAACTGCCGGAACTTCCTTTCAATCCATTCGACACCATCACCTACGATCAGGACTTAGTACCCGTGGTGCCACCCGACTCATCTACATTCGCAGGTATTCATCAGTATATTCTTGCGGTGAAATGCGCAGTCAGCGGCTGTCATGACGGAACTTTTGAACCGGACTACCGCACCGTGCAAAGCGCTTACAATACGCTTGTGCTTGCGGCGGTGCTGAAAAACACTGCGGATTCCTTTTTCACGTACAGGGTGGTACCCAACGATACATCAGCTTCCTGGTTATGGTACCGTTTAACCACCAATGATGCCACATTAGGCAAGATGCCGCTCTATGATACTCTATATCCAACTCAAAGGGAGAAGATCAGCCAATGGATCATGCAAGGTGCGCCTGATCTCTTCGGCAATTCTCCATCCATTCCCAATTATCAGCCGGCATTGTACGGGCTCGTTGCTTACCTGCCCGATCAGGGTGATTACAGGGTGGATACTTTGCGCGGTGGTATTACCACCAACCCATTTATGGTAACACAAAATACAAACGTGAAAATCTGGATTGGCATTTACGATGATCTTACGCTGCCCTTCCAGTTTACTTTCAATATAGTTAAATTCTCAACCGATCCGTTTGACTGGAGTGAGGCGCTTGAAGTGCCATTACAATTGCAGTTTGCTCCGCATATTGAGCATCTGTTTGGCCAGGACCTTCCATTCTATCTCTCCTGTGTTGTGAATACCGCTTCATTTGAACATAATGACATCGTTTACATGCGAGCCTATGTTCAGGATCAGGACCACAGCTCGCCTACTGAAATTCCGGAAAACGGATCCCAGCTATACATTCAAACTTATTGTTCCTTTATCGTGCAATGAAAAATTCCGGCCAAAGTATTTTGAAGCAATTATTACTGCTCGCGATGCTGTGCTTTCTTCATTCGTGCAAGAAGGACGATTCTGCAAATCCTCCGGTAAGCATCGTTCCGGAAATCGCGCTATTCTCCGTTGCACCGTCTGTTGTGCACAATCTGCAGGATTCACTTTTATTTGTCGTAAGTTACATTGATGGAGATGGCGACCTTGGCGACTATGCCGCAGACTCCTTATCGCTATGGATAACAGATAACCGGTTTCCGCTGACGGAAAAATTTCACATTATTCCACTTGCTCCGCAAGGTTCCTCCCTTGTAATTGCCGGTGAATTAAAGGTGATACTGGAACATATTATCCTGAAAGATCAGACGGCAACTTCAGAAGAGGCAACTTTCACGGTGCAGCTGAAAGACAGGGCCGGGCATTGGAGTAACAGTGTGACATCACCGGTCATTATGATCGTGCAATAGTGCATGAATGATAACAGTCCTCATGCATTGCCATATACCTTTAGCACCGTTTCTCGCAGCGAGTCTCCTGTTGCTGAACAGACCATTTCCATCACGTCAGCAATCGCTTCTGGCTTTACCCAATCATCAAAATTTGCATTGGGCATGCTCTTCCTGTTTGATAGCGTATCAATAGTGCTGGGTACAATTACTGTTGCCGTAACATTTGTCCCCTTTGCATCGGCATTTAATAATTCAGCCAGCCTAATCACCATTGATTTGGAAAGTGCATACGCAATCGCAGACTTACCTGCTGCTGCATCGAGACCCGGCCGCGCTCCTACAAAAATGAGGCGACCATAACCCTGTTCTTTCATGTGCAAAAACATCGGGCGGGCAATATTATACGCCGTTTCAAAATTCAGGTTGTACATCTTTATCAACTCATCGCCGTTTGTTTTTGCCACGTCTCCGGCTGCAAATCCTCCGGCCAGCATCAATACGCCTTCCACCGATTGATATCTGGCAATAACAGAGGCCGCAAAATCAGCGGTGGCGCCTTCATGCAACAAATCCACCGCATTAACTTCCAGCCTTTCATTCTTCTCAAAAGCATCGAGCATGCTTTCGTGTAACACCGTTGCAACAACCTGATATCCGTTCTGTAAAAATTTCGACACCACTGCCGTTCCTAAATTGCCGTTGGCGCCCGTTATGATGACTGTTTTATTTTTCATGTTGAAGAGAAGTGAACAGTAAGAGATAGGTTGTGAATTACTATTTCAGTAAGACGATAAGCCTGGTAAAAGCAAAACAAACTGGCTAAAAATTATGCTGCTATCGTCATGCACTTGCTGCCGGGAACCTGTTGTCCTGTAAAATTGCCAGGGCCATGCTTACATCCCAGCGCTTTACATTTCCAATAATCTAACCTTTCATCCTGCTCATGTCATTAATATCCACCGAATGTGTATTCCTGTAAATCATGGTAATGATGGCTAGACCGACAGCCACTTCAGCAGCAGCCACTGCCATAATGAAGAATACAAAAATCTGTCCTGCGGGATCCTGGTGGTAGGCAGAAAAAGAAACCAGCAGCAGGTTAACGGCATTCAGCATCAGTTCAATACTCATAAAAATAATGATGGCATTGCTGCGTGTCAGTACGCCGGCAACGCCAATTACAAATAAGACAGCACTGAGGTAAACAAAATGTCCTATCGGAACAGTATGGAAAATTTGCGGCATCTTGGTTTCAGGTTGAAGGGTAACTGACGGATTAGCTGCGTTCGAAAATTTTGATTTATTATTTCACAGGTTCCAAACCAATTGTCTTTGGTGATGCATCCCTTTTGCCCAGCACTACAGCACCAATCATAGCAACCAGGAAAAGGATGGAGGCTATTTCAAAGGGTAACTGGTACCTGGAATAAAGGATGAGGCCAAGTGTCTTGATGCTGCCGGTTTTTATTGCGGCTGCCGACGTATCAGGGTTGGTCTGAAGGGCTGCATCTTTCAAAGCGGATACAAGCACCAGCAGCAGCAATCCCGCCGCAACAGCAGCACTTACCTTGAACATCAACGATCGCTTTTGCTCCGTCACACGGTCGAGATTCATCATCATCAGCACATACAGAAACAACACCATGATGGCCCCGGCATAAACAATCACATTTACCATACCGATGAAGGTTGCGTCGAGCATGAAAATATAATTGGCAGAAATGCAGAAAAAGGTAAGCACCAGGTACAGTACACTGTGAATCGGGTTCCTCGAAACGACTACCATCAGTGCAAAAAAGATGGTTACAAATGCGAGGAAGTAGAAAGCGGAAGTTAGCATGGGATCATTCTATTAAAAATTATTGATGAACATCACAACCTGATTCTTTCCGCAATTATGCATCTTTTAACGTGGTGATGGGAGGTATGATCTCATTGCGCTTGTAGCCTTCCACCAGCCTGTCCTTGGCATAAATAAAATCATTCCTGTTGAAACTCGCCGGCGCGAATGTAGTTTCCAGGAAGATCGCCTCCTTAGGGCAGGCATCTTCGCAAAATCCGCAGAAGATGCACCGCAACATATTGATCTCATACTTCACAGCATACTTTTCTTCACGGTAGAGATGTTCTTCTCCCGGCTTACGCTCTCCTGCTTCCATCGTAATCGCTTCTGCTGGGCAGGCCACTGCACATAACCCGCATGCGGTGCATCTTTCAGCACCGTTTTCATCACGGCGCAACACGTGCAGGCCGCGATAAACAGCCGGCACTGCCCGTTTCGTTTCAGGGTATTGTATTGTTGCCTTCCGTTTGAAAAAATGCCGCATGGTAATGGCCATACCCTGGAAGATGGCCGGCAGGTACATCCGTTCCACCAGCGTCATTTTTTTCTGCTCGAGTACTTTTCTTCTATTGGTAAGTGCTTGCATTGCTTCTTTTAATTACAACATGATCATCTTTAACATCTGCCTTGCCTCCCGGTTCAACTGCGGAATATCATCAGTCCTGCGGCCGTAGCCACTATATTAATTAATGCCAGCGGGATCAACCCTTTCCAGCCAAGGTTCATCAGCTGATCATAGCGAAAACGCGGTATCGTCCACCGTACCCACATAAAGAAAAAGATGAAGAAAAAGATTTTCAGGAAAAGGAAAACCAGTCCTGTCAGTGTCACCAGGTTCTGGGAGCCTGTTGCCTGCAAGAGTGCATCCATAAACGGGAAATTATATCCGCCGAAATACAAGGTAGCCATGATGGCACCGGAAATAAACATATTGATGTATTCGGAAAACAGGTAGAATCCGAGTTTCATGGAACTGTACTCAGTGTGATATCCTCCTACCAATTCGGTTTCGCACTCTGGTAAATCAAATGGTGTGCGGTTGGTTTCAGCAAAAGCGCACACTAGGAAAAGCAGGAATCCCAAAGGCTGGTAAAAGATGTTCCAGTGCATGCCATGTTGTTGGCTAACAATTTCATGCAGGCTCATGGTACCGGTCACCAGCAATAATGCCACGATGGCAAGTCCCATGCTGAGCTCATAGCTGATGATTTGCGAGGAGGCACGAATAGCGCCCATCAGTGAAAACTTGTTGTTGGAGGCCCAGCCGCCAATCATGATACCATAAACTCCTACCGATACAACTGCAAATACATATAAAATACCTATGTCGAGATCAACAATCTGTAACGAAACGGTGGTGCCAAAAACAGTCAGCGTATCGCCCCAGGGAACAACGATGCCTGTCATCAGTGCACAGGTGATGGCAATGGATGGACCAAGGACAAAAAGAAATTTATTCGAGGCAACGGGAATTACTTCTTCTTTCATGAAGAATTTTAATCCGTCGGCCAATGGCTGAAATATGCCACCAGGTCCGGCACGGTTGGGCCCAATCCTGTCCTGCATAAAAGCAGCCACCTTGCGTTCGGCAAAAGTTGAGTAAAGGGCAACCAGCATCGTCACGGCAAATAAGGCAACGATTAATATCAATGTAGGAACTAATCCAAGCAATGTCATCCGATCTGATTAAGTTATAGACGATCTTTTAGTCCGTTAAAAATTCAGGAAGCCCGGCATTCTTCTGCAAATGCCACATTCGTGTTTAAGTCACCCCTTCAAACGCATCCCATTTCGTATTGTCCAGTTTGGAATAAAGCTGATCGGGAAGTTCCACAGTTTCTTTCGTGTATTTATTGGCTGTGATTACCGACCATTTCTCCACTGTGCGCGGTCCTTCCACCACCCAGTCTTTAGTTTCAAAATGTTCCCAACGACACTCATTGCAGATAAAATCCTTCACCTCATCATACTGATCTTTACGTGCAGTTACCCGGTACACTTCTTCGCCACGAAGCCACAACACAACTTTTCCTGAACATTTAGTACAGTGACGGTGTGCATCCATCGGGTTCAGGAACCAGACGCGGTTTCTGAAACGGAAGTGACGGTCGGTGAGCGCCCCTACCGGGCAGACATCAATCATATTCCCTGAGAAATCATTCTCTACGGCTTTCTGAATATAGGTGGAAATTTCAGAGGCCTCTCCTCTCCAGAGTACACCATGCACCCGTTCGTCGGTCAGCTGATCCGCAACCTGTGTACAACGGTAACAGAGAATGCAGCGCGTCATGTGCAGTTTAATATGCGGACCGATGTCAATGGGATCAAACTCCCTTCGGTGAAATTCACTGCGTGTCTTTTGCAGTCCATGCTCAAAAGCGAAATTCTGCAGCTCACATTCTCCTGCCTGATCACAGATCGGGCAATCGAGCGGATGATTTACCAAAAGGAACTCCACGATACTACGCCTCGTTTCCAGCACTTCCGGTGATGTAGAATTGAGCACTACCATACCGTCTTGAACGGGTGTGCAACAGGAGGCAACAAGTTTGGGCATGGGCCGCGGATCTTTGGCCGAACCCTGTGCCACTTTCACCAGGCAGGCACGGCACTTGCCGCCACTTCCTTTTAATGAAGTATAGTAACACATGGCAGGCGGAACCACGTCGCCGCCAATCCTGCGTGCAGCATTCATAATGGTAGTTCCTTCTTCAACTTCCAGTGCTATGCCGTCAATGGTGACTTTGATCATATTGCTACTAACCGCTGTTTTGCCATCCGGTTATGATGTGGTAAATAATTTTGCTGACTGACTTTGTGAACCATTTTACACTGTTGCAACTGTTGCTTCCGGTAATCCGTAATTTCTTACCAGGCATTCTTTCGGCTCCCGAACATGCCATTCAAACTCATCCCTGAAATGCCTGATGGCGGCAGCTACCGGCCAGGCAGCCGCATCACCCAGCGGGCAAATCGTATTGCCCTCAATTTTTCTCTGCACATCCCAAAGCAGATCGATATCGGATAGCTTTCCATGACCGTATTCAATGTTATGCAGAATACGTTCCATCCACCCGGTGCCTTCGCGGCAAGGTGAACACTGACCACAACTTTCATGATGATAGAAGCGGGTGAAATTCCACGTGTTCCGCACAATGCACTGATCCTCATCATACACGATAAAACCGCCGGAACCCAACATGGTACCGGTAAGAAATCCGCCGTCTGACAACGATTCATAACTCATCAATCGCGGTTCACCATTAGCTGTTTTGAGAATCAGGCCGGCAGGAAGTATTGGCACGGAACTGCCACCTGCCACCACAGCTTTCAGCCTTTTACCATCCTTTATGCCACCACAATAAGAAGGTGAAAAAATAAATTCTTCAACTGGCAGGCCCAGCTCAATTTCATATACGCCCGGATAATTAATATTTCCGCAGGCAGAAATCAGCTTTGTTCCCGCGCTCTTCGGTGTGCCTATTTTTGCATAGGACTCGCCGCTGTTATTCACAATCCAGGGCACCGCAGCGATGCTTTCGACATTATTCACCACAGTTGGATTACCATACAAACCGCTTACAGCCGGAAAGGGAGGTTTCAGCCTTGGATTGCCACGCTTGCCTTCAAGCGATTCAATCAATGCCGTTTCCTCGCCGCAGATATATGCACCTGCGCCTGTTTGAACGACGATCTCCAGGTTATATCCGGAACCCATGATATTTTTTCCCACCAATCCCGCTTCCTTTGCTTCCGCTATTGCTTTTTCCAGAATAGCTATGATCCAACGGAATTCTCCGCGCACGTAGATAAAAGACAAGTTGGCCTCCAATGCATAACTGGAAGCCACGATACCTTCAATCAGCAAGTGTGGCATTTTCTCCATCAGGTACCGGTCTTTGAATGTTCCCGGTTCACTCTCATCTGCATTTACAACAAGATATCTCGGCCTGCCTGATTTCTTATCGATGAAACTCCATTTCATTCCGGTAGGAAACCCCGCGCCGCCTCTGCCCCTCAAACCGGATTTCTTTACTTCTTCCACCACATCAGCCGGTGCCATTTTCAATACTTTCTCCACAGCCGAATAACCACCGTGCGCACGATATACCGGCAAGGTTTCAATTCCTGCAACGCCCACTTTATCAAGTAATATTTTCATACTCATTATTCTCGCTTACTGTTTGCTCACGAAAAATGCCCTCGGAACAGTTACGCTTGCCATCCTTCACCTAGATAAATTTATAACCAGTACTCAAGTTTCACTAACCAATAACACTGATTACAAGCTTTGCACAATTGATAATCAATTATTCAACTGCGCCTTTTGCCGAAGTTCGTTCAGCAACTGATCCACCTTTTCATCTGAATCAAGGAACTCATGATAGTGATCGCCGCACTGTAACATAGGGGCATACCCGCAGGCAGCTAAACATTCCACTGTTTTTACAGTAAACAGGCCATCGGCAGTGGTCTGCCCGGTTTTAATCTGCAGCTTTTCCTCCAGCCTGCTAACAAGCTTTTCGGCTCCGCGAATCATGCAAGGTCCTGTCTGACATACTTCCAGCAAAAAACGGCCAACAGGCTTCAGGTTATACATGCTGTAAAAGGTAGCCACTTCATACACTTCAATAGGCTGAATATGAAGCAGGCGGCTTACATAATCCATAGCTTCTACGCTCAGCCATCCGCCAAATTCATCCTGCGCCAGGTGCAACAATGGCAGCAATGCCGATTTTTGTTTTCCTTCCGGATAGCGGTTGATAATCTCCGTCACCTTTTGCAAAGTTGCTTCAGAGAATTCAACCTTTTTTCCTGTGCGAATAGCAAGCATATTATCTGGCAGTTACTTACAAAGCAAATGTTTATTGAATCAATACAAGCGTCATCAGGCATCCAATTCCCCTGCTATCACGTTCAGGCTGCTGAGTGTTACGATTGCATCTGAGATCAATGAACCTTTCACCATTTCGGTGAAAGCCTGGTAATAAATGAAACATGGCCTGCGAAAGTGCAACCTGTACGGCGCTCTTCCCCCATCACTGATCAGGTAAAAACCCAATTCACCATTGCCCCCTTCTACGGCGTGATATACTTCACCTTTCGGTGCATCAATTTCACCCATAACAATTTTAAAATGATAGATCAGCGCCTCCATGTTGTTATACACTTCTTCCTTCACCGGCAAATAATAAGCAGGCACGTCGGCATGAAAAGTGGTTTTGTCATCAAGCGATGCCAGCTTCTGCATGGCTTGCTGAATGATGCTGAGCGATTGCCACATCTCTTCTTCCCTAACCTGGAATCGGTCGAGCGTATCACCCTTCGTTCCTACCGGCACATTGAATTGAAAGTCTTCATAAGAGGAATAAGGATTCATGGCACGAACATCATAGTCTACACCGGTTGCGCGCAGGTTAGGCCCGGTAAAGCCGTAACTCATGGCACGCTCCGCACTGATGGCGCCTGCACCTGCAGTTCTTTCTATAAAAATCCTGTTACGGACAACCAGGCTTTCAAATTCCTTTAATACTCTTGGGAATTCGGCCACAAAATTTTCAAGCTTTCGGAAAGCGATGTCATTGAAGTCACGTTCCAGGCCACCCACGCGGCCAATATTGGTTGTCAACCTGCTGCCGCAAACTTCTTCCCAAATCTCATAAATTTTTTCACGCTGCTGCATGCAGTATAAAAATCCGGTATAGGCGCCGGTATCAACCACCAGTATGGAATTGCAGATAAGATGATCAGCAATTCGCGCCAGCTCCATGATGATAACACGAAGGTAGTCGACCCGCTTCGGCGTCTTGATACCCAGCAGCTTTTCAACTGTCAGGTGCCAGCCCATATTGTTGATGGGGGAAGAACAGTAGTTCAGCCTGTCAGTCAGCGGCGTGATCTGATAAAACGGACGATGCTCTGCAATCTTTTCAAATGCACGGTGGATATAGCCGATAGTAGATGTTCCACTTACGATACGCTCTCCGTCAATCTCCACAATGTTCTGAAAAACGCCATGCGTGGCAGGATGTGTCGGACCTATATTGAGCGTGATGGTCTCCTTCTCCAGATCCTGCGAAGCAAGCTTGATGTGTTGATTGTCCGTAAGCATCTTTAATTGTCTGTAGTATCTTTCTTTATTCAATCTCAGACAGCAGCCTCAAACAGGATGCTGCCAAATCTTAATTAATCAATTGCCAGCCAGGATAAGTTTTGGATCCCTGCCAAACATTTCATCATTCTTGTCTTTCCTGGTATTGTCTTCCAGCGGATATTGTTTTCTCATCGGAAAGATCGTCATCTCATCCACATTAAGTATTCTTTTCAGGTTTGGATGGCCTTCAAATATTATCCCATAGAAATCATAAGTCTCTCTTTCCATCCAGTTGGCAGATTCAAAGACAACGGTAGCGGAAGGTATTGACGGAGGATCATGCAGCGCCACTTTAATTCTCAGCCTTACATTGTTAGTAAAACTGTGCAGGTGATAAACCACCTCAAAGTGTGCCGCACGGTGCGGGTAGTGTACGCCACAAAGGTCTGTAAGAAAAGTAAAGGCAAGCGTTTCATCGTCACGTAAATATTCCAGCAACGGAATGATCTTATCCTTGGTACAATTCACGGTCAATATGCCGAAAGACTCCCCGGACGATGAAACCAAATCGCCAAAACGGTTCGTTACTTTATCCAGTATTAATGCAGCATCAATGACTGACATGATTGTACATTTCTTTTCTGATGTAAACTATAACAATTAATAATCAGCAATGTCCTTTTGAAGCATTCCCATTCACGTTTTACTAAGCACCCTTCACCACTTCTATCCCATACGACTTCAACAATGCCTGGTACTCAGGCGAGTTTCTTCTTCCTAATGATTCATTGGCTACTAAATCCTGGATACGCATCAATCCGTCGATAATCTGCTCTGGCCTTGGCGGACATCCAGGAACATAGACATCAACAGGAATAATCTGATCAATACCCTGCAAAACTGAATATGTATCAAAGATGCCTCCACTTGATGCACAGGCACCCACGGCTATCACCCAGCGAGGTTCAGCCATCTGCTCATATACCTGTTTAAGGATAGGTCCCATTTTTTTGGCGATCGTTCCCATCACCATCAGCAAATCGGCTTGCCGTGGAGAAAAACTCACTCTTTCTGCTCCGAACCTCGCGAAGTCATAATGAGAAGCCATGGAAGCCATAAACTCAATGCCACAGCAGGATGTAGCAAATGGCAATGGCCATATCGAGTTTTTCCTCGCCAGTCCCACTACCTTATCTAAACTTGTGGCAAAAAAGCCCGCACCAGAGATGCCTTCAGGGGCTTCTGCAACTGTAATTTTCCGGTCTGAATTGATAGTTGTTTCCATACTCTAATCTTTATCAATTCCTTTTAAAAAACAATTCGCGCCGGTTTGTTCATTATGATTCAAACAAGCACGTCTATCTGATCCGCTTACCCGTCTGTCAAAGCTCCTATTCCCAATCCAGGGCACCTGACTTTACAATGTAAATAAAACCTGAAAGCAAAAGTCCCATAAACAGTCCCATCGCAATGATACCGTTCCATCCCAAATCCGAAAAATTCACGGCCCATGGGTAGAGAAAGACAATTTCCACATCAAACAAAACAAATAAGATGGCCGTCAGGAAATACTTAATGGCGAAAGGCTGCCTTGCATTGCCAACAGATTTCACGCCGCTCTCAAAAGCCTTCAGTTTCTTATTCGTCTGCAACTTAGGCCCTAAAAAATGCGTTCCGACCATGGTGGTTGCCACAAAACCGCCAGCAAAAATAAACTGTAATAAAATCGGAAAATAATTGACAACTGTTGGACTCACAGATTCATTTGCAGCTTGCAATAGTATCATTACCGGCAGTATTTAGCGCCTCAATCGGAAGGCTCACAAAGGAACGAACGAAATGCGAGATAAGCAAATAGCATTGCGACCACAAAATAGGCGCTGCCGGCGCATGGAACAGATTAAAATTATGCAGGGGATTTATGCTAATACTTTACTTCGTTTTCAGCGATGCTTTAAAAGGCTGATCATTTTTCGATATAGTACACTTACCAGGATTCTTATTACATCATTGATGAAACAATATCCGAAGGATTATTTCACAATTAATGAAGGGCGGTTACAATCCGGAAATGGATGAAGGCACGGAATACATAGTGATTACACCTGCTTACAAAAATGAGCGGTGTATTTGCCAATCAGAAGAACACTTATAGTAACTGTTAATAAAATGAAGATGTGTTATGTTCTGCTGCCACCGATCAGGAAGCATCCTTTTCAATACCGGATTTGTAAAATGGCCATTCGGCCAAACTGCGCGCTCTTAGCAGGAAAATGAAACAGCCAGCCAGGATGATGCCTGAAGCGCCAAGAATATAATTCCATCCGCTGGAAAAGAAAATGAATAACCAGATGATAATAGCGGAAACGGCCGGCACAGGGTAAAGCCACATCCGATAAGGAAGCTGCAACGGATCTTTTTTATGCCTCAGGTAAATCACGCCGGCAGCCTGACCGACAAACTGTATGAGTATCCGCATTACGATAATGGCGGTGATCACTTCTTTCAGCTTGAACATTAAGCTGAAAACAAAAGCCGTGGCGGCAAGAATCATCAGGGAGATATGCGGTATCTTCTTGACCGGATGCACCCGGGCAAAAACAGAGAAGAAGTTGCCATCCACGGCCGCTGCATAAGGTACCCGTGAATATCCAAGCATGACGGCAAACAACGATGAAAGGGCGATCCATAGAATCATGACCGTAGCTATGGTTGCGGCGGTCTTGCCATAGATGGCTTCAAAAAACAAGGATACTATAAATGATGAATCGCGTGCCTGTTCCCAGGGAATGACACCCAAAATGCAGATTTGCATCAATAAATACAAACTGGCAATGCCGGCAATGGAAATAAAGATGCTTCTTGGAATATTCTTTTCAGGCTGCCTGATCTCTCCTCCCAAATGACAGACGTTATAGTAACCTAAATAAGAATAAACGGTTTTAATTGAAGCATTGCCCAGGCCCGCAAAAAAAAGCATATTGAATTGAAATGCATTTTCCGGATATGTAAATGCCAGCACCGGATCAAAATGAGAAAGCCCGCCAAAAATTAACCAGCCAATGGTAAAAATAACACCGGTCCACAGAAGTACTGATAACCGTCCAACGGAAGCAATGCGCCTGTTGAGCAAAACATAAATAACAATAATAACACCGCCAGCCACTACTTTTTGCTCAAAGGCTGACAAAGGAATCAGGTATTGTGCATACATGGCAAAGCCAATTGCTCCGGAAGCAATCACCAATGGCGCCTGTATGACGGTTTGCCAGATGTACAGGAAAGACATCAGCAATCCCCATTTTTTCTCTCCGTATATTTTGCGGAGAAACTGATAGCTGCCACCTGCCATCGGCATGGCAGCACCCAGTTCACTCCACACAAATCCATCCATGAATGCCAGCAGAGCACCCAGTAACCATGCAAGAATAGACTGTGGCCCGTTCATGGCGCCAATGATTAAAGGAATGGTGACGAACGGTCCGATGCCAACCATATCGATCATATTAATAGCGGTAGCCTGCATGAGGCCAAGTCCGCGAACGAGCCGCTGATCGGAAGGTGGATGGGTCAAAGCAACAGATGGATAAGGATGACAAGATACCCGCAAAATTGAGGAAGGCAAAAAAAACTCCCCCGAAGAATCGGGGGAGAAAAAGTCCTAACTATGGCTACTAGTTTCGGCTTTTTATTGTTGGCTTTTCTTATGGTCGGCCAGGAACTTCTCCAGGCCAATATCTGTAAGCGGATGTTTCAGTAATCCCAAAATCGAATCCAGCGGGCAGGTACAAACATCAGCGCCTGCTTCAGCACAACGAACGATGTGTAACGGATTTCTGATCGAAGCAGCTAAGACTTCTGTCTTATATCCATAGTTGCCGTATATGTGCACGATCTGTTCAATCAACTGAACACCATCCCAGCTTGCATCATCAATTCTACCTATAAACGGAGATACGAAGTTGGCGCCGGCTTTGGCGGCCATAATGGCCTGCCCTGCTGAAAACACCAGTGTGCAATTGGTTTTTATTCCATTGTCAGAAAACCACTTCAGCGCTTTAATACCATCTTTGATCATCGGCACCTTTACTACGATAGCAGGATGAAGTGCTGCAAGCTTTTTTCCTTCTGCAACCATGCCGGTAAAATCGGTCGAAATCACCTCCGCGCTAACATTCTTTCCCACCAGATCACAAATCTTAGAATAGTGTTTCAGAATATTTTCTTCTCCTCTAATACCTTCCTTTGCCATCAGAGAAGGATTGGTAGTCACCCCATCCAGTATGCCGAGATCATTCGCCTCCTCAATCTGACTGATATTTGCCGTGTCGATGAAAAACTTCATACCGGATATAAACTGTTTTTTAATTGGAGAAAAGTGGGCAAGATACTTACATCGCACCGCTACAACCATCTACCCTTGCTGCCTTCCGACCCTGGGGGAGTTCAACGGGAGCTGGTCGTATAAGCCTTGCCCGCGACAAAAGTAATCTGAAAAGCAGCAAAAAGAAGGGGCGGTGAAAAAAATAGTTTTAAACAACAAACACGGAAATGCTGTGTAAAAGAAATCCGGCGAAAAATCAGGAATATACGAATCAGAAATTTCACTAACCAAAAAACATTTCAATACAAATATTTGATTATCAATGGCTAAATTACTATCTACTAAATTAACACTCTGCATACTTGATCCTGCTCAGAAAGCCTTTAGAGACCGGATTTAGGTCGTATGCCATCCTTAAAATCATCTTAGCATGACTATATAAATGCGTTATGAGGCAGTGTCATTAGTCATTAAATATGGAGCGATTTAAGAAGAAGAAGGCACCAAAGCAACCATTTTTGGTGAACTGACCTATCTTTATCCAAAACCGATATTTCTGGATACAATTACGCATATCGTCCTTGGCGCAGCAATCGGCGAAGCAATTGCCGGCAAAAAAATGGGTAAGCGTGCCATGTTGTGGGGCGCATTAGCCAATAATGCGCCTGACCTGGACGTATTTCCAGGCTTGCTGCAAAGCGTGCCGGATTCCTTGCTTTCTCACAGGGGATTCACCCATTCCATCACATGCGCGCTCATCATACCTCCTCTCCTTGCCTGGCTATTTCAGCGATTATATCAGAAGAAGAACTTCGGCTACACAACCTGGTATCTCATTTTTGCAACCGGATTTTTCGCTCATATTTTTATAGATTCCCTGACCAATTATGGCACAGGGTGGTTTGAGCCATTCAGCCATTACAGGGTATCTTTTAACACCATTTTCGTATTAGACCCATTCTATACGATCTCGCTGCTGCTGTCATTTATCATCCTGCTGCTACTGAAATTCAGGGCGCCTTCGCGAAAGTATTTTTTGTATGGCGGCTTAATCATAAGTACAGCATACCTGCTCTTTACAGTGGTTAACAAGATTTCTGTCGACCAGTTTTTTGAGCAATCTCTGCATACAAATGAGATAGCAGCAGATGATTTTATGACCACTCCAACACCGTTAAACAACTTTCTCTGGTACGATCTTGCCAAAACTGACAATGGATTCTATATTGGTTATCATTCCATATTTGACACCAAACCTGATATGGAGCTAACCTTCATTCCAAAAAACGATTCATTACTGGGCGATTTCCGTAATGACCCGGGCGTGCAAAAGCTCATACGTTTCTCCCAGGATTACTATTGCATCACGCAGAATGACTCCGCCGGAATTGACTTTCATGATATGCGATTCGGGCAGGTTGGCGGATGGGATAACCCGTATGCCGGTTTTGTATTTTCATACAACATCACCAAAAACGCACAACAAAAGGCCAATATCAATCAGGGCAGGTTTGAAGCATCAACAGGCGAAGCATTTCATTCACTGGTGAGGCGAATTAAGGGTATTCACTGATGTCAGCAATCGGGTTCCACAGCCGAACTTTCACCGGCACTTAAAGTAGTCAAACGGTAATTTCAAACACAACCAATTTTATTTGATTTCGGAAAGCTGAATACAAAAGATTGTTACCCGACAGCACCTTAATCAGTTGCTTGCTTATGCAAACAATGCGCTACTTCAACCAAATGTCAAAGGCAAGGTTTATAGGCTTAACGAAGATTTAATTCCTGTATAATCAGGGTATTTATACTGGATCGGAAAAATGAAATAATAGTAATTACTTTTAAGACTCCATCCAGCAACCTTAATTTGTCAATCTATGGCCGGCATTTCTGTTTTTTTCAGCTACCCGAATCCCTTTCTGCAAAGCCAGGTCAACTTTGTGAATGAAATTGAGCAGTACCTCATAAGTCGCGGACTTCAACCCCGTACCATAGGTAAAACTGATTACAGCACACGCGAGCCGCTGACAGGTATTCGCAGACTGATGCTCGAATCAAATGGCCTGATCAGTGTGGCGCTCAAAAGAATATCGATAGAAAAGGGTACCGCTAAACCAAACAGCGATCTAAATCAATCATCAACCGACTTTTCCGGGCGATGGCTGTCGAGTCCATGGTGCCATATTGAAGTGGCTATGGCTTTTCAGATTGGCCTGCCTATCCTGATTTTTCGGGAAAAAGGAGTGATTGATGATGGCATCCTGGAGAAAGGAATATCAGGCATCTATCTGCCGGAATTTGATTTAACAAAAGATGAGAACTACCTCCAAACGGATGAATGGCGGCAGATTATCGGAGAATGGGAAGGATATGTCCGCAGCGTGGTGTCAACCAAAGGCAAACCACCGAAGCTTTATTGAATTGTAATGCCAGCATAAGATCTGACGGGACCATACATTGCTTTCTCCCAGGTGAAAAGTTTATTTCTATGCATTACCATGCAACTTACATTGATCCGTTTCAGAGCAAAGAATTATTGCTAAACAAACAACTCCGGATAAAATCCGCTTTGAACATTATTAAAGTAAGATTGATTGTTGTTTGCTGAATACTCACTCATTTCACAATATCTATTTACCCTTCCATCTCAATCCTTTTTCACCTCATGCGGACCGCCAAGTGATTCACGCATCGAAGTATCAGCCTGGATATTTTTCATTTTGTAGTAATCCATAATACCCATATTGCCGTTTCTGAATGCCTCTGCCATAGCTTGCGGAATGAGTGCCTCCGCTTCGATCACTTTTGCCCTCATCTCTGTTCCACGGGCCTTCATTTCCTGTTCGGTGGCAACCGCCATAGCACGGCGTTCTTCCGCCTTCGCCTGCGCAATATTCTTGTCTGCATTGGCCTGATCCATCTGCAGCTGTGCACCGATATTCTTACCGACATCAATATCTGCAATGTCGATCGACAAAATTTCAAATGCCGTCCCTGCATCAAGCCCTTTCGCCAGCACTACCTTGGATATAGAGTCAGGGTTTTCCAGTACATCTTTATGCGACATGGCAGAACCAATACAACTCACAATACCTTCACCCACCCGCGCCAGCACTGTTTCTTCCCCGGCACCACCCACCAGTTTATTGATGTTAGTTCTTACCGTGACACGTGCTTTGGAAATAAGCTGAATACCGTTTTTGGCTACAGCAGTCACCGGTGGTGTATCAATTACCTTAGGCTGTACCGACATCTGCACCGCTTCAAATACATCACGCCCGGCCAGGTTAATGGCAGTGGCCATTTTCCAATCCAATGGAATATTTGCTTTGTCAGCCGATATGATAGCCCGTATAACCTGGTTAACATTACCTCCGGCCAGGAAATGTGTTTCAATTTCATTGGAAGAAACATGCAAGCCGGCCTTGGTGGAATTGATGAGTGCATCCACCACCAAAGCAGCCGGCACCTTCCGGATACGCATGGCCACCAGTTGCCCGATGCCAATCGGCGCGCCGGCTACCAATGCCCTTATCCAAAGGTTCAGCGGAACGATATACAGAAACAAGAATATCAGTATGATGACCAGCACCGCTACTATTCCTAAAAAGACCGGATCCATAGTTTATGTTTTTTGCCTGATGAAAATTTTATTCATAGAAATCTTTATCACTTCAATGGGTTTACCTTCGTCAATATACTCCCCCATTGACTGCACTTCATACGTTACATCGTTAAATAATCCCTTACCGATGAAGCTGATCTTAGAGAGTGCGATACCGCTGTCACCTACCTTTATCAATGCAGTATCTATCTCATTCATCTTTCCCTTTACCGTATCACGCAGGGTAAGGCCATTGAATACGCCTGTCCTGTAGCCCACGACAATGGAAAGAAAGGTGAAAACTGCGGTGCCAACCAATGTGAGTGTGCCGGCCAAAACGCCAAAATTTGAAAATGAAAAGACCACACCGGCAATCATCGTCATCGTGCCAATAGCGGCAAACAGGGTGATGCCGGGAATAAAAAAAACTTCCAGGAAAACCAGCAGCCATCCGACAAACAAAATTAATATCACTAACCACCAACTCATCATTCGACCTTTAAGGTGCCAAATATAAAGCAGAATAATTACTCTTGGCTTATTTCACCGCAAACAACAATTTACTGTATGGCTGATGTTGTTTTCATGCTTCATTCCAGGCTCCGGCAAAAAACCTGCTGTTGATGCAACGATGGCGAATGCGCATCTTCAATCAACTCCCTTGGGAAACCTATTTTACATCATTCTTCGCTAATTAACAATGCATCCAGGGGTTCATGACATAATACACCAAATCACACGAAGCCAACTCCGTAATAAATGACCTGTTTCATTAATCGCCTGCAACTTATCTTGCACCAATGAAGATTAAGCTGATCACTTTTTCGAAGGATGATGACAAGCATGTGCGTGCCCTCTTTGAGCTCTATGCACAACGTCTCAAGCATTACACTTCATTTGAGTACCTTAATTTCAAGCCGGAGAAATCGGCTGATCCTGCATCACAAAAAAAGAAGGATGCGGATATGCTGCTGAAAAAAATGGAAGATCATGCCATGCTCATACTATTGGATGAACAAGGAGAGGAAATGAATTCTATTCAACTGGCAGGTTTTATTTCCGGCAAAATGAACGCAGCGGTCAGGTCACTTCAATTTGTTATCGGAGGTGCCTATGGTTTCGACAAGCGTGTTTATCACCGGTGCAACGGGATGATATCACTTTCAAAATTCACCCTGCCTCATCAGTTGGCAAAGGTGGTTATGGCTGAACAGCTTTACCGGGCTTTTACAATTATCAGGAATGAAAAATATCACCATGGTGAATAAAGTCACTCCTGGTTTTTGTGATAATTTGTATCAGGCAGTCGCTGCTGCTAATCTCAACTTATGTCTGCATCTTTGCTCCTGTAAAAAATTGATATGGGATTCGATATCACATTAGTGCTGATAATAATCACGGTGGCCGTCTCCATTGCAGCTTTTCAGTCAGAGGACCTCAGGAACAGACTCCTCATGAATCCCTATGTCGTGAAACATGACCGGCAGTGGTACCGGTTCATCTCTTCCGGATTTATTCATGCCAACTGGACCCACCTGCTCTTCAATATCATTGTATTTTATTCTTTCAGTTCAATTGTTAAATATTATTATGATGCGCACTTTGGTATGCGTGCCACCTGGTATTTTTTGATCTTATACCTTGGTGGCATGATTATATCGGATCTGCCGACTTATATCAGGCATCAGAATCATCCATGGTATAACAGCCTTGGGGCGTCGGGAGCTGTTTCTGCTGTTTTGTTTGCTTTTATTTTCTTTGATCCCCTGGGTACTATCTATTTTTATTTTCTTCCGATGCCCGGCATTGTAATGGGCATTCTGTATCTTGGTTACTCATGGTACATGGCGAAGCAGGGTGGTGATAACATTAACCATGATGCTCATTTCTATGGCGCTGTTTTCGGCATCGTTTACACATTTTTGCTCAAACCATCGCTGGGCCTTGATTTCTTTCATAAACTCCTGCAATTTTCATAACAGCTTCCGCTCATGGTTCTAAAAGTTTTTTAACCCTACGATAGATGATTGACCTCAGAAGTGATACTGTAACCCGGCCAACCAAAACCATGCTAGATGCCATGATGAACGCACCGGTCGGCGATGATGTATTTGGTGATGACCCAACCATCAATGCACTGGAAGCCAAAGCGGCTGCATTATTCGGCATGGAAGCAGCCTTGTTTTGTCCATCCGGCACCATGACCAATCAAATCGCAGTTAAAACACATACGCAGCCCGGTGATGAAGTGATCATCGAACGTTCCAATCATGTTTACTTTTACGAAGCCGGCGGCATTGCCTTTCATTCAGGTTGTTCCGTCAGGCTGATCAATGGCAACAGGGGCAGAATTACGCCGTTCGATATCACTGACAATATCAACCCTGTAAATGACCATCATGCTGTCACCCGCCTGGTGAGTATTGAAAATACTGCCAATCGCGGTGGTGGAAGCTACTATACTTTGCAGGAAATGACTGCCCTCAGCAATGCTGCCCATGAATCAGGTATTAAAATCCATCTGGATGGTGCGCGGATATTCAATGCGCTCGTCGAGTTGAATGTGTCACCTGTTGAAGTAGGAAAACACTTCGACTCTATCTCCTGCTGCCTGTCCAAAGGTTTAGGTTGCCCGGTTGGGTCACTGCTGTTATCTGATAAGGAGTTTATCAGGCGGGCAAGAAAATATCGTAAAGTGTTTGGTGGCGGTATGCGGCAGGCAGGTATTCTCGCCGCCGCGGGTATCTATGCCCTTGATCATCACATCCACCGCCTGAAAGATGATCATCGAAGGGCACAGGCAATTGGGAAAGTTTTAGCAGACGCACATTACATCGACTGGCTTCTGCCGGTTGACACCAATATCATCATCTTCCGTTTGCGCGATGAGTTTGATGCGGCAGGATTTGTACAGCAGCTCAAAGCACATGAAATACTGGCTGTCCCTATCGGGAAAAACCAGGTACGCATGGTTACACACCTTGATGTGGATGATGAAATGCTGCAAAGAGTGATTAATGTGTTAACAACAATGTACTGATCAGCAGCAGCACGCACCCACTGCATCAAGCCGGTATCTTATGACTGCCACCTTACTCTCGCAAGAGCTGCTCTTAGCAGTGAGATCAGATAAGCCTGTGGAACCGCTGCTGTCGGCACTCGGTAATTTATCCGGCAATGCATTAATAAATGACTTAACAGGTATCAATGAGCGAAAGTCATTCTGGTTGAATATCTACAATTCCTTTCTTCAGATTAAATTGCAGCATGCGCAGCCGGCACTGAACCGCTTTGTTAAGAGGATCCGCTTCTTCAGCAAAAAAAATATTCTCATCGCCGGTCAGCACCTTTCATTGAATGACATTGAACATGGTATCCTGAGAAATTCATCAATCTGGTGGAGCATGGGTCATCTGAGAAAAATCAATCCTTCGAGTTTCGAAAAGCTGCAGCGCGTACATTTGGATTACAGGATTCATTTTGCCTTAAACTGCGGCGCTTCAAGTTGTCCTCCTATCACCTTTTATCAGCCTCACCGGCTGGACACACAATTAAATGAGGCGATGTATGCGTTTCTTGAAAGCGACATTGTTTTCAACCATGATCATTCGCAGGCAATGGTTTCTGCAATTTTCAAATGGTACAAAGCTGATTTTGGCGGAACTGCCGGAATAGTGAGGCTCATCAGTAATCATTTTCAACTCAAAAATCCACATAAACTCCGCATCACATATAAACCTTATGACTGGCATATAAGGCCGAAATATTTCGCACCTTTCATTACGACCAACACGGTTCATTAACACGAAACAAAAACATGATTCCCAAAAAAAACGGCAGCAAGGGCATTGTATTACTATTCCTGCTGATCGTGCTTATGGCGCATATGCCATTTCTCACCGCCGATCCCGACATTCATCTTTCCGGTAGTCGTGACGCATTTACCGATGAAGGATTAAACACGAGCCAACTTCGAAATTACATTAACCATGGCTACCTCGATTTTTGGGAAAGTGACAACCTGGTTAAAACCCCGCTTTTCAATTTATTGCTTTTCCTTCCACTTCAGCTTTTCGGCACCAAAATTATCATCGCACGTCTCACCATCCTGTTGCTTATTTTTTCGATATTGCTGCTTCTATCTACTCATCTATATTTCCGGCAATTGGTTCCGTTTCTATGCCTGACTACGCTGATTCAATATCATGTGTTTCAATATTCGCATTACAGCCTGAGTGAAATGCTTTCGGTATCGCTTATTGCGGCAGGCTTGATCTACCTGATTCATTTTATCAGCAATAGCATGCAAAACCATTTGACCCTGTTCATTGCAACCCTGTTACTTGCTTTGGCTTTCTTTGTTAAAATCCAGTTTATATATATCATTCCGCTTATTCCTGCCACCGTGATACTTTGCCGGATCATTTTCGGCCAAAAGACAATTGCCCCATTCTTCGGCTACGGTCCGGTATTTTTTTCTATCCTTCTCATTGTTGCCTTTCTTTCATTTTACCTGTTATCCTGGTACTTTCCGCACCGGGAGATATTCAACTATGTCCTGCAGGAAGAAGCAGCCGGTAAATATACCAGTCTGGAAAACAGCATTCGAACAGTTGCTTTCAATACGGTTTGTGTGCTTTTCAGTTCAGCCACTTGGATGATCAACAGTTTGTTTATCTGTTGCTTTTTAACAGGTTGCCTGCTATGGAAAATCGGCGCAGGTTTTCAATTTAAAGTTGCTTTTGCGGTTAGTACTTGCTGGTTGATATGGGAACTTCATAAACTGACAATGATTTATTTACCATCGAGGTACCTGGTTAGCTACTACTTCTCCGGTGGCCTGCTGTCAAGTATTGTTCTCGCTGAATTAATGTACAACCTGTTATACAAAACTGCATGGAAGATTTCAGGCATCCTCTTGCTTTTTGCTTTTATTTTGGTAAATGGTTTTGATTATGCTGCCATGTATGCCAGCCGCGCATTCAAAACAAAAGAGATCAACGTATACTTTGCACACACATTAGCCGACAAGAAAGATGCGTTGGTGCTTGGGCCATGGGCACCGGCCTTTACCTGGGACAGCAAGGTTATTTCCAGGCCCGTTTGGTATCATTTTATGAATGATGAGCATGTGCTGCAGCAGCATCCTGCCGCCATTTTATCCGAACCTGATGAAGAAGAATCGAACCAGGCATATCAGCAGCATGATTTGCGCCTTGATGAACATGCTGATTCTGTGAAACATTTTACAATTGGCCGATGGGAAGTTATTACTTACTGGATCACAGCGCAGCGATAAATAACCTCGCCTGAACCAGGAATTGTATTTAGATGCTGTTCAAAGCAGTTCAGCACTTGCAAGGTCTTCCGTTGCCGGTTTACGGCTTTTACGAAGCTGTCGAAATTTCAGGAACATATATACCACCACAGAACTGAGGATGATCAACGTTCCGGCATAAAACCCGGGATGCAGTTCATTTTGTTCATGGTAAAAGATAAATGCAAGGGTAATTCCATATAAGGGTTCCATGTTAATGGAAAGATTGGCCGTGAAAGCAGAGATATTTCTCAGTGCCTTCATCGAAAGGTTGAAGGGAATTACCGTACAGACCACGGTAAATATCGTAAGCAATATCCATTCGCCGGGAGCCGGCAGATATTTTTCGGTGGGAAAAAACCAGAGATAGAGCGGCATCAATAAGGTGAGGTACAAAAATCCGCTGCACAATTCATAAGTTGTTACTGTTTCGGAATTGTAAACAGACATCAGCATTTTATTGCGGATAGTGAAATACGATCCGAGAAAGGCGGAGATCAGGCCAAGCAGGACGCCTGTTCTGTACTGAACATTGAATTCAAAAATCAGGAACATGCCTGTTGCGGCGAAAAGCGCAAGCCCCAGTTCAAACCATTGAAATCTGCGGCCCGTAAGCAGCGGTTCCAGGATCGAGGAAAAGACGGCAATCATGGCAAGGCAGCTCATCCCAACCGAAATATTGGAATATTTGATAGAGCCGTAAAAAAACAGCCAATGAACCGCAACGAGGCATCCCACGTAGCTGATGCGTAGCGCCTCCTTAAAAGGCAGTCTTTTCACTTTGCCGGTGAATAATGCAATGGCAAGCCAGCAGGCGGATGTTAACAGCAATCGGTACCAAACCAGCACACCTTCCGTAAGGTCAATGGCCCTGGCAAAAATGCCGGTGAATCCCCATAACAGGATGGCAGTATGAAGGTAGAGATACGACTTACGCATAAGGCCACAAATGTATCAAATCAATCAGCAGGAATCTGCTTTGACAGGTTCTCAAAAAAAGAACCGCCCTGCTCAATCAGCAGGGCGGTTCTTACATTTAACTGTCAGGCCTTTTATTGCTTTACATTTATTTCTATCAACTTAATTTCTACACGGCGATTTTCGGTACGTCCTGCTGCAGTCTTGTTATCAGCAATCGGGCGAATTTGTCCGTAACCTTCCGAATCAAGGCGTTCAGCTCCTACTCCTTTCGAAATGAAGTAATTCTTCACAGAGGCAGCACGGCTCTTGGAGAGTGCGAGGTTCTTCGCTTCTTTACCAACATTATCAGTATGGCCTTCAATGCTCCACCGTGTGTTCGGGTATTTCAGCATCAGCGAAGCAATGTTATCCAGTGTGCCGTAAGATCCGGTTTGAATCTTATCACTACCTGTTACAAACTGAATTGATTTTGCACTGACATTGATTGATTGAATTTCCTCAGCTTTTGGTACAGGGCAACCGCCATTTGATTGTGGTCCTGCGTCCTGCGGGCAGCGGTCATCATCATCAGCGATACCATCGCCGTCACGGTCAGGACAACCTTTCAGGGCTACAGTACCTGCCCTGGTAGGGCACTTATCATCCTTATCAGAAACTTTATCCCCATCTGTATCAGGGCAACCTTTCATGTCAACAAGCCCTTTCTGATCAGGACACAGATCATCGATATCTGCAACGTTATCAGCATCACGGTCAGGGCAGCCATTGAGTGCTTTTGAACCAGCGGCACTCGGGCAACGGTCGTCTTTATCAGCGATGCCATCAGCATCAGCATCAGGGCAACCATTCAATGCAACAGGACCTGCAACATCCGGGCAGGCATCTGTCTTATCAGCCACTGCATCATTGTCGCGGTCAGGGCAACCCATTGTGGATGCAGGACCAGGCTCGTCAACGCATGCATCTTCATCATCTTCTATGCCGTCCTTGTCAGTATCATTTTTGCCAAAACGCACTACTATACCTGCTGAATGGTTAAGATAATTTTGCTTTCCGGCAACAGTTTCATCACCACCGGGAACCAACCGATAGGCAGACTGAACAAATAATCCGAAGTCTTTCCAAAACCAGAAATTGAATCCGAGGCCACCGCCTACATTCGGACGAACCTGATCCTGTGACAAATAGTTTATGCCCACACCGGCAAAAACATAAGGTGCCACAACAGCATTTTCCTTGATGATGTAACCATTGTCAAATTTGTAACGCAAATCGGCATCCAGGTCAAGAAATCCCCTGGCACCAATCTCTTCACCACCGTTAATAGTGGTAATCCTTGAACCACCTGCCTGCAAGTCAACTGCCAGCGATGGATTCAGTGTACGCGCCAGTGAAAGTTTGCTGATGGCTGGCAGAACGTTCCAATATTCCGTCTTCGCAATCTGATCAAAGTTGTATGGGGCATTGAAGTCGATGACGTTCAACCCCGCGCCAATCAACCAGGGGCGCTTCGTACTTTGTGCACTTAACTGCGATGCAAACAGAAAATTTGTCAGCACAACAGCAAAAAAGAGTTTGCTAAAATGTCTCATGGGATGCCTTTTAGTTAAAAATATTGGCGCTAATTAACGAAAATCTTTTCATTGGTTATAGTAACTGCCATAGAATTGTAAACATCCATCCGTGCATTTCTCTGATTTCTTGGTCAGTTACATGTTGAATAATTCAATCACTTAAACGTAATGCCATGAAGCGGAACAATTCCACCTTTACATTGTTATGCTGCCGATGAGTTTTCATGATCTGCATTTCAGAAATCTGGAGGGTATTGAAATCCCCTTTACAACATACAAGGGTAAAGTATGCCTGGTAGTGAACATCGCTTCGCATTGCGGTTATACTCCACAGCTGCACGACCTCGAAACATTGTATCTTTTTTACCGGAAGAAAGGATTTGAAATACTGGCTTTCCCTACCAACGATTTTGGACAGCAGGAGCCGTTGGATAATTCGGGCATCGGTGAATTCTGCAGCGATCATTTTCTGACTTCATTTCAGATTTTTGAGAAGTCACATGTAAAAGGCAAGGATGCGAATCCCGTGTACCGGTTCCTGTCACAAAAAAAACTGAATGGAAAATTTTCAATCAGTCCGCTATGGAATTTTCAAAAATATCTCATTGACAAAGAAGGGAATCTCCTCGATTTTTTCCTGCCCTTCACAAAGCCAACTGCAAACCGGTTAATCAGGAAGATTGAGCGGAACCTGTAGGGTTGACTTGTATAATGCAAACACTATTTTTACTCACTTTTTTTTTGAGACAATTGCAATCAGGATTAAAGGATAATAGCTGCCATGCTTATCATGCATAGCGCACAGCTGTTCCGCTGGCAATCACCATCAGCATGCTGCCATTAGAGCCCACTGTTTCAAAGTCGAGGTCAATGCCAATCACTGCATTAGCTCCCATGCTTTGCGCCTTTTGAGATAGTTCAGCCATCGCTGATTCTTTGGCCTCTTCCAATACTTTCTCATAGGTGCCGGAACGGCCGCCAAAGAAATCAGTGAGTCCACCCATAATGTCTTTAAAGAAATTGGCACCTATAATTGTCTGCGCCGATATCACTCCAAGATAATCGGTGATGGTTTTTCCTTCAATGTGCGGCGTCGTAGTGCAAATCATTGTCTTTCGTGTTATTAATTTCGGTGGATGAAAAAATTGGATCAGGTGTTTGATTGTTCATTGATTGTATCAACTTATACAATCTACATCGGTACTGTCTCAGGCAATGTATATTTCCTTCCGGCATTTGCCCGTTTAAGATAATCCATCAGTGGTGCAAAGTAGTCGACCATTGGTCCGGCACTCATATCAGCATGAATACTCGACTTCAGATGTTCGCGCCAGTCAACACTGGCGCCCGGCGACATCACCTTTTTTAAGAAGTCACCTACTCCCTTATTACCCCAATAATTGGTCGCATGCGGATCCTGATGAAGAATGCTGTCTGCTATAAAATCGTGAAACTGAAACAACAGTACATTGGCAATGGAATAATCATAATAGCCTGCGGGGTCATCATTGATATGCGTTTTGGTGGCCGCATCGCAATAGTTTTCTCCCCGTTCAGCGGGAGGAACAATTCCCTGGTACTTCTTCACCAGTTCCCACCAGGTCTTGTTATATTGATCTTCCGGAAGGTTCTTCGCATATAAGTTATATTCAAATTCCGTCATTACTCCACTGCCCCATGGTATATGCACCACATAATTCAAAGCCTCACTCAGCAATTTCAATGTGTCATTGGTTTGCAGCCCGGGCTTAATCATGCCCAACCCTTCCAGAAATGGTTTTTGCAGGGAGGCAAGGCCCATCATGGTGCCAAATGCTTCATGATAACCCCTGTTGGCGCCACTGCGAAGAATATAGGGAACATCAGGATTTGAATAAGACTGGTAGTAGTAAATATGACCTAGTTCATGCAGCACAGTGCTCCACCACCTGGTATTGGTTTCAACACTCATTAGCGATCGCACATCAGTATCAAGGTCCATATGCCAGGCAGAAGCGTGGTTGTTTTTACTATATCCCGCGTCAGCGGCCACAGGGTACAAACTTGAATTCGCCCAAAATGATGGAGGCAACGGCCCGAAGCCAAGACTCTGATAAAACTTTTCACCCTGCTTTACAATCCATTCAGGATCGTGTGATTTGAGCACAGAATCAATATCCAGTCCCTTCACCGTTACCATAGATGACCAGTCCTGTCCCCAGCGATTGGGCATCCATTGTGCCGGCAGGTAATCGGGAACCGGTTGATGGTATTTTGCAGCAAGCTCATAACGTGCCCATGTATGCAATTCCCTGTACAAGGGCCAGACATCAGCTATCATGCCATGCGTCAGCTGCATCATTTCATCCGTACTCATTCCATACTCCGATGCCATATAGTTAAAGAAATCACTGTAGCCAAGTGGTGTCACACTTTGATTTCTGAGGTCACGAAGGTTGGCGAGGCCATCTTTCAGTGTACTGCCCACTTCTTTGCTTGCCGTCCACGCATGCAGCCGGTCTTGCATATTATCTGAATTCTGTAATATTTCATCAAGCGCATTTACCGTGGTGGGTTTACCATTTAGCGTATAGTGAAAGCCGTATAACTTCTCTGTTTGTGCATTAGTTGCTTCAATGCGCTTCTTTACAACATCACCGGCTGTTTCAGGGTTATTGCCTGCGTTGAATAAAATGGTTTGCAACTGCCGAACCTGTATCGGCGTAAGCTGGTCTTTCAATGCCAGGTATTTTCTTGCTGAATCAATATTCGCTTTACTACCGGTAAATTTCGCCATGGCTTCATCTGCCAGGGCAGCATTATGAGAAGCCATTGTATCCCCTTCCACAATATGCGTATTCAGCATCCATTGGCCAGCAGCAGAAGCAGCATACAGCTTTTGATATTCAAGATTGTATTGCCTGAGGTACGATTCAAGTGCCGCGGAGGTGTTTTCTTTCTTTTGTGAATTACAGGACATCAGCCCGGTAAGCATGGTTAAAAAAATTACGGTCAGCTTTGATTTCTTAAAATGCATTTTGATCATTTTTTGATGAAGTAGCGCAAATATAAGACATTCACGCTGTCTCCAAAACGGTTGATGCTGATGCTTTCCGGCAAGACAACATCATTTGATAAGGGTAAAATGAACCATAGAAAATAATGCTGCTTTCATCCTTAATTTGTTCCAAACGGATGAACATTTTCTGCCTACCGGTTAATCGCGCAGTTGATTTATCAGGATGAAATTATCATGATTCATTCATTATGATTCCGGTGTTACCATGCATTACGCTGAGCAAAGCAAATCCGCTGGAAAAAATTACTCTTGCCTGTATCCCGTCTTTGGTTGTCACTTGTAATCAACAATTTTATCTGCTATTGAATTAGTGTGCTCCTGTATTTTCAATTGCATCTTTATAAATTGCCGTCGTTTTGCGCATTGCCAATTTTATGAAGGAGCCCAGGAAACAATCACTGAAAGAAAAAAATAAGGTTATACCTGCGGTATTGGGAACGTTCAGGATTCCTTATCCTTTTCTCCTGCTCTCGCTCACAGTCGTCATGCTTTACGGCAGATCGGTAAACTTTGACTTTACCGAATTAGATGATTCTATATTTATCAAAGAACAGCAGGCTTACAACGAAGACCTTTCCAATCTCATTACCAGTTTTAAACGAGGTGTGTTTAATCCGACGGAAGATGTCTATTACCGTCCGTTGCTATTGAACTCCTTTGTGCTCAATTACCAGGTAAATGGTACGCATATCAAGGGGTACCATGTAGTGAATATAATCCTGCACCTGTTAGCTGTATTACTGCTGTTTGTATTGCTGAAAAAACTGCAAATGAAGGAATGGGAGGCTTTTGCACTCACATTACTTTTTGCCGTACATCCTGTGCTTTCTCAGGCAGTAGCCTGGATACCGGGAAGAAATGACACATTGCTCGCTGTATTTGTTTTTGGCTTCTTTATTGTTTCCATAAACTACCATGTTGCAGGCAAGCCTGTTACATTATTCCTGCAATTCATATTGCTGCTGCTTGCCTTTTTCACCAAGGAAACAGCAGTATTTGCACCACCGGTTGCTTTGCTGTTGCTTATTTTTTACCTGCATACTAACTGGCTCCACAAAAGGAACATCATCTTATACGGCACCTGGATACTTGCCTTCCTGATATGGTTCTATACGAGGTCGCAGGCCACCTTGAAAAATGAGCAGTTACAATTGGCAGCAGTATTTGCCGCTTTGCCTTCAAGGTTGCCGGTTGTGCTACAATACTTTGGTAAGATTATTCTGCCCGTGAATCTCAGCGTTTTCCCAATAAGCAAGGATACCGCTAACCTGTATGGATTCATCTCGTTGGCGTTGATGTCGGCAGGTATTTATTTCGCCAGCGAAAAAAATATTAGACTGTTACTTACCGGGGCCGCTGTATTTCTGCTGTTCCTGGTGCCGGTATTGCTTGTGCCGGGCACCTTGAATGATCAGGATTTCGAACACAGGCTGTATCTGCCTATTGTTGGAGTCTTGTTACTCCTCAGTCAGACGGTCTTCCTCAGAAATAAGCTGTCGGAAAAAAACAGAGCGCTGGCAGTCATCTTCGTATGTCTTGTGCTGGCCATTGTCAACTTTAATCATCAAAAAAAATTCAGTGATCCCATTACATTCTGGACAGAAGCTGTACGCACTTCACCACATTCCGCTTATGCCAACATGATGCTCGGTGCCAGGCTAAATGATACAGATCCTGTTAAAGCGCATACGCTGATCAACACTGCTTATGCCTTGAACCCGGAAGAAAAATACCTGAATTTCTACATGGGAAAAATGAAACTTGACCAGGATTCCATTGCTACTGCTGAAAAGTATTTTTTGAAGGAAACTGAAAAATCCGGGTACTATGAATGCTATTTCCATCTGGCGCGCATCGCATTCGTCAAAAATGATTTTAACCAGGCGATTGACTATCTGAAAATATTCCTCGACAAGAGTCCTGCTGATCCGCAGGGAAATAACAACCTCCTGCTGCTTTACATGCAGACACAGCAAACCGATGCCGCAAAGGCTCAACTGAAAAAGATGCAACAACTGGGTTTGGAAATACCCCAGGAAGCAATGCAGCTTCTTAAATAGCATGATACTTTTTAACTGAACCAAATCTGCTGATAACGGCACTCGTGATACGTTGTGTTATCACCGGTCCTGCTTTTCAAATTCATGAACCCATCCGAATTTCCGTAACTCTTCCACGAGCCGGCTGACAGGAAGTCCCATCACATTATAAAAGCAGCCGGAAACTTTTTCGATGCCTGCCAGCCCGATCCAATCCTGAACTCCATAAGCGCCAGCTTTGTCGAAAGGCTTGAATCTTTTTACATAGTGTTCAATCATTTCGGTGGTCAGGTGTTTGAAATAAACCCTGGTGAGTTCTGAAAAAGTGGTGATCCGTTCTCGGGTGGCTAACGTAACACCCGTAATCACTTCATGCATATTGCCGGAAAGCATTTGCAGCATTTCAATAGCTTCGCCTTCATCAGCCGGTTTCCCGAAAATCCTGTTTTGAAAAAGCACTACGGTATCTGCAGTAATCAGCAACTGATCAAACTGAAGATGTGGCAGCACCGACTTTGCTTTCTTCTCCGCCAGGAAAGATGGCACCATCCTTAACGGTAATTCAGCAGGATATTCCTCTTCCACTTCCGCTACAAACAGCGTAAACTCAATCCCGAGATTCCAGAGCAGTTCATGCCGGCGGGGCGACTGTGAGGCAAGCACAATTCTTTTCGGTGTCATAGACGGTTGTCCGTTTCTATCAAAAATAGCCGAATTATTTTCCCATCCTTTCAGGAGCGCAGTTCCCGCTGCTTGTTATTACCTTTCAATATCCCAAATCGGCAGTCCAGCTTGAAACACTGTAACTTTGAACAATGAATCTCAGCATCGGCCTTTCTCCCTGCCCAAATGATACATTTATTTTCTATGCACTGCTTCATGGAAAAATTGAAACCGGCGGAATCACTTTCTTACCGGTGCTTGCTGAAGTGGAAATACTGAACAGGAAGGCACTGGCAGCCGAGCTGGATGTTTCCAAAATCAGCTTTGCTGTTTATCCATTCATTCAGGATCAATATGCATTGCTTACTGCAGGCAGCGCATTGGGCAATAACTGTGGCCCGTTGCTGATCAGCCGAAAATCGATACATGAAGGAGATATGGCGACGCATACAGTAGCCGTTCCCGGAAAATACACCACTGCCAATTTCCTTTTTGAAACCTTTTTTCCGAAGCATGGCATCAAATCAGAAATGGTCTTCAGCGAAATTGAAAATGCTTTGCTGCAAGGAAATATCGATACAGGCGTCATCATTCACGAGAACCGTTTCACCTATGAAAAAAGGGGACTGCGAAAAATTGTGGATTTAGGCGAACGCTGGGAACAAGCAACCGGCCATCCTATTCCGCTGGGAGGAATCGCCATTAAACGTTCGCATGAGCCCGGTATCGGTGCATTCATCGGTCAGCTAATCAGGCAGAGCGTACAGTATGCATTTGCTCATCCTGAGGAGGCAATTAGCTTTGTGCGTGAGCATGCCCAGGAAATGGATGAGGCAGTAATGTGGCAGCATATCAGATTATATGTGAATGACTACTCTGTTTCTTTGGGTGAAAAAGGCAGCGCCGCAATTGAAAAATTTTTTGACTACGCTATTCACCAAAAAATAATCGGTGAAATAAGAAGGCCATTATTCATTGAGTAAGCGATTGCAAAATAAGGTTGGGATTCACCGGTCAAATTTTGTATTTCTTTACACGATTCATTTATTGCTTAAGCAGGAAATATATTTCTTGCGAATAAGCAAATGCCCGCTAAGCAGTTGTCCTGACGCCTGTCGTTTTGTTTCATTACATCATTGCTTGTTTCCTGCTTTCACGAATAGAATTATTTTTGTCATTCAAGATGCTGAACGGAAAAAAAATTGTGGTCGTGTTGCCGGCATTCAATGCTGCGCAGACACTGGAGGCAACCTACCGGGAAATTCCTCATGACCTGGTGGATGAGACGGTGCTGGTTGATGATGCCAGCCGCGATGATACGGTGAAGGTGGCAACCGGCCTTGGAATCCGCCACATCGTAGTGCATGAAAAAAATAAAGGATATGGAGGCAACCAGAAAACCTGTTATGATAAGGCACTTGCGCTGAATGCCGACATCGTGATCATGCTGCATCCGGACTATCAGTACACACCGAAGCTGATACCGGCGATGGCTTCTATCATCGCCAATGATATTTATCCGGTAGTACTGGGTTCTCGCATTTTAGGAAAAGGCGCACAAACCGGCGGAATGCCGATCTATAAATATTATTTCAACCGAGTGCTCACTTTTATGCAGAACCTGCTGATCAATCAAAAATTATCGGAGTATCATACCGGTTATCGCGCTTTTTCACGGCCCGTCCTGCAAGCAATTAATTACCACGCCAACTCCGACGATTTCGTTTTCGATAACCAGATGCTGTCGCAGATTTTTATGGCGGGTTTTGAAATCGCTGAAGTCACCTGCCCGACTAAGTATTTTGAAGCGGCATCATCCATTAATTTCAGGAGGAGTGTAGTCTATGGCCTTGGAGTGCTTTCTGTCAGCTGCCGTCATTTCCTGCATAAAAAAGGAATCGTCAGGTCAGCGATATATCAGCCGGCAAAATAATGCTGACTGCTTCAGTGAGGCTGCGTTTTTTTCACAAAGGGCAAGCGTAGCACAAGCTGTTTGACAATTCCGATGTAAGCATCCACATTGAATAAAACAGAATCGATAGATGCCTTGTAAACCAGGAACACCGCAATCGGCAGCAACAACATAGTCGAGAACCACATACCCTGCAATGGTGTAAGCACTCCTTCTTTGGCAAACTTCTCTCCCATTATCGAAAGTGTATAAAAGATAACAAAAAAGAAAACCGAAACCACAAACGGAAGCCCGAAGCCTCCCTTTTTAATGATAGCTCCCAGCGGTGCACCAATGAGAAACAAGATGAAACAGGCGAACGAAAGTGAAAATTTGCGCTGCCGCTCAATCTCAAACTTACGCAGCACCTCCTGCTTAAACTTAATATTCTTGGCGGATATGGAAAGGTATCCCTTGATATTCCTGGATGATGCCAGCGCCCTGTTATACATGGCAAATGAATCAACTGCTACCAGCGTTTGAGCAGTGTCGGGTTGAATTTTTATAGTGTCAAAATTGGTGCGCTCAAATGAAAAGTAGGTCGCACAAAAAGCCTTCGCTTCAAGATATGTTTTATTCAGTCCAATCTGCAGCGTGTCAATTGATTTTTTCAGCTGACCGAGATTTTGCATCTGGTAATTGTCTTTAAAAAGGTTTTCATCCGTCCGGTTCAGCGAAAATTCCGACAAGTCGAACACCTTTTTCCATTCCCTGAATGCGATCCGCAGTTGTTCGTATTCCTTTGATTTTTTACCGGATGGAGGAGCCAGTTCCTGGTATTGCTTTCCATTAAACAACTGCAAAACCAGGAATCGCTTATCATCCGTCATAAACATTTTTCCATCTTCCGCGGTAATCACATAGTCATTTCCCTTGCCGCTGGTATGATCGTAAATCAGGATATGATGGATCGTTTGGTTATCAGCATCCTTATCACCAACCCTTATACTGTAGCCATCAATATCGTTGTAAAAAATTCCCTGGCGGATATTGACGGCAGGCCGTTGTTGACGGATGTCATAGAGTAATGCGCCGAATTTCAGGTTAGCCACCGGCAAAATGTAGTTGGAAAAAAGAAATGCCGCACATGCTATCAGCAATGCAACAATCATCAACGGAGATATGATGCGCAGAAGCGAGATGCCGGAAGATTTAAGGGAAGTGAGCTCATAATGTTCGCCCAATGTTCCTATTGTCATTATAGATGAGAGTAGTACGGCTAACGGCAAGGCAAGTGGTACCATGCTGGCGGATGCGTAAAAAAGCAACCTTCCGATCTCGTATGCCGGCAGACCTTTGCCAACAAGGTCATCAACATACTTCCATAAGAACTGCATCACCAGCACAAAGAGCGTGATGAAAAAGATCGCTACGAAGGGTCCTGCAAAGGACTTGAGTAAAAGCCGGTCTATTTTTTTCAATTATCTTTCGTCGATATGGCGGAAAAAGCAAAGATAATCCTTTCAAAAGACGAGATTGAAGCAGTATCAGACCGTTCATTTTTCGAAACGAAAATCCGTATCACGCAAAAGATATATCATGCATTTGCTAACTGCGTATCCAGTGCCAATGAGCAAGCGGTTTTTGAAGGCATAGATTTTCCCACCGGAACCGATAGTACAACCGGGAAAATATCAAAGGGTGAAAATCATCTTGGCCTTCCATATATACTGCTTGACTTTCCAAGGTATTTTAAAGGAAATGAATCGCTCGCCATCAGGACCATGTTTTGGTGGGGAAAGTTTATCAGCTGCGCCCTGTTTGTAGCCGGCAAGCCAGACAATCGCTTGCAGCATGCATTGCTGCGGCATCATGATGAACTTTCCAAAAAGAGAACATGGATCTGTGTGCATGATTCACCCTGGCTGCACCATTTCGGGAAAGACAACTACCGGATGATGCGTCATTTTTCCGGCAAAGAGTTGACCTCAATTATGCATGCTGCGGGATTTATCAAAGTGGCAAGGAAAATTCCGGTGTCGGGAATTAACCAAATGGAAGGGTTTATACTGGAAAGTTTTTTGCTATATGCAAGGTTGCTGCGGCATACAGCACCATGAGATAAGCGATACGCGACCCTATCAGCCTATAATCCGCCAAGGCGTTTTTTCAACTCATGTACCTGGCTGTCCCATAGCCTGGTCAGGTCTTTCATTTCTTTCGGGTTACCAAAGTCTGTGATCAGCAGTACTGTATCGCCGGTTATTTCCGTAGTTTGAATCTTAAACTCAAAATACTCATCCTTCGGTGATCCTTCCCAACGGAATCGTATGCGTTCATTTTCCGCCTTTTCAATGCGCCTGGCTTTTTGTGGATAACCATCCCATGAAAAAGTAAAAGTCTCCTGCAGTGAATCCACCTTTTCGGCAAACCACTGTGCAAGACCTGATGGAGTTGATAAAAAATCGTAGAGAATACCCGGCGACGATTTTATAACATACTCTAATACATACTTTTTATTTTTTGAAGCAACTGATTTCATCCTTGCGATACCGTGATCTTTAATGATTCTGTTATTAGCCCGGCTTGTTGACCTTTGTTCCTCCATTCGCCTCTGTCACTATAGTTACCCAACTTTGATTCAGGCCGGAGTATTTTAAATGGGGAGCGTTTAAAAGTAGAAATTCCAAGTAAATAAAAAAAAATATTTGGTGAAAAATGCGAAATCATCAATATTGAAACTGTGCACGACAGACGAGTCATGCCGGATCAATGGTAAGAAATCATCCTATAAATGCCGGAAATGTTTGAGCATACCTGTAGCTGCAAGCTATTTTATAGTATCTTTGCTCGTTTTTCGTAAAACCCCCACTCCATCTATGCGTCAGCTAAAAATTACAAAATCCATTACCAACAGGGAGTCTCAGTCACTGGAAAAATATCTGCAGGAGATTGGAAAAGTTGATCTCCTCACTCCGGAAGAGGAAGTGGACCTGGCAAAAAAAATCAAACAAGGCGATCAGAATGCATTGGAACGACTCACTAAAGCAAACCTTCGCTTTGTGGTATCCGTAGCCAAGCAATACCAGAACCAGGGTCTCTCCTTAAGTGATCTGATCAATGAAGGTAACCTCGGCCTGATTAAAGCGGCGCAACGTTTTGATGAAACACGCGGTTTTAAATTTATCTCTTATGCCGTTTGGTGGATCCGGCAATCGATCCTGCAGGCACTGGCTGAACAAAGCCGTATCGTTCGTCTGCCATTGAATAAGGTTGGATCACTGAATAAAATCAATAAAGCATTCTCGGCGCTGGAGCAGGAATTTGAAAGAGAACCTTCTGCTGATGAGCTGGCAACGGTACTGGAAATAAACACGGAAGAAGTGGAAACCACACTGGGCATTGCAGCACGTCATGTTTCTGTGGATGCACCATTTGTGGAAGGAGAAGATAATTCACTGCTTGATGTACTGGAAAATCCCAACTCACCGCAAACAGACGAAGCACTCGAATACCGTGAATCCCTGCGGCGGGAGATTGAACGTTCGTTGTCCACTTTAACGGAACGCCAAAAGGATGTGATTAAGTTATACTTCGGCATCGGCGTGGAACATCCTATGTCGCTCGAGGATATCGGAGAAAAATTCGCACTTACCCGCGAACGCGTCCGCCAGATAAAAGACAAAGCCATCAATAAGCTCCGGTCAACCTCCAGGAGTAAACTGTTAAAAAGCTATCTCGGGCAATAACTTTTACACTGCCTACTTGCATTATCAAAACCCTGTTTCATCAAACGGTGAACAGGGTTTTGACATTAATGAGGGAATTCAGAACTTTGGCCCTCCGGTATAGATTTATACTCAATCTTTAATTCCATTTGTCATGTTTGAAAGCCTAAGCGAAAGATTAGAAGGCGCATTAAAAAATTTAAAAGGCCAGGGAAGAATTACCGACCTCAATATTGCCGCAACGGTAAAAGAAATCCGACGCGCACTTGTTGACGCCGATGTCAACTACAAGATCGCAAAAGATTTTACTGACAGGGTAAAAGAAAAAGCGCTTGGTGAAAAAGTACTGACAGCAGTTTCTCCCGGACAGTTGATGGTAAAGATTGTGCAGGATGAATTAACGGCGCTGATGGGTGGCGGCAAGTCCGACATTAATCTTAAAGGCAACCCTGTCGTGATATTGCTTTCCGGGTTGCAGGGTTCCGGTAAAACAACTTTCGCTGCCAAACTTGCCAGTTACCTCAAGACAAAAAGAAACCGGCAACCCATACTGATTGCCTGTGACGTTTACAGGCCTGCTGCCGTAGAACAATTGAAAATTCTGGGTGAACAGGTGGGCGTTACGGTTTATGCGGAAGAAGGCAATACCAATCCGGTTCAAATCGCCGAAAATGGCATCCGCCAGGCAAAGCTGAAGGAATTTGATACGGTGATTGTAGATACTGCCGGCCGGCTGGCTGTGGATGAAGAGATGATGAATGAAATCGCAAAACTGAAGAAATCATTGCAGCCGCAGGAAGTGTTATTTGTGGTGGATGCCATGACCGGGCAGGATGCGGTGAATACTTCCAAAGCGTTTAATGAACGACTTGATTTTGATGGTGTGGTGCTCACAAAACTGGATGGTGATACAAGAGGCGGTGCTGCACTTTCGATAAAATATGAAGTACAAAAGCCCATCAAGTTTGTTTCCACCGGTGAGAAAACAGATCAGGTTGATCTCTTCTATCCTGAACGGATGGCACAACGTATCCTGGGCATGGGCGATATCGTTTCGCTGGTAGAAAAAGCACAGGAACAGTTTGATGAAAAAGAAGCGGAACGCCTTCAGAAAAAGATCAGGAAAAACCAATTCGACTTCAATGATTTTCTCCAACAGCTTGCCCAGATTAAAAAAATGGGAAACATCAAAGACCTGATGGGCATGATACCCGGCATGGGCAAAGCGTTAAAAGACATCGATATTGACAATAACTCCTTTAAGAAGATTGAAGCGCTCATCCTTTCCATGACACAGGAAGAACGCGAAAACCCGGAATTGTTAAATGGTTCCCGTAGAAAGCGCATTGCGGAAGGAAGTGGTAATTCCATTCAGGAACTGAACCAGTTTGTGAAACAGTTTGATGAAATGAAAAAGATGATGAAGACCTTCAATAAGATGGGATCCATGAAACGCCCCATGAGCGGACTGCCTTCTCGACGATAGCCATATTATACCGTCATTGTGTGATGATATCCGGCGAAACAAGCATGGTTTCAACAGACAGATTTTTCCATAGGCAGATGGAACGCTTATTTAAATTTTGCGTTATTCTTCCATTCAGTTTTATTTTGTAATCATAAATAAAACTTCGCAGAATTTCACACTTAATTAGCAATAAGCGCGAACTAACCAACTCTATACTTCAGATTTACATGGCAAATCCTGCTTTCAGATTGCTTGCCGTTTGCCCTGAGAATTGCATCATCGATTAAACGATTGCTTATCCGATATGAAAGTACTACTCACCTATCTCCAAAAGTATTGGAAACTCTTAATCCTGGCCTTAGTCCTTGCAGCCATCAACCAGGTATTCAGCATGCTCGATCCGTTTATCCTGGGCAAGATGATTGACCATTACGGGAATAATTTCAATAACCTTTCCGAAAATGAATTTTTTCATGGCGTGCTGATGGGGTTGCTGGCACTTATCAGTGTTGCCATGGTTTCCCGTATAGCAAAAAATTTCCAGGATTATTTTATCAATGTAATAATTCAGAAAACCGGCGCCGATATTTATACGGATGGAATCCGTCACTCGCTTCAATTGCCATATGAGGTATTCGAAGATCAGCGAAGCGGGGAATCTCTGGGAAAATTGCAAAAGGTGAGAACGGATATGGAAAAGCTGGTGAGTGCCATGGTCAACATTCTCTTTACTTCCTTAGTGGGTATTATCTGGGTGGTAATTTATTCCGTACAGGTTTATTGGGTTATTGCCCCCATATACTTTTCAGCCATACCGATTATCGGTATTATCAGTTCCGTCCTGAGCAGGAATATCAAGAAGATGCAAAAACTGATTGTTGCTGAAACAACGGCGCTGGCCGGTGCCACCACCGAGTCATTGCGCAATATTGAACTGGTGAAGAGCCTGGGACTTGCGCAGCAGGAGATTGACCACCTGAACAGTACCACCGCCAAAATCCTGAAGCTGGAACTGAAAAAAGTCCGCTATGTGAGAAGCCTTGGATTTATACAAGGTACGTGTGTAAACCTGTTGCGGGTTACGATACTCGGAGTGATGATGTACCTGATCTTCACCCAAAAAATAACGGTCGGGCAGTTCACCACATTATTCATCTATTCTTTTTTCATTTTTGGCCCGCTACAGGAATTAGGCAACATCATTAATATCTACCGTGAGGCAGAAGTATCGATGGCCAATTTCAACAATATCATGTCCATGCCTGCGGAACATACCCCGCTCCATCCGTTATCAATTGGCAAGGTCAATGAATTTGAATTCAAAAATGTTTCATTCAGGCATCAGAGTTCGAAACTGTTTGCCATCAAAGATATTTCCTTTGATGTGGGATTAGGTGAAACAATTGCCTTTGTAGGGCCAAGTGGCTCCGGCAAAACAACACTTATTAAGTTGCTGGTTGGTTTATATCAGCCGGCAGCCGGTGAAATTCTGTATAACAGGATAAATGGAAAAGAAATCAATCTGAATGAACTGAGGGAACAGATTGGTTTTGTAACACAGGACACCCAGTTATTCTCCGGCAGCATCAGGGAAAACCTCTTGTTTGTAAATCCGGCGGCATCCGATGAAGAAATAATGGATGCATTGCAAAAAGCCTCCTGCCAGGGCTTGCTTGCACGTGCCGATAAGGGACTTGAAACCGTGATTGGTGAAGGTGGTGTGAAGGTTTCGGGAGGTGAAAAACAGCGGTTATCCATTGCCCGTGCTTTGCTGAGAAGGCCTTCCCTGATGGTTTTTGATGAAGCCACATCAGCACTGGATTCACTCACGGAAGAAGAAATAACTGATACTATACGGATGGTTTCTAAAAATCAACAGCATATCACCATCATGATTGCGCATCGCTTATCCACCATCATGCATGCCGACAGAATCTATGTGCTGGAGCAGGGCCAGATTATTGAAGAGGGCCATCACTCCGAACTGCTGGCAGAGAAAGGATTGTACTATGCTATGTGGCGTCAGCAAATCGGGGAAAGAAAACCAACGCAGGTAGCAGTTTAAGAATGATCTTTCAGTTGAAAAATACGCGCCCGGACGAATATGCGCCATGAATATCGCTCTTTTATGGGGTGCCGGATATAGGCATACTACCGGCCGTATAATGTCCTGGCGTTAATCACTTTCCTTCGTGCAGCAATAGAAGAAAGAGTTTGATAATTACTTTACAAAAGATAATACAGGATATGGCCAACAAATCGGCTAACGTATTCAAAAAAAAATCTCCCGGAATTTTCCGGGAGATTTAGCATTATGTCATTCCTATATAAATTATTTGGGATTCGCAGGAGCCCGTTCTCCTTTCTGTTCTGATTTTCCTGACTCACCTGCTCCGTATTTAGTCCGCAGCTGTTCATAATTCTTTTTCAGCTGCTCCTGTTGTTCCCTCAGTGAATTTTTGGCGCGCTCCTTTTGCTCCGGCGTCATGGAATCTTTATTCTTCATAAAATTATCCATCGAAGTTTTTGCTTCATTCATCTGTGATTGCAAAGCGGCAATATCGCTCTTCATCTGAGGGTCATTGGTTGAAGCAGCTTTTTTATCGAGTTTAGCATAGGTTTCATTATACCTTTTCATATGCTCATCGTAGGTCTTTTTCATATCGTCATCAGACATGTTTGCACCTCCTTCCTGTTGAGCGGCTCTTTTCTCCTTTTGTTCTGCAGTGGGCTCTTTCGCATCAGTGCTTTGCTGCTCGCTCATTTGCTGCTTTTGTTCTGCTGAAGGTTCTTTAGCAGCTTTTTGTTCTTTACGTTGCTGTTTCTGTTCAGTAGTAGGTTGTTGCTGGGCAAAAGTCAGTTGCGCAAACAAGACAAATAACAGGCTGAAAGCAGCCGTTGCGATGTAATTAAGATTTGATCCTGAATTTTTCATGTTATTGTTTTTTTGAAGCCGCGAAGGTAGCATAAAACGTACCAATTCAGAAATAATGGTGGAGTAAAATGCTGTTAATTTACTGTAACCGATTCCTGCAAAAGCAAAGAAGATAATTTATAAGTTTTCTCTTCCTCTTATTACGGTCAACCATAAAATTTCCTTTCAAAAAAAATCAGGCAGGGTGTAGCATTATTTGAATATTACGCTATATTTGAAGCTCCTTTCACAAATTCAATTTTTCACTTAAACCAAAACAAATAACACATGAAAAGATTTTCCTTTCTAATCGTGCTTGTGACATTGATCGGAATCAATGCCTTCGCACAAACCACGCAACCCGTGCGTACAGCCCAAATCAAAGCCAACCTGGGAAAAGCAAAACCATCCATGATGGGTTCTTCTTTACGTACCCAGGATTGTGACACCTTTGCAAACCTTTGCTTTGATGATACGCTTGCCCTCTGGTCCACTGCCGGTGGTTGGGTAGCAGGTCAGAATGAATATGGCGATATTTCCAAAGCGGATATTTTCTATCTGCCTGGAACAACCATCAAAGGTTGCCTTATTTATTTCGGATTTGCCAAAGCCGCTAATACGGTTGACAAATTCAACGTTCGTGTTTGGGACAACGACGGAACATTTGCCGATGGTTCACCCGGTGGACCTGGTACAATTCTCGGTACCAAGCTGGTTAAGTACAGCGACGTAGTTACTGACGTTACTAACGGCGATCTGACTTATGTACAGTTCAGCCCTGAAATTACCATGCCGGCAGATAGTCTTTTCTATTGCGGTATTAACTTCGGTTACAAAAAGAATGATACCATTGCAATGGTTACTACTTTAGACAGGACCGGTTCCTGCGCAGGTATTATCACGGCTGTTGAAGAGTGGGATCCAAATTACTATGGAGGTGGATGGTACACTTACGCTACCTGGGGATTCACAGGTATCAGTAACATCATCCTTCCTATTACCTGCAAGCCTATCTGTTCTCTTGATATTACACCCGGTACCCCGGAAGTTTGCGCTAAGAAATCGAAAGAAATCACCGCATCCGGCGCTACTACCTACACCTGGGCACCTGCTACAGGCCTGAATGTTACAACCGGTGCTGTTGTTTCTGCGAGCCCGACCACGACCACTACCTACACCGTTACCGGTGACGGTGGCGATTGCACAGCAACAGTAACATTAACTGTTAAAGAAGCTCCTACTTCCAAATTCAGCATTGGCGCATGCTCAGGAGGTTCTGTACCGCTTACATTCACGGGAACTATCGCTCCTATGGGTGGTACGCCGCTGTACAAATGGTTCAGAAATGGTGTTAAGATTGGTGGTGCAACAAACTCCACTTACAATGCTACCATTTCCGGCCTTTACAAGGTTAGGGTAACTATCGATGAAACCAATTGCAAAGACGTTTCTTCTGAAAAGTCTGTTACGATCTCTTGCAAAACTGGTGCAGCTGATATCTTCGCTGCTGAAGCCTATCCAAACCCATTCAGCAATTCACTGGTGATCAATGTGGCTTCCGGTTCAAATGAAGCTGCTACCGTTCGCCTGGTTGACTTAAGTGGAAGAACCTTACATGAGTACCTTAACGTAGATGCATCTGCTCCCTTCGAGATCAATGAAACTCTCGCTCCCGGTGTATACTTCGTAAGAGTAAGTCAGGGTACTAATGAAAAAATGATTAAGGTGGTAAAAGAATAATTCTTTTTCAGTCGAAAGGATAATAAAGGGGCTCTTCGGAGCCCCTTTGTTTTTTTAACCATGTTTGGTTTCAGACGAAGTAAAATCCTGTACAGGACTCATAAATCATCTTCCCAAATTTTCTTCTGCAACATTTCCGGGCTACAAGATTCATTCTTGTTTTCAGCAATAGTGAACAAACCCATATCACCATTAAATCCATAGAAATCCAGGATCTGATAATTAAGCCAGGAGGACTAAGTAAGATAGCTACGTGCGAACTTAAAGGCTGCCCGATATGCGGGCAGCGTCATACAATCATTTGCGTCTCTTTTGCATTTAATCTACTTCAGGGAGAAATAACCTTTGAATTACTCTTTCCATCCTCCTTCCTCCATCGCATCAGCATAGGCTTCCACCGGCGGACAGGTGCAAACCAGGTTGCGGTCACCATAGGTATTATTGATCCTGCCTACAGTTGCCCAGAATTTAAATTGATGCAAATAAGCAAGCGGATAAGCAGCTTTTGCCCGCGTGTAGGAATGATGCCATTCATCAGCTGTGACATCTTGCATGGTATGCGGAGCATTTTTTAAGACATTATCTGCCTTATCTACCTGACCATCCATCACCTCTTGTATTTCCTGCCGGATGGAGAGCAATGCATCACAAAACCGGTCGAGTTCGGCCTTGTCTTCGCTTTCTGTCGGTTCAATCATCAATGTGCCCGGAACAGGAAAGGAAACGGTGGGTGCATGAAAACCATAATCTATCAGCCGCTTGGCAATGTCTTCCACCTCTATCCCGTATTTTTTAAATTCACGCATATCAACAATCATTTCATGTGCACACCGGCCCAGCTTGCCCTCATATAAAATGGAATACTTTTTTTCGAGCCGTGATTTTATATAGTTGGCATTCAGGATAGCGAACTTTGTAGCGAGTGTACATCCAATGCTTCCCAGCATCCTGATATAACCATAAGAGATCAGCAAAATGCTGGCGCTGCCCCAGGGAGCGCCGGAAACAGCTGTTATACCTTTTTCTCCTCCCACCTTCACAACAGGATGAGATGGCAGATAAGGTGCCAGATGGGCGGCAACACAAATCGGTCCCATACCGGGTCCACCGCCGCCGTGCGGAATGCTGAATGTCTTGTGCAGGTTAATATGATTGACATCGGCACCCAGTGCAGCAGGGCTTGTAAGGCCTACCTGTGCATTCATATTAGCGCCATCCATATACACTAATCCCCCATTGGCATGTATGATGTCACAAATTTCTTTGATGCTTTCTTCAAAAACGCCATGCGTAGAAGGATAAGTGATCAGCAATGCGGCCAGGTTCGCTTTATGTTCGGTTGCTTTTGCCCTTAGATCATCCACTTCCACATTACCTTCTTCATCACATTTCACCACCACCACCTGCATGCCGGCCATCACTGCGCTGGCAGGATTGGTGCCATGTGCCGAAGAAGGAATCAAGGCTACAGTACGGTGATGATCGCCACGGTCATGGTGAAAGGCCATGATGACCATAAGTCCGGCATACTCTCCCTGTGCACCCGAATTCGGCTGTAATGAACATGCTTTGAATCCTGTGATCCTGCAAAGATCATCTTCCAGTGCCTTGATGATATGGAGGTATCCGGCAACCTGATCCAACGGCACGAAGGGATGCAACTGGGAAAACTCCGGAAAACTTACCGGAATCATTTCGCTTGCGGCATTCAATTTCATGGTGCACGAGCCAAGTGAGATCATTGAGGTATTCAGTGACAGATCTTTGTTTTCCAGCATTTTCATGTAACGCATCAGCTGGCTTTCAGAATGATGGTTATGAAAAACGGGATGCTGCAGAAATGGCGATGTCCTGCGGATTGTCGGATCTATGCCTGTTGCAACCTTAGCTGGCACTGATAAATCGCCGGTGAATCCGGCAGCCCGGGCAAATATTCCGGCTATATCCTCTACATCTTTTGACCGGACAGTTTCATCAAGTGCAATTCCAATTTCACCCGATTCAAAATAACGAAAGTTAATGCCTGAATCGAGTGCCAGTTGTTTGATTTTTTCTGCTGGGATCCTGCCCGTACTGATTTTGAGCGTATCAAAATAGCATACGTTTAACTGTTTAAATCCTGCAGCTTCAATTTTGGCATGCAAGGCGGCAGCATATTCATTAACGCGTGCGGCAATCTCCTTTAGTCCATCAGGACCATGATAAATTGCATACATCGCCGCCATATTGGCCAGCAATGCCTGCGCAGTGCAAATATTGGAGGTAGCCTTTTCCCGCTTAATATGCTGCTCTCTTGTTTGCAGGGCCATTCTGAACGCCTGCTTTCCGTGTGCATCAATAGATACACCAATAATTCGCCCCGGCATCTGTCGCTTATATTCGTCTTTGGCAGCAAAATAAGCCGCATGCGGGCCGCCAAAACCCATTGGCACACCAAAGCGCTGTGCAGAACCTACCGCCACATCGGCCCCGGCTTCTCCGGGCGATTTTAAAAGTGTAAGCGCCAATAAATCGGCGGCCATCACTACCCTTGCACCGGCCTGATGCGCCTGCTGAATGAATTCGCTATAATCAACCACGAGGCCATCACCATCCGGATATTGAACTATGGCACCAAAAATATCATCTCCCCATGCCACTGACTGATGATTACCAATACGCAGTTGAATGCCAAGCGGAGCAGCCCGTGTCTTCAAAACATCTATGGTTTGCGGAAACAGCTTTTCGGAAACGAAAAACACTGCCTTATGCTCATCCTTCCGTTCACGGGCATGGTATAGCATAATCATTGCTTCTGCGGCAGCTGTACTCTCATCCAGTAATGAGGCATTGGCTACTTCCATACCGGTCAGGTCAATGACCATGGTTTGAAAATTCAGCAATGATTCCAGGCGGCCCTGCGCAATCTCCGCCTGGTATGGGGTATACTGTGTATACCAACCCGGATTCTCAAACAGGTTGCGCAAAATGACAGGCGGCGTGAACGTGTTGTAATAACCCATTCCGATATAGGTTCTGAACAGTTTGTTCTTCTCCGCAATCTCCCTGATTGATGCAAGGTAATCCTGTTCCGAAACAGCATCCCCAACATTTAATGGTTCGCTGCTTTTAATCTTTTCAGGTACTGATTCAGCAATCAGCTGATCCAGTGTAGATGCGCCGGTTACATGCAGCATCTCGCTGATATCATTGTTGTTTACTCCGATGTGACGTGAAACAAATCCTTTGGGAATAATTGGAATCATATAGCGCTCTTACAGTTTGGCTGGCAAAGTTAAAAGATAAGCTCTTAAAATCTCATGTTGTTATTCAACTTGCATCTTGCTGTGCATAACCCTGATAATTCAGCCGAGAATGGCTGCATAATGCTGCATACTGATCATTGATCTTTGAAATTAGACGATTAATAATTAACTTTTCTCCCAAATCTACCTTTTATGCTTCCTGATTATTTCGCAATTCTCGGTATTCCGAAGGATGCCAGTGAGATGGAAATCAAACGTGCATACCGCAAAAAAGCAAAAGAATACCATCCTTCCACCAACCGTTCCCCTGATGCACTTGATAATTTTATCCTGGTGAATGAGGCATACGAAATTCTGATTCATAAAAACACACACGAGATCTACCTGGAAGATTACAATACTACCAAGGATCCGCTGCAATTTGAGGTTTATTACTATTGGATCAATGCAGCACGAACAAGGGCTGCTCAACATGCAACTTTGTCGGAGAAAGAATTCCTGAACAGTAAATTTTACCGGAATACCTACCTGTATTCTTATCCGACCTTAATTGTTTTTATGATAGTTGGTGCGATTTTGCTGGTAACACCCTTTGTTACAGTTGTGCTGGCGCAACAGTCAATGGGCATCTACCTCATCCTCGGAGTGATTTTTATTGCATGGCCGGTTGGGCTTTACTTTTTTGTGCAATCTGCAATAGGTTTCCAATCCATGAAGAAATACATGCATTAGGTATCCGGCAAATCCCTATCCCTTAATTTGTATTTGTAATACGGTCATCTCTTTGTCTATTCCGGAATTTACACGCGGCTTATTGTCTTCTCATCAGATCGGTACCACCCGGAATTTCTGAAATTTCATTGAAATGGCGTAGGTTTGAATCCTCCATGATAAAATTCAATTCGCTTCTCACTGTTTTGATTGTTTTGCTTGCATGTAATCTGTCAATGGCGCAAAGCCCGCGGCTGATTCAGTACAGCGGTGTCGTTCTCTCAACGGATTCATCCACCACACCGGTGCCTTTTGCCAGTGTTTATAACAAAAGCATAAAATTGGGTGCGATCGCCAATTTTCAGGGGTTTTTCACTTTTGCAGCACGTGTTGGCGACACGATTGAAATCACATCAGTGGGCTATCAGAAGGGATTGGTGGTGGTGCCGGATATTCCCGACAAGGAAAGCTATACGGCGCTCATCTTTCTGCAGCCTGATATTAAAATGCTGCCCGAAGCAAGGGTCTATCCGTGGTTTTCAAAGGATCAGTTCAGAGATGCTTTTGTTCACCTCAATATTCCGGATGACGATCTTGAACGTGCACGAAAAAACCTGGATGCGAATAAACTGCGTGAATTGGGCGAAACGCTCAAAGATGGAACGCTCAATGCCACAAAATCTTTACAAAACTATTCCTACACTTATTATTATGCCGGCCAGTATCAGCCACAGGCAATCCTCAGTCCAAGTGCCTGGATGCAGTTCTTCAATGCACTGCAGAACGGAGCGTTTAAGAAAAAGTAAATGCTAACCCGGCCGGGCTATTTTTTCTGTGGAAATTTCATTTTATAATCCACCTCCACGAGTCCTTTGGAAATATTTTCCATTTTCTTCTTCAGCAACCTTTTTTTCAGTGGTGTTAAATGATCGGTGAATAAAATGCCATCGATATGATCATACTCATGCTGAATTACCCTGCCCGCCAATCCTTTGAAAACAGAACGGTGACTGATGAAGTTTTCATCCTGGTATTCCAGCAAAATCTCATCAGTTCGCTCAATATCCTCTCTTATCCTGGGAATACTCAGACAACCTTCATTATATCTCCATTCTTCGCCTTTCCTTTCAATGGCTTTTGCATTGATAAACACCTGCCTTAATCCGCTTTCACCTTTAAAATCATGATCCGGATCTTCTTTATCAAGATTTTGCAGTACAGGAATTGTATCAACAATGAATAGCCGGATGCTATGACCAACCTGCGGTGCGGCGAGTCCGATTCCGCTTGCAGCATACATTGTTTCAAACATATTAGCAATAAGATCAGCCAGCCGGGGATAGCTGTTATCTATTGCCAATGCCCTTTTCCGCAGGATAGGGTCACCATATGCTATGATAGGCAGAATCATTTTTGAACCGACGATAAGTATGATTGTAAAATTATGACAGCGCTCACTTTATCCACCATTGCTTTATCCCGGCGTGCTTTTTTGTTTTTGCCCGCTGCCAGGATTGCCTGCTGAGCCAGCACTGAGGTAAATCTTTCATCAACTCTCTTCACAGCGATTGCCGGGTATTTTTCCTTAAACAATGTAATAAACCGGTTGATTTCAGCACTGATTTCTGACGGCGTATTATCCAGGTTTTTAGGTTCGCCAATCACCAAACATTCCACTTTTTCCTGCATGAAATAATCACGCAGAAAACCGAATAGCTGTTTTGTTTCAACAGTACTGAGTCCGGTTGCAATTATCTGCAACGGATCGGTTACAGCAACGCCCGTTCGTTTTACTCCATAATCCAAAGCAAGTATTCGTGCCAAGTGCGCCGCTTAATAAATATCAATCAAAACAAAGATGGCAAAAATAACACTGGCTATTCCATTGGTGGTAAAGAAAGCGACATTAACCCTTGCAAGATCGTCAGCCTTAACGATAGTATGCTGATATATCAGCAGTATGGTGAATATGATGCATCCTGTCCAATACCAGCTTCCAAAATGACCGAGTATTCCAATCAATATCAGGCATGCAAAACATAAAATATGAATGGCTGAAGAAACCAACAGGGCCTTCTCTTTACCAATCCACACCGGAACCGAATGAAGTGCATGTTCTTTATCAAATGAAACATCCTGCAAGGCATAAATGATGTCAAATCCACTCACCCAGCAAAGTACAGCCATGCCCAGTAAAACGGGCAGTAAGCCAAAGGAACCAGCCACGGCAAGGTATGCCCCGACAGGTGCGAGTGCTAACCCAAGTCCCAGTACAAAATGCGAAAGATGCGTAAATCTCTTCGTGTAACTGTATCCAAGTATTACCAGTAACGCCACCGGCGACAGCATAAAGCAAAGCCAATTGATGAAATAGGTACAACCCATAAATGCCAGCATACATGCTGCCGTAAACAATGATGCTTTATATTTTGAAATGACCCCTGCGGGAATTTCACGGTTCGCAGTTCGCGGATTCCTGCTGTCGAATTTTTCATCTATCACCCTGTTAAACGCCATTGCTGCACTCCTGGCAAATACCATACAGCTCAGCACCAGCATTAATTTTTGCCAGCTGAAGGAAAATCCTTCCTGCCATACGGCAAGAAAAAAACCAATCATGGCAAATGGGAGCGCAAATATGGTATGGCTGAATTTTATCAGCGACAGATAGTTCTTCATTGTTTCTTTATCACATTGGCATTGATGGTAAGTACCGTCTGCCGGGGTTCCGTATTTGCCGTCACCGCAATACTTTTATTCTGTAATCCTTCTTTGCCAGCACTGTTAAACTGTACTTCAATCGTTGATTCACCGCCAGGAGGTACTGGTTCTTTTGGATAGGAAGGAATGGTACAACCGCAGGATCCATGTGCATTCGTTATCACCAGCGGATTTGCTCCTGTATTCCTGAATTTAAAGGAATAATGCACCACATCTCCTTTCATCATATCACCGAAGTCGTGCTGCATCTCGTCAAATTTTATCGTGGTAAGCGGCTGATCACCCAACGGAGGTATTACGGATGTGGATGATTCCTGCGGAGGCACCGATGTGGCAGGTGTATTTATCTCAGTTCCGGCATTAGGGTAATTAAGGGCAGCCAACCGGTCGTTCCGTTGCTGAACAAGATTCAGAATATCAATCACTGTTATAATAAAAACACAGATCGTGATAACTGCCAGCGAAAAAGTTTTGATGTTTTCATTCATAAGAAAAGCGATTTCCCGGGTGCAAAAATAAGATGTTTTCGTTCGTGAACTTAATGGGTTAGGATTGAACAAATGCTAACTCAGCATGCAGGATCAATGCCATTGCAAACCCGGTGAAGGAGCAGCATCCAGCGGCCCGAAATCCTTAGCAAGAAACTTGTAATATCCTGCCATTGCAATCATTGCCGCATTATCAGTACAATACTGCATTGCCGGAATGAATACAGTCCATCCGTTTTCATCAGCCAATGCTTTCAATTCACTCCGCAATCCTGCATTAGCAGCCACGCCTCCGGCGATAGCAACGCGGCTGATGCCATACTGTTTTGCCGCTGCTTGCAGTTTATTGAGCAAGATGGTAACAATCCGGTATTGAACGGATGCGCATATATCGTTCATCCTCTTTTCAATAAACAGCGGATCATTCTTGATCTGATCGCGCAGGAAATACAGGATGGATGTCTTAAGTCCGCTGAAACTGAAATTCAGTCCCGCTATTCCGGGTTCCGGAAAATTAAACGCATACTTATCTCCTTCCTTCGCGCTGGCATCAATCAGCGGACCACCCGGATAAGGAAGATTAAGCATCTTGGCAGTTTTATCAAAGGCCTCTCCTGCTGCATCGTCAATCGTATCGCCCACTACTTCCATCTGCTGATGACTCTTTACCAATACAATCTGCGTATGGCCGCCGGAAACAGTGAGGCATAAAAACGGAAAAGCCGGTTTGGGGTCATCAATATAATGGGCAAGCACATGGGCCTGCATGTGGTGAACGGTGATTAATGGAATATGCAGCGACCACGCGAATGCCTTTGCGAAAGAACTGCCAACCAGTAACGAACCCATCAAGCCGGGACCCGCTGTGAAGGCTACTGCATCGAGTTGCTCCTTTTCAACCAATGCCTTTTGCAGTGCCCCATCCACCACAGGCAAAATATTGCTCATATGTTCACGGCTGGCCAGTTCCGGTACCACGCCACCGTAACGGCCATGAACAGGTTGAGCAGCAATGATATTTGAAAGGATGACACCATCGCAAAGCACAGCCGCGGATGTTTCATCACAGGAAGATTCGATGGCAAGCAGGTACACGGTATTGGAGTTCGGCAGGATGTTTGCAAAAATAAGCCGTAATTTTGTTAATCACTGAAACTCTTATCCCCTGCAGGTTTGAGCACCTTCCGCAAAATTGGAAATATACTATTGATCGTGCTGGGGATGCTCCTTGTGCTTACAGGAATCATCGCTGCAAGGGTTGATAATCCGAAGTTTCAAAGTTACATCGGCGACAAAGTGGTTAACTACCTGTCCGGCATGTTACACACTGAAATCAGGGTTGGCAGCATAAACTTCCGTTTGTTCGACCACCTCCTTTTACATGACATATTGATTAAGGATCTGAACAACGATACTCTTGTGGCGGCAAAAACAATTGATGTTACACTCGGGTTGATTGATCTTATTCAGCGCAGGTATGTCATAAAAAGCATAAAGCTTGACGGCGCCTCAGTGTACCTGCATAACCCAAAGGATGGCGAAGCCTTCAATTTTCAATTTATCGTGGATGCTTTTAGCAAGAAAGGTCCTTCTCCAATCGAAACAACACCACCGGTGCTTAACCTTGGAGCCGTAGTGCTCAACGAAACACACTTTGTAATGCTCGATGAATACAATGATGTGCGGCTCGATTTTAAGATCCCGAAGTTAAGTATTGCCGTTCGGCAACTTGATCTTGTCAATTCCGTGATCGCCCTGCATGATATTACATTTCAGCGGGCCGACCTGAAAATCGCCAAACTGCAACGGTACATCGACCCCAATGACACACTTTCTGCCACTGATACGGCCATCGTACACCTCAACACCAAACCGCTGAAGCTGATGGTGAAGCGGTTCCGCTTTCAGGACTCTCAGTTTCAGTTTGATGATATGAATGAACCGCTGGCTGCAGCAGGCTTCGACGGATATCATCAGCAATACAAAGATCTCAACCTTGAGATCAGCAATGGGTCAATGATACTTGACACCATCAAGGCAAATATCAGCCACTTAAGCTTCCTTGAAAAATCAGGATTCACCGTCGAACACCTGGAAACAAATGCAACCGTAACACCTGTTGCAGCAATAGCCGAACAGCTAAGAATTGAAACACCAAACAGTTCGGTGAATAACTATTATTCGATGAACTACCGGAATTTTCATGCCTTCTTCGACTACAATGCCGCGGTAACGATGAAAGCACTGCTGAACGATGCCAGTATCTCGCTGAAAGACATCGCCTTCTTTATGCCGCAAATTCAAAAGCTTCCCGGAACGGTGCTGACATCCGGGAATTTTTATGGCACAGTAGATAACCTGAAAGGCAAAGAGGTTAAACTGCAGACAGCTGCTCTTACCCGTTTCAACGGAAGTGTGGACATCAAAGGATTGCCGGATATCGCGGCCACTTTTGTTGACCTGAAGATCAATCAGCTGGTTACAAGTGCTGACGATGCCGGATCCATAATCAACGGTCTGAAGCTGCCCAAAGAATTCAGCAAACTTGGCACTGTTGATTTCAATGGCTCCTTTACAGGTTTCTTCAATGATTTTGTAGCATACGGAGTAATGAATTCAAAAATCGGACAGGTGAGCACTGACCTGAATATGAAGTTCAATGAAAAATATACCAATGCATCGTACAGTGGCAACCTGGCCATGAACCAGTTTGATATCGGAAATTATGCCAATGCCGACAGTTTAATGGGTGTCATCAGCTTCAATGCAAAAATAGCCGGCACCGGTCTGAAGATAGCTGATCTCGATGCAAGCATGAATGGTGAAGTGCAGCAATTGCAGTTCAACGGATACAACTACCAGCACTTGTTGGTTGACGGAACCTTCACGAAGCGACTTTTCACCGGTAATGTTGAACTGCATGATGAAAACCTGAATCTTGATTTTGCCGGCTTCGTTGATCTGAACCAGTCACTGCCAGTTTATAATTTCCAGGCAGCTATTACCGGTGCCCGTTTAAACAAACTGCAGTTCACGGACAGTGCTTATGTGGTAAGCACACAGCTTAACATGAATATGACTGGCGATAACATTGACAACCTGCTTGGCAAAGCCATCGCTTTCAATACAACATTCTCAAAACCCGGCCAATCGCTTACGCTGGATACCGTCAGTCTGCAAATCAATGAACCGAACGGATCGAAACACTTTGAACTGACCGCCGATCAGGGCAAGGCCGTTTTCAACGGACATTTTCTGCTTTCACGATTACCGAACTCTTTTCTCTCGGTATTGGATTATTATTTCCCATCCTTACCGCATACAACAGCAGCAACTGAACAACAGGATTTTGATTTTGATATTGCCTTGAATGATGTTGCAGGCGTGTTACACTTTTTCTTTCCCGGCTGGGGCGGCTTAAGCAACAGTACTGTTCATGGCCATTTTAATTCGCTCGGCAACACCCTCACATTCGCCGGTACCATTCCTGCATTGCAGTACAAAAACCTTTTTGTAGATACATTGTCCCTGCAGGCAAACACCAATCAGCATCAGTTACTTTTCAGCGCCGTATCCAGCGATTTGCAGATCGGTGATTCCACGTCCATTACTCAACCGGGCATTCATTTACAGGTATCAGGTGATTCCGCCCTGTTTAACTTATCAGGTGCCAACATACCAGGTAGCACTTTTATGAACCTTCATGCCCTGGTAACCGGCGATACGGCAGGTATTATGATGAAAGTATTGCCATCGGACCTGGTGCTGAATAATAAACGATGGGCCGTTTCACCTGATAATTTCCTGCATTACGAGGATGAGCGGCTGCGTTTCAACAATTTCACGCTGCGCCATGACGACCAGTCACTTGCTGTAACGAATATCAACCTCCGTCCGCGTGCCACTAACCTGCTCTTCCAATTCAATAAGATTCCGGTAGCCGACCTCTATCACTTCATACAACAGGCCGGATTCGATATTGATGGAAATCTAACAGGCAGCATGGAAGTACTCAATGTTTTTCACGCTCCCCGCTTCCAGGCGAGCCTGCAAATAAATGACCTGTCGGTGAACAAACGCTCCATTGCATCATCTGCGATACAAATGAGTTATGTTCCGGAAACAGATGAAGTAACCACCGAAGTACAGTTGACAGATGCTGCATATGATGTGAAAGCAACCGGTTCATATTTCCCGCGTCGCGTGGAAGACAAAATGAATTTCAAACTCGACATCCACCAATTTGACCTGAGCTTTTTTGAAACGCTGTTGCCCGGGTTTTTCTCTAATACAACCGGTTCGGCAGCAGGTACACTTCAACTTACCGGAACACCGGATGAACCTGTGCTTGCCGGCAATCTTACCATACCCTTCTTATCGCTGAAAGTGGACTACCTGCAAACAACTTACAAGACCTATAACGAAACAGTCATTTTTAACACCTACAACATTGACATTGGCAAGATGAAACTCTTTGATGCCAATGAGCATGAAGCAACAGCAACAGGACAGGTTGTACATGATCACCTTCGCGACTTCGTTTTTGACCTATCCATGAATACCAACCGCATTCAGGCGCTGAATACAACGGAAAAAGACAATACCCTGTTTTATGGAACCGCTGAAGCATCCGGCATTATTCAGTTCTTAGGCCCTGTGGAGAATATGGAAATCCGCGCAAGTGTTGCCTCTGAGCAGGGAACATCCATTGCCATTCCCATTAATTCAGGCACAGGCATAGGCGACCGTTCCTTCATACGCTATATGAAACGTGACAATGATACCTTAAACTTTACCAACACAGGCAACGAACTTTTACAGGGCCTTCGCTTAAATTTTGACATGGATATTACGCCTGATGCGAAGATCAGCATCATCTTTGACCAAAAAGCAGGTGATATTATTTCAGGCACCGGCAACGGGAATATCAGGATGGAAATAGATACGAAAGGAGATTTCAACATGTACGGAACCTATACCATTGCGGAAGGTGATTATCTTTTTACACTGCAAAATTTCTTCAACAAATTCTTCACGATTGATGAAGGCGGTACCATTTCATGGACGGGTGACCCTTATGAAGCCCAGATTGATATTGATGCCCTTTATTCCACCAAGGCATCTGTATATGACCTTGCGGTTGGATCCGGAATCACTTTCTCCGACCAGGAAATCAAAGACCTGCAACGTCACGTTCCGGTTAGAGTGGCGTTGAAGCTGAGCGGTTCGTTACTGTTACCTGATGTTACCTTTGACATCTTGCTGCCGGATGAAACAACGCTCAGCAGCGCCGCTTATCAGCAGGTGCAGAAAGTGAAACAGGACGAAGGAGAATTGAACAAGCAGGTATTCGGATTACTGATTCTGAACCGGTTTTTGCCTACCAATTCCGGCACCGGCAACCAAAGCATCGGATCAGATGTAAACAACAGCGTGAGCGAATTCCTGCTGAATCAGTTAAGCTACTGGACCTCACAGATCCGTAACGACATTGATGTAAACCTGAATTACCAGTCTTATGAAGCGAAACTGAATTCCACCAATCCAAATGACTATACCAAGCGAAACGAATTAGAAGTGGCATTGACAAAACGCTTCTTCAATGACAGGCTTGCACTGGAAGCCGGGGGCAATTTTGATTTCGCCGGTGCGAATAATACTGCTGCGCCAACAACGGGATCAACCAATGTGGCAGGTGATTTTTCCGTTGATTACAAAATTACACCCGATGGCCGGTTGAGTGGAAAAGCCTTCAGCAAGAGTCAGTATGATGTAGTGGATGAAAGATATAAAACCAAGAATGGCGTTGCACTTTCCTATAAGCGGGAGTTTAATAAATTCAAAGACCTGTTTCAGAAAGACGCTGAAAAAACGAAACAGAAAGAGGAACGACGAAAATGGAAACAGGAACAGGAATTAGAAAAAAAGGAAAACGGGGTTTCATCTGTACCTGCTGACTGACATTTTTTTGCTTGCTGTTAGTCGCGCGATAAACAATTGATTATTCTTACTGGCGCTCTGACCCAAAGGTTCACATCAATATTTACCTGGTGAACCTGTGCCTGACAGCCATTCCAAATAAAAAACCCGCAGGACATTTCCCGCGGGTTTTCCCTTTAAGACTCATAAACGGAATTACTTCTTCACCGAAAATTTCCCCGACACTAATGTATGATCATTGGCATCTTTCAATTGGTAAAAATATATACCGTCAGACCAGGTTGCAGTTGACAGCACTGTATTTTTTGAAGTCACTTTTAATTGTTTCACCTTATTCCCAAGCACATCATATAATTCAATGGCTGCCACAGCCTGATGATCGTCCAGCTCAATGGTGAATTGGTCACGTGCCGGATTGGGATAAGCATTCAACACCATAGCGCTATTCTTCACTTCAGGAATTCCGACATTGAATGTGAAATTCAGATCGTCTGCATACAAAACACTGCCGATCTGCGCAGTAAGAAAGGCCGACGAAGTTAATGCCAGCACAAATGCCGAGTCAGGGTTATCGGGAGAGAGATACAATATATTAGTTAAAAACTGCTTATAAAGACCATCTGTGGATTTGCCAAAATAAGGAGCAATGCCTATTGTATCACGTTTTGTTCCATTCCATTTAGTAAACAATGCCAGGAAAATGCAGGAATCATTATTTACCGGCGCGTACTTATACCAGCCGGTAAATGCAACAGGACGCTGTGTGTAAGGATATCCGCCACTTAACGTAAAGGTGGTGAGGTTTACTTCTGCATTTGTTCCTATGCCACCCGGAACAGGGAAAACACCAAGCCACGTTGTTCCTTCCATTCTAACTGCGAATGATCCGCCGTGTGCATCACTCACCTTGGTGACATTGATGGTCGGAAAGAAAAAGGAATTGGTAGAGGTAAAGTCAACCAGCGAATCGTAGCCGGCTACCGGAATCCATGATTCCATATCTCCGTTGGGAATATCCTGCGCAATGGCGGTATTGAAAACGGCGCAAGCGATGATCAGTAAACGTGTAATTTTTCTCATATCCTGTTTTTTTTTGTATTGGCCGGAAACCATTAGCTCAACCTTTTGTCAAATTTATAAGTAATTAATTTAATGCTGCAACAACTTCTTTCAGTTTTTGCATATCCGGATATTCACCGGGCGATTTAAGAATTTCCATATAAACAATGCTGCCATCCCTGTCAATCACGAAAGAGGAGCGTTTTGCAACGCCACTGTATTCAAAGGCAAATGTATCAGCCAGTGAATCATACAATGGTGCCACTTCCTTGTTGAAATCAGAGAGCAACGGGAAATTCAGTTTATGTTCTTCTCTGAATTGTTTGTTGGTAAAAAGAGAATCCACACTGATGCCGATCACTTCTGCATTCAGCTGTGTATAGTAAGAATAGTTCTCGCCTATCTCGCACATTTCACGGGTGCAAACGCTGGAAAAAGCAAATGGGAAAAACAGCAGGATAACATTCTTTCCCCGGTAACTGCTGAGTGCGACTTTTTGCTTATTGGTATCATACAAAGCGAACTCCGGTGCCTGCTGTCCAATGTTAATAGGCATACATAAAGTAGGTTAAATGAAAAAAGCGATGCGAAAATAAAATTAAACCATCATTTCGCGACGCATTCCATTTTATTCTTTTTTCGGATAACTGAAATAATGGCAATGCACCTGATCTGAAATCCGAAACTGCATTCATTACATTTTCACAAACTTTCCGCTGTATGCCTGGTCTTGGCCCTTCAGCTGAAAATAATATATGCCTGCAGGAAGATCTACAACCGGAATCTCCGGTTTGGGCCGAGGATGAATATTTTCACGACTGAAAACAACTTCACCCTTTGTATTATATATGACGATTGATGACACCAAAGAGTTGTTCAAATCCAAAGTCAGATAATCTGTTACAGGATTCGGATAAACCGCCACCTGATTGTTAGCCGGAGCCGGCGCTTGAATGCCTGTCAGCTTACTGATATCGATGGTCCAGATACTTCTTGCAAAAGTGCCGGCAATTAACCGGTTAGAGACAGGATTGAACTCAATATCATACACAGCAATCAATGGCATATTATTACCCAACCTGTTCCAATTGACACCACCGTTTTCGGTATAGTAAACGCCGCCGTCGGTTGCAACAAAAATGGTTGCTTCATTTCCGGGCATTACCCACACATCATTAATCGCCCACTGCGGCAAATCACCGGAGATGTCTGTCCAGTTTTGCCCATTGTTAACACTCTTATGGATATGCGGAATAAAATCATTGTTCTTATATCCGCTGTGTGTAACGTAAACACCTGTTGTATCACCTGGTGAAGCGAAGATGGAAGTCACATATCTTTCCGGTAATCCGGATGTGACATTAACCCAGTTGCTGCCATCCTGCGAATACCAGACATTCCCATCGCTTGTGCCGGCATACAGGAAATTCTCATTCAATGAGGATTGAGCAATAGTGGTTATGACATGAAAGCGGTCGCCATAAACAACGCCATCTGTAAGGTCAGGGCTGACAGGCGACCAGCTTCCGTTTGGCGCACCGTTGCGTTTATAGACACGATATGTTCCGCAGTAGAAAACCGTATGATTTACTGGAGAAATGATATAGGGCATATCCCAGCTGACACGATCATTCCAATCAATACCATTGGTGAAGTCATCGAAACTCAGGCCGCCATTATTGGTATACGCCAGTCCGCCATTCTGTGTTTCCACGTAAAACAAATTGCTGTTAACCGGATCATAAACCGGTTTGAATCCATCGCCGCCATAAATCCGCTCCCATCCATTTATTCCCAGCGCACTGCCACCGGTTGTGCCGTTATCCTGTGCTCCGCCAAATACCTGATCTGCCTGGAATGGATTGTACGCCACATGATAAAACTGCGTATTGGGAATATCTTCAGCATCAGACCAGGTGGCACAGTTATCCGTAGTTTTATACATACCTCCATCCGTACAATAATAGAAAGTATTTTCATTTACAAAATCCATGTAATGACCATCAGCATGCACTTCGTAAGTCCACCAGGGCGGCGTGGCTGTTGACCAGTTGTTACCTCCATCGGATGATTTTTGCAGATCCACGCCGGGAACATAAATCTGATTATCATTAGCCGGATTCACATAGATTTTCCCAAAGTACCAGCCTTGTGTTCCGAATACCCCATTGTCGAAATTGCCGGTTACATTGCTCCAGGAAGAACCGGCGTTAACAGTTTTATATACACCCTGCAATACGAGGGTGGTATCAACAATCATTGCATACAACTTAGAAGGGTTTTGTTGTGAGATGGCAAGACCGATTCTGCAAGTATTAAAGGCAGGCAAACCATTTGTCAGCACCGACCATGTATTGCCGCCATTAGTTGATTTATAGATATGCGCATCCGGACCATAAACAACCGTCGATTGATTATTTCTGATCCGGTTCCAGCTGGCAGCATATAATGTCAGCGGATCTGCAGGACTCATAACCACATCTATGATGCCTGCATCTTCGTCCACAAACAGCACCTGATTCCAGGTTAAACCGCCATCCGTTGATTTATATAAGCCACGATCGGCGCTTTCAAAAAAAGGAATGCCCATTGCAGCTGCGTAGATGATAGCTGAGTTGGTTGGATCAACAATAATTTTAGCTACGATACACTGTGCGGTCAGACCCATATGCGTCCACGTAAGGCCACCATCAATGCTTTTGTATATGCCGTCGCCGATAAAAGGATAACCACTGATATTCAAATCACCGGTGCCTGCCCACACCGTTTGATGATCCGACGGATCAATCGTAATTGCGCCGATTGCAAGATAGGGTTGCGCATCAAACACGGGAGTCCAGTTAAGGCCTCCATCGGTTGTCTTGAATATTCCGCCGGATGCATTACCGACAAACATCGTATTAGGATTTACCGGATCAATGGCGCTGCAGTTAATCCTTCCGCCGATATTTCCCGGCCCTTCAACAATCCAGCTTTCCTCTTCTCTTACTGCATTATGCGCAGCAGCAAGCGCCTTATTCACGACAGCACCAAATGCTGCAGGATCAATATATGCATCAGGATAGGCGCGTATTAAAAGAAAGTCTTCATTCGCTTCCTTTCCGCTTTCTCTCCTGCCAAACTCACCTGCTTCATTAGTTTCGGCAGAAGACTCCAACCACCGATCAGCATAAAGGATAAGTGCCATTGCAGACAAAACAAGTAAGCAGAATGGAAGATAAAATAATCTGTTCATGTTGAAAGGTAAATTAAATTGCTAAAACTACAACTTTATGAAGATGCATCATGGACAACCTCACAGGATTACATTGGAAATCATTGTTTAGCCATGGTTAGCGGCATAAGATTAATTTTAGACAGTTATCTGATAACATTACCCATTTACTAATACTGCAACCAACATGAACAGCGACGACTTCAGAAAACACGGCCATGATTTGATAAACTGGATGGCAGACTACCTTGAGAATATTAAAACGTATCCTGTAAAACCTTCTGTTAACCCGGGAGCTATTAAAAATCAACTTTCGGAAAAAGCCCCGGAACTACCCGAGCCGTTCGGGCAGCTGTTTGATGACTTCAACAATATTATCCTGCCGGGAATGACACACTGGCAACATCCGCAATTCTTCGCCTATTTTCCCACCGGTGGCAGTGCACCTTCTCTGCTTGCAGAAATGCTTACCGCCACGCTGGGGGCACAATGCATGGTCTGGCTCACTTCTCCTGCCGCAGAAGAACTGGAAGAGCGCATGATGGAATGGCTGCGGGAGATGAAAGGCCTTCCCCGCCCTTTTACAGGCGTAATACAGGACAGCAGTTCAACTTCAACATTAGTTGCATTGCTCACTGCAAGGGAAGTAAAAACGAACTATTCAGTGAACAAATCAGGTTTCAGGTCGCAGCCATGCTTCAGGATATATACTTCCATGCAGGCACATTCGTCTGTTGACAAAGGTGCAAAGATCGCAGGCTTTGGAATTGACAACCTGGTTAAGATTGAAACAGATGAAAATTTTGCCATCATTCCATCTGCACTGGAAGCGGCCATTGAAAAAGACGTTGCTGATGGTTTTCTCCCTTTATGTGTGATATCCACTATTGGCACAACAAGTTCCACTGCGATTGATCCCATTCATGAAATCGGGCTGATCTGCAAAAAGTATGGATGCTGGCATCATATTGATGCATCGTATGCAGGTACGGCGCTGCTGTTACCTGAATTCCGCTGGATGAGCAAAGGAATAGAGCTGGCCGATAGTTACGTCTTTAATCCGCATAAATGGATGCTTACCCATTTTGATTGCTCCGCTTATTTTGTACAGAACAAGCAGGCGCTGATTAATACCTTCAGCATATTACCTGAATACCTGAAAACACCGGAAGATCTGATGGTGAACAACTACCGCGACTGGGGCATTCCACTTGGCAGGAGGTTCCGTGCGCTGAAGTTGTGGTTTGTCATCCGCAGCTATGGAATAACAGGATTACGTGAAATAATCCGCCGGCATATACAATACGGGCAATGGCTCAAACATGAAATCGCCGTCACGCCGCATTTCGAACTGATGGCACCGGCACCGCTGAACCTGGTCTGCTTCAGGATAAAGCCGGAAGGAATTTATGACGAAACAAAACTGGATCAGGTCAATAAATTACTACTGGAAAAACTGAATAGCAGTGGTAAAATCCTGCTGACGCAAACAAAACTGAATGACCGTTTTGTGATTAGGTTTGTAGCAGGCAATTCACATACAACCATGGAATCGGTTGCTGAAGGATGGCAGATGATTAAGCTATTTGCAGCTGAATTTACAGCTTAAACAGGCCCGGAAAAAACCTGATTGAAATATGCCCACGTCTGTTAACCAAAGGCCTGCTTCCTGATCTCTTACCGGAAAGCATATAATGCCAGCAACATCACTATTAGCATTCCGCAGGCCGGATGGAATCCTGTCGGCCTTAACCATTGCAAAATTTGCCAGTCAATGATAACTGATGGTCGTGTTACCATTCGTTACAAAATCCTTCCGCGTAATCAAATTCGAAAAAACGCGCTTGAAGACTGCTATCCTTTCTTACTGCTTAACTCGGTAAAGTATTGGTAGAAGAAGGGAATCGTTTCAATGCCCTTGTAGAAATTGAACAAGCCGTAATGTTCATTGGGCGAATGCAGCGCATCAGTATCAAGTCCAAATCCCAGTAATATCGATTTCAAACCCAGTATGCTTTCGAAGGAAGCTACAACAGGAATGCTGCCACCTTCGAAGGTGGGAATTGCCTTCTTGCCAAAAGTGTGTTCCATCGCTTTATTCGCAGCGGCGAAAGCAATAGAATCAGTAGGCGTGACAACTGCCTCACCACCGTGATGTGCTGTAACTTTAACAGTAACAGAAGCAGGAGCAATCGACATGATGTGCTTACGGAAGAGCTCGGTAATTTTTTCTGACGACTGATTAGGAACCAACCGCATAGAGATTTTCGCTGTTGCTTTCGACGGCAACACCGTTTTAGCGCCTGCACCTGTATAACCGCCCCAGATGCCATTGCAATCGAGGCAGGGCCGGATTGTTGCACGTTCAATCGTTGTATAGCCGGCTTCACCTTCAATATCACTTATGCCTAATTCTTCCTTATATGCGTCGAGGCTGAACGGCCGCTTTGCCATCTCGGCTCTTTCGGCCGCACTGTATTCAATCACATCATCATAAAATCCCGGAATGGTGATACGGAAATTTTCATCTTTCAGCGAAGCAATCATCCTTGACAAAACATTAATCGGATTTGCCACTGCTCCGCCATAAACACCCGAATGCAGATCGCGGTTTGGCCCGGTAATTTCCACTTCATTATAACTTAAGCCGCGAAGGCCGATCGTAATGGAAGGGCAGTCATTGGCAATCATGGAAGTATCAGAAACAAGCACGACATCCGCTTTGAGCCGGTCTTTATTCTTAGCGAGGAAATCATTTAAATGCGCTGAACCAACTTCCTCTTCTCCTTCTATCATAAATTTTACATTGCATGGAAGAGAATTTGTCCGCATCATAATTTCCAGCGCTTTGATGTGCATGAACACCTGTCCTTTGTCATCACAGGAACCGCGTGCGTAAATATTTTCCTCCCTGATTTCCGGCTCGAAGGGCGGTGAGTTCCAAAGTTCATACGGATCAGCGGGCTGCACATCGTAATGTCCATATACCAGTACTGTTGGCAGTTTAGCGTCAATGATCTTATCACCATATACTACCGGGAAGCCCTCTGTCGGTATCAGTTCAACATGTTCTGCACCGGCTTCTATGAGTTTTTTCTTCATAAACTCCGCCGCCTTAAACACATCATCGCTGAATTTCGGATCGGCACTAACCGATGGTATGCGAAGCACTTCGAACAGTTCATCCAGGAAACGCTGTTTGTGCTGATTGAGATAGGGTAATACATCCATGAGCTGATTTTTTTAGGAACAGCAAATATAGAATTTACGCGCTAAGGTTTATATGACAGGCGGCATGCAGGTTTTGATATCGGGAGTGAGAAGAAATTGCGGTGTTGCCCAAACCGGCTTTCCCCATTCAATAAATCTTCTCCCCTTTCTGCAACCATACTCCCCAGGTATGATCATAAGCGTGCACGTTGCCGGTGATCTTTCCCGACTGATCATAGACCGGATGATTCTCATTCACCCATTCAAAAATTCCGCCATACAAATTGGCGACATGGGAAAAACCTGCGTTCTTAAGCTGTTCAGCAACTTTTTCACTCCTGTATCCTACCGAACAGTAAACCACTATCCGCGCATCTTTATCAATTCCTTTCACCGTATTCAGGGTAAATTGATCGTAACCGACCGGCAATGCATTTTTCAGGTGACTCACTTCAAATTCGTCCTTTTCACGGGCATCAAGAAAAATTATACCGGCAGATTTTTCCGCCGCTTCCTGCACGCTGATTTCACGCACGGAATGTGAAAGCAGATGCTGAAGCATCAGTCCGTAAGCCGGATCTTTTACCTGTGAGCAGGCGAAATAGCTCTGCACGATGCAGCAAGTCAGCCATAAAATTGATTTCATACTCATATGACTTCGCTAAGTTACAACTTGAAAATGCAATGGATAAGCCAGCATCTTATTACCATCATGCTGCAAAAACATTATGCAATTGTCACTTCCCGGATTTGCAAGCAATCATCATGATGAGTGGATTGCCAGGTTAAGAAAAATGGCAGGGTAACTTTAAGGCATATAGTGAATAAACTGCCCTTTGAATTTCTATCGGCTTGTTAAGGTGATTATTGCGCTGAACGCACTTTACGATGAATATCTGTGGAGATAAGGGGAGTCGAACCCCTGACCTCTTGCATGCCATGCAAGCGCTCTAGCCAACTGAGCTATATCCCCGTAAAAAATGCAAATATAAAAGTTAAGGCAACATAAAGGGATTTCAATTTACGAGTGTTGCTTTTACGATCAATTCCGCAGTTTTTGCAGAGGCCCCTGCTCCACCCAATTGCTGCCGCAGGGCATGATAGCCATTCAAAATTGCCGACCTGCAGGCTTCATCATACAGCAACTTCTGCAATTCGGCCCTGAGGTTTTCAATAGTTAATTCCTGCTGAATCAATTCTTTCACCAGGGGCCGATCAAGCACCAGATTCACCAGTGAAATATACTTTACATCTACCAGCTGTTTACCGATCCAGAAAGAGAGTGCATTGCCTTTGTAACAAACCACTTCCGGAACATTAAACAATGCAGCTTCCAGTGTTGCTGTGCCTGAAGTGACAAGGGCAGCCTGCGCATGCGCCAGCAACGGATACGTCTTATTAAAAAGTATCTGCACACCGGAGTCCGCCGTCAGGTCACGATAAAAACCTTCCTCAATTGAGTTTACGGCAGCCACTACAAATTGCACCTCTCTGAAATGTGCAATCATCTGCAACATCAGCGGAAGCATGGTTGCAATTTCCTGTTTCCTCGAACCCGGTAATAAGGCTACAACCGGCTTAGCTGATGAAAGATTAAGCGGCTCATGCGTAAACCGTGACATCGCATCCAATAACGGATGCCCGACAAAGGTGACGTCATAGTTCCATTTTTTATAGAATTCCTTTTCAAATGGCAGAATCACAAACAGCTGATCCACGTCGCGCTTAATTTTCTTAACACGCGAAGCTTTCCATGCCCAAACCTGTGGAGAGATGTAATAGAATACTTTCAGCTTTTGCTGGCGGGCATAGGCGGCAATTCTCAGGTTAAATCCGGGATAATCGACGAGAATGATCGCTTCCGGCTTCCATGCATCGAGATCACTTTTAACAAGTTCAATAAAGCCAAGAATTTTACGCAGGTTCAGGATCACCTCGAGGAAACCCATAAAGGCAGTTTCGCGGTAATGTTTAATCAGCGTTACGCCTTCTGCATTCATCAGGTCACCACCAATACCGCGAAAGGTTGCTCCGGGCTGAATTTTCTTTATAGCATGTACGAGGTTAGCTGCGTGCAAGTCGCCGGAGGCTTCACCGGCAATGATATAATACCGCATCAGAAGAATTTAAACAGAATGATAAAGATGCCGTAAAAAATGGTAGCGCCCACCACGCCGCGTACTGTTTCATATCGTTTTAAAGATAGAAAATAGAAAAAAACAGGCAGGTTCATGACGATGGCAAGGCTTAGGGCAGCGGATATTTTTGAAGTATTGAACAGCTGATTCCAGTACATCTCAAGGCTCAGCTGATCGGAGAAGGCAAAAACATAGAACAACAGAAATCCAATAACCGGAAATACAAGCCCGAAAAATGCGCCCAGGTAAATGTTGTCGCGCGGCCGGACAGGTTGCGTCCTTTTAATCATTTAGTTTCCAATTATTGATGATATCGGGAATGGCATGATGTGCTGTAAGATCGAATTGTACCGGAACAACCGAAGCAAATCCGTTTTGCAAAGCCCACTCATCGGTATCATCTCCCATATCTTTATTGACAAAGTTACCGGTGAGCCAATAGTATTTCTTCCCTCTCGGATCAATGCGTTCCGTAAATTCTTCCTGCCATTTGGCGACAGCCTGACGGCAAACTTTAATGCCCTTATAACCTGATTCGGGAACATCAGGAATATTTACATTTAACAGGATATGCCTGGGTAAGCCATTCTTGATAACCTGTGGTGTAACCTCCCTTATCACCCTTCTCGGTAAAGCCATGTCGGCTTCAAACGAATAATTCAGGTAGGAAAAACCGATGGCATCAATGCCTTCTATTGCAGCCTCCATAGCAGCTGACATGGTTCCCGAGTAAATTACATTGATGGAAGAGTTTGATCCATGATTGACGCCTGAAACACACAGGTCAGGCTTTCCTTTAATAATCTTATCCACCGCCAGTTTTACACAATCAACGGGTGTTCCGGTACATTGATAAGATTCAACGTCTTCAAACATTTTCACATGCTCAATCCGCAGGGGTTCGTCGATGGTGATGGCATGGCCCATACCTGATTGCGGGCTGTCCGGTGCAACCACGATCACTTTGCCAAGGTGCCGCATTTCTTCTACCAGCACTCTTATGCCGGGTGAAGTGATGCCATCATCGTTAGTGACAAGAATGATTGGCTTCGATTTCTTTGTAGTCATAGTTTTTAAAGCGCACAAAAATAGCTAATAAATGGCGTCGTAACAGCAGCAAGACATGACCCCGAAAGATTAACAGGTGGCAGCCCGCCTGTCTCTTGCCAGCATATATCCTGCAATACATTAAGACAAAAGACTGAAGCATGGCGGAAAATCAGCTGTTTCAAAATATGCCATCATTCCGGATAAAGTTGCAACCTGTTCCCGGATTTGCACGAGAAATAACAGAATGTTAATTGTGGAAGCGGCAAAATTCAAAAGAGAAAATTCCGCGTATCTTTGCCGAAACCATTTTTTGTCAAATGGAAATGAAAATTAAGAATAAAGGCCAGGCCACAATGTTTCAGTCAAAGTGGCTGGAAGGCATGACCAAAACAAGCCCGCAAGTGATCTTCAGCATTTACCTGCCGATTGTGGTTGGCATGTTATGCTACGGATACTTTTCCCTTCAAATCAACCTATTGGTGGTAGCAGGACTTTATTTCGCAGGCATGTTTTTCTGGACGTTTTTTGAATACCTGATGCACCGGTTTGTGTTTCATCATCATTCCGATAATCCCAAGATGCAGAAATTCATGTACACAGCACATGGTGTTCACCATGAATTCCCAAGGGATAAAGACCGTTTATTCATGCCGCCCATACCTTCCCTTTTTCTTGCAACACTTATTTTTTCTTCTTTTTACCTGGTGCTTCATCACTATGCTTTTGTTTTCTTTCCCGGATTTTTAACGGGTTACCTTGCTTATGGATCCATGCACTATGCCATTCATGCAATGGCACCACCATTCAGGTTTATGAAATCGTGGTGGAGATATCACCATCTGCACCACTACAAATCACCGGATAAGGGTTTTGGTGTTTCTTCTCCCATGTGGGATCATGTCTTCGGATCAGTACCGAAGCATGAAGGCAAATTCAACAATCCGGAAGAAAACTGATCTCCCCGAAGCGCTTTTAGCTTAAGAATTTGCTCCTGTATCATAAGCTGATGCGGGAATAGCGGTCATTATTATTGCCCTGTGAAGACTGTTGATTCGATGAAGCCTTTATTCCAGAAAGGTTTGCATATTAATCTGAAGGGCGCATTTAAAATGCTTTTCCGGACATTGTCTGAAACCATGCAAGCCACAAGGCCTGCATGGCAATTTTCCCTCTATTTCCAGCACATGATGAACAGATGAAAGCGGCCCGAAACCAAACTGTGGTATGGTTGAACAGAAAACGGCTGTGACATTCGCATTTACGGAAGAAGCAAAATGAAGTGGCGCAGAATCATTCACATAGTTCATAGCCGCATCTTTCATTAAGGCAGCCGTTTGGAGAAAAGACAGCTGACCTGCCATGTTACTGATTTTACGTTCCGGAAAAGAGTGCATGATTTTATTGCATAACAGATGATCACCACCTGCACCAAGCAAATAGATATTATAATTTGCAGGAATTTTCATGATGAGTTCCATCCATTTCTCTACCGGCAACTGTTTGGTAAACCACACGGATGAAGGGCAGATGGTGACAAAAGGTTCATCCTTATACTTCTTCACGGAATCGAAATCAGCAACAGAAGGATACAATGCAGGCAATGCAGGAACAGTATCCGTGAAACGGGCAATCAACTGCTGGTTTCGGTTAATTTCATGCAAAAACACGGCATCGCCACTGTGTCCAAGTGTATGGGGAAATTTGTTAGTGAAAAGGAAAGAAAATGGATTCTTCGCATAGCCGGCGGATATTTTAGCACCAGAGAATGCAGTAAGCAATCCTGATGCGGCAAATCGCTGGCAATTCACAATCAGTTCAAACTTCTCGCGCCTGATAGAAAATAACAGGCGTATGAGGTTCCTGTATTTATGTTGTTTTTTATCCCAAATCCATACCTTTTCAATTCCAGGATGCCCCGCTAACAAACCTTCATTTCCACTTCGGAGCAAAAAGTGAATTTCGGCCTGTGGATAATATGCGCGCAGCTTTTCAACCAATGCCGTCGCCAGCACCACATCGCCGATAAATGCCGTTTGTATAATCAGGATTTTCAAATGCCGGATTTTATTGCCTTCGTAAAGAATTTATTTGTAATGTTTTTGACAGCTGCATCTATTGAGGGCTCCTGTTTATGAATTGAATAAACGGACAAAATAACGAGTAATACATACTTGCGGATACCTCATAACAGGTTATGAAGGAATCTGCAACACACCTTGTTTTGAGTCTCCATCAGACGCAACAGGCAGCTTCACAAAAAAAGTGGTGCCTACATTTTTCACAGAAACAAAATCAATGGTACCGCCAAAGCTCTCCACGTAATCCTTGCTGATGGCCAGCCCTAATCCGGTACCGGAAGATTTGGTAGTGAAGCTGGGAATGAACACGTTTTTAGCTTCTGCCTCTGAAATGCCAATACCATTGTCAGAGACAGATACCACCAGTTGCCCGTCAACATTCTCAGTGATCACCTTTACGCTGCCGGCACGGTCTTCCGGAATAGACTGAACTGCATTCAAGAGCAGATTATTGAACACACTCAGCAACTGGTTTTTATCGGCTGAAACGATACTCCGCTCTGCATGATGATACAGGTGAATTTCAGCACCCTCTCCTTCTTTAAGCAAATTGCAGGCTGTCTGCACCACATCATTCACATCAATATGTTCGAAAACCGGCCTGGGCATTTTAGCATAATTCGAAAATTCATTGGCGATATGACTGAGGTTGTCAATCTGCTCAATCAATGTCTGCGCTACCTTAGCGGTGAGTTCCGGCAGGTTGGGAGCATGTTGTTCATTCGCCCGCTGCAAATGCTGAATCCCCAGCTTCATGGGCGTTAGCGGATTCTTGATTTCATGGGCCACCTGCTTGGCCATCTCCCGCCAGGCAAGGTCTCTTTCCGATCTGGCCAGTTTGTCTGCACTTTGTTCCAGGTGACCAATCATCCTGTTGTACTCTGTTACGAGGTTACCGATCTCGTCATTCGCATGCCATTCTATCAATTCGTTGCCGGAACCAACCTTCACCTGCTTGAATTTTTCACCGATCAGCGACAGTTTACGGGTGATCTGACGTGAAATCAGCGGTGCCAGCAACCCTGCCATGATAATAGCCAATACCAGCACATTCACGAGCGCAACAAAGAAAAACCCAACCTGTTCATTCAGCTTTGCCTTGGAATTAAAATAAGGAACATGCACAAACAAGACCGGTTCACCCTTTGGACTGCGGATAATACGGTAACCGGAATAGAACTTCAGCGAACCCACCTGTTCCTCCTTAACCAGTTCGGCAGGGCCTTCATCCGAGAGTTCTTTAAATGCCAGTGGATTCATCTTTTTCGACACAAGCCCTTTTTCAAAAAAGCTGCGCTGACTGGTGGCGACGAGGTTACCCTGCAGGTCGTAAAAGTTCACATCAATATCCTGTACATCAGAAAAAGAACTAACGCTCTTCTTCAGAAAGCTTTGAAATGCCTCCGGGCTTCTCACCAAATCATTGTCGGTATAAAGCACCTGAACGGATTGTGTTACCCTGTCCATTTTATCCACCACAGCCTGTATCGAAAGATCATTATACTGTTTTATAAAGAACCTGCTTGCTACAATGGCGATAATGAGCAAAAGGACCAGGATGAACAACATGAAAAAACCATGAATAAGCATCCGCAGTGATGCAATCCTGAAAAACTGCCGTATCGAACGGAGGCTTGGGTTTATACTGATCAGGTTGAACAGTAATACCAGCAGCATGATGTTGAAGAACACCACGAAGAGGAATGAAAAGTAAGAAGTGAAATAAGAAAACCAGTTGGTTTTTGAAGAAATAACGATTACAATTCCGTTTCCGCGATTGTACACCAGATGATGATACCCATGATAGTTGACGTACTGATATTCACGGCTCTCATCCTGTGACCACTTGAGATGAAAGTCATAATTATAAGTACCGTTTTGCTCAATTAGGTGGTCGTGGCTGTATAAAGCGAAAGAGTAATTCATATATTGATAAGGCAGCTTGTCCTTATCCTCAAGCAGCAATTCAGGATAGACGCCGGCACTTTTATAGGCATCGGCGGTCAGCTCAACAAATAACTTCCCCAGCGTGGAGTCGCCGGACCTCACAGGATATTCAGCGAGATAAATAAAACTGCCGGAAGGTGAAGAGACGTGATATAACTCATTTTTAATGATCTCGGTTTTCATGGATTTCAATCCCTTCTCCGTCACAAAACCAAAATTTTCATCCTTACCCGACAGCAGGTAGCCTTTGGGATCTACAGGGTAGTAACGGATGCGGTACCTGTTAAATCCATCCTGGAAATAGGTCTGTTGCAACTTACCGGCCAGCTCAGGACCTGAATCATTCGCTGCTTGAAAAAACCTGATCAGAAAGGTGTCGCGGGTAATCTTTCCCTGCAAATCAGCAAGCAGGAACTCCGTCACCTTATCTTCTGTATTTATCAGCTTTCGGGCGAAGTTTATCCTCATATCCTGTTCCTTCTTTTCGCCATACACCAATAAAAGGGCTGCCCCTGAAGCAGAAACAAATACAAGCAATAAAAACAAGCCGGTGAAATTGATGCCTGCTCTTGTTGGTGTACTGAACCAGGGAAGAATAAAAATCAGCGCGTTGATCCAGATCATTACCCATAACCCTGAAATGCCGGTATCGTATGCGAGATAATACAGGAAAGCCAGTGTGGTGCAGATGAGTAAAACAATTGCATTATCCACAGGCCGTAATGCATTGCGCTGCAAGGTGGCAATTATCTTCAGTGATAACAGGAAGAGGCAAATGAATATGAGCGCAATACAAACCACCCCAAGAATGCTGTAGTAGTCCGGTTGCAGCGGGTTAAAAAAGACAAACTCAATCTTTGAATCCCTGACGAGCGCACGAATCACATCCACCATATAGATGCCCAGGAAAAAGATGACAGAGTAACCAACGAGGTGCACTAAATAGTTCTTCATTGAATTTTCCTCGATCCTGATCCTGATATGCACCTTGTTGGTGATATAAATGCAGGCCCAGAAAAGAAAAAGCAACTGAATGGCAAGGCTTCCGAGTGAAGATGCCACTCCTTCCGATGCAAAGAGGTCAGCATCAAAAATCTTCCAGTTCTTAACGCCGACGGGCAGTATTGCTTTTGCTGACATCAGGAGATAGATGGCAAAGAATAAAACCGCCAGCATCGCCAGCTTCAGCCAAACCAATCTGCCGTCCGGCAAGAGGTTCAGCAATTGCTGCAGGAACATAACAAAAAGCACAAGCGAAGCCAGAAAGAGCAGTAGTGCCAGTGCACTTGCCTTCACCGAATAATCAGCAGGATTGATGCCTACATAGAAAATCGCTTTGCCGTTTGCGTCCATCACCGGTATATAATCCGGTTCCCGGGTTACCGACACCTGGAAATAATTAGCAATACTGAAATTGTCGCTGAAATGAGGCTTGAGATAACTGTTATACGCTTCATATTCATATTTCACAGGAACTAATGCCAGCGCGGTATAATGCTTGCTTTCGCCGAATACTGGAATATACTTTCGATAAACGAGATAGTAACCGTTACTGAGCCTTTGAAAACTGATACCCTCCGGTAACATATTCACAGGCTGCGATGGAATAACCAGGTTCTGCGTCCACATCAGTAAACTGTCATCACGGTACAGCAGCAATTCATATGGGTAAGCGTTGAATGAGGCTATCCTGTTCCAGGCAGTGCCTTCCTGCAACATGCTGACGAGCCCGGAATCAGGAAGCTGTTTGGCAATGGTGCCCTCTATAGAAGATACGCCCTGGCTTAACTCACGGGCGGCATTCTTCAATTCTGATATTTCTGATCTGATACTGCCCGACTGGTAAGACAATGCCATCAGTGCAATGGAAAGCACCAGGTAATAAAGTCCGTATTTCTTAAAAATTACCAAAGCGTTGAAAGAGATCGGTGGAACAGCGCTGCAAATTACATTTTCATAAGGAGAACCCGAGTGTAACGGGGAAGCTCCCACACCGTATTGCTTCACAGCATCAGCGTTCACTGATCTTCATATGGCAATTAAAAAACCAGTGTACTATAAGAATTTCGGTCCGAAGAAGAGATTAAACAGGGAAGCTATCGGAGTATAATCTCAGTTGCACCATGCGCATATTTCGGATGGTAATCGTTATTAAACGACCTTACTTCTTTATACGTTTTCAGCAATGTATGGATCTCCCGTTTCAGCTTACCTTTTCCATTGCCATGAATGACATAGAACCGGTCGACACCACTTGCAATAGCCTGATCCAGTGATTGCTGAAACCTGCTTAACTGAATATGCAACATCTCAGCATTATCCATGTGATGATATCCGCGCACCAGTTTTTCAATATGCAAATCCACTTCACGCGATGGTTCAACCAGGTCAATATCTTTATTCGGAGGACTGTCCATCATCATTGCTTTCAGCGCAGAGAGATCGAACGGATCTTGCTTTTTCTGCGGAGACTTAGTTGCAGGCTTATGCACTGAAGTTGTTTTGATCGGATATATATATGCATCAGTTCCTGTCAGGGCGGCCTTTCCCAGTTTATTAAAAAAATTCTGCGGTTTGATCTTCTGCACCAGTTCCCCTTTCAATAACGCATTCTGCATATCTCTCACCTGAATATCAACTTCCGGCATGTCGTTCAATGCATCGTAGCTTATTTCATGCAGCGGGAATGCCTCATAGGGTGAAACATGCCTGTCAAGCTGAAAATGGATGTCGCAGCCGAGAAAGAAACGATAACGAAACGTCATAGATACGCCGGTATCATTGGCAATACTGATCCTGAATTGTATGATATCTCCTGAACGATCGCTGACAGGTTCAAAGCAGAGAAAAATTCCGCTGTCCTTTTTTTCCACTGCCTTTTCGGATTTCACGGATGATGAAGCAGTGTCTGATGTTTCATGTTTGCCGCGTGCAACAGGTGGTTGCACACCGGAAACGTAGTGTTTGATATCAGTCAGATACACCGGAATTTCCATATCCTTCAACTGCACAAATACCATCTCTGCACCATTCAGCCTCGTAACCATTCCGGTTTCCCGCAGATGAATGAGGTACACTTTATCGCCTGGCAAAAATCTTTCTGTCACAAGTGATGATTGTTTACAAAATTACAATTCTCATACTTATAACATGACTTGATAGCCTCCGTTGCCTGCTATGTCTAACCGATCATGTAACGGTCGCTGAACCAACAGAAAGGCTGCTCCTTATTCATATCGTAATGCTTCTATCGGATCGAGCCGTGAAGCTTTAATGGCAGGATAGAGCCCGCTGATCAATCCTACCAGAAAGCAGAATATGATGCCTGCCAGTATCCATAACCATGGCACAATAAAACTTGCGCCGAACAGGAGTGATACGAGGTTGCCCGCAAGTATTCCTAAAATAATGCCCATGATACCACCGAGTTGGCAAATCACGATGGCTTCCGTCAAGAATTGCGACCTTATTTCTTTGCGAGTGGCGCCCAGGGCTTTGCTTACGCCTATCTCACGTGTTCGTTCCGTTACGGAAACCAGCATGATATTCATGAGCCCGATGGCTGCGCCAAACAAGGTGATGATGCCAATCAATGTTGCTGCGTAAGTAATATTCTGCAGGTTACCGATCAGCTCATTCGCAAGTTCATCACTTTTTGAAATCTCAAAATCATCTTCCTCACTCAGGGTCAGCCCCCGAATGTTGCGGAACAAACTGGTGGCTTCGTCAATGGCTGACTGCAGCTGATCTATTGACGCTACATTCACAGTAACATCCACGGAATTATCATGGCCGATAAAATTTCTAATGGCATTCAACAATGGAATCAGCACAACATTATCGCCCCTCGAAACCATGCTGGAGCCCTTGGAGGCCAGCACACCAATCACACGGTAACGGATGGCATACATTGAGACGAATTGATTGACAGGATCTTCTTTTGATCCGAATATCTTATCGACTACATCCTTGCCTAAAACAATAACAGGAGCACCTTCCTGCACTTCATCAATCGTAAAATAACGGCCCGATGAAACCTGGTTACCGGATGTCAGTAAAAAATTTTCATCCACGCCCGTCACCAACACATTGGGATTGGTTTTTTTTGAATCATGCTTGATGGTTGAAATGCCGGTTACGTTTTCGGAAACAGCAACCGTTGCAGGAAACTTATAACGGTCTTTAAATAATACCGCTTCACGGTACAGTACGGGTGGACCGGGCTTATTATCTTCTCCTCTGCCACCGCCGCGCATATCATCCCACTTCTGCTCAATTGAAAAGGAGTTGGAACCCATGCTTGAAAAATTACTCTTGATGGACCCTTCCAGGCTGTCGATGGCAGTTAAGATCCCGACTAGCGCCATGATGCCAAATGCTATAATCAGGCAGGTGAGTACGGTACGCATCAGGTTACCCCTGATAGCACGCAATGCAAGCCGGATATTTTCCAATAAACTCATAGCAGATTAGTTCGTATCAATAAAAATTCTTTTCAAAGAAAAACCCAGCACTGCGCCTAAGCCTCCACCTGCTGCCGCAATGAGGAAACTGATCACATACAGTAAAGCGGACGCCGGCAAGATGAAAAGTTCAGCGATCCGTACGGTCATCAGGTTTCCTTGTGTAATGCCAATGACTAAAGCATATACCAGCCAAACGAGCCCACAGGCTAAAAACCCTGAAAGAAATGCGTGCCGGAAACTCCTGCCAACAAGTAATGACATTACCGCGGCCACAATAACGAGACACCACCACGGAAGCAACACCTGCACCATGGCACTGAGTAATGCGATCAGAAAAAACAATAGCATACCTTAATTTCTAAGAGTTATCACTGCTGAAATACGATCATTTTTTTCATCAGGGCTATGCAGAATCAGTAATTCCTGCTGTAACCCATTACTCCATGGTTCAATCATATTTTCATAGAATGGCGATCCGGGATTTCCGGATTGCCCGCCCGGAAAAATACCATAAGCTTTCACTTTTTTCCCCAGTTCAATTATCATTCGCCAGGAAGGCCCGTGATCATATCCTGTGGCATTCACCATACCTGAGTTGCCGGAGGTGATCACCGGTATCCTGCTGAATGCCCCAATGTGCAACAAATGATTGATATGCGTATTTTTTACTTTTCCCCATTGCCAGGATGCAGTGTCGGCGCCATAAGTTTTAACCAGTGAATCAATGGTGTTTATAAAAGACTGATGCATCAGTTGCTGCAGCGATTCAACCTGAACCGTACGTTTGTCATCAATCCATTGTCTGTTGATGTTGTACTTCACCGTCTGCAGCGAGATATCGGTGCCCGGGTATTCGAACCCTTCTTCACCAAACTCATCATTCCAGATTGCTATTTTCAGATTGCTCCACCATGTGTTAAAAACAGTTTGTTCAATGCTGCCGGCGCCGGCTAACTGGTCCCAGCCCCGCAACAAGAGTAATTGTTCCTTTTGCAGCTTATCTAAACTTGCCTGATCTACTCCTTCCATCATTTCCTGCAGCACAAAATCGGCCACCAGGTTTTTGCTGTCATACTGCAGTGCGCGCATATCCTCCGCCGTAATATTATTCATCAAGGCAAGCTGCTGATTAATCCGGTGCGCGCGCATCGGTGCGTCCATCTGCCAGTTAATATAGTATGGATAAGTGGAGTCTGTAGATAATTGGTTGGCGGAGCTAACAAAGCCGCGCGCAGGATTTTTTACATGAGGATCATGTTCAAACGGTATCCAGCCTTGCCAGTCATTTTCCGGCCTGGAGCCATCCATAAGGAACTTACCCTGGTCTTTCCATTTCAGCGGAAACCTGCCATCTACCCACACCGCGATGTTGTTATCATCATCCGCGTAAATAAAATTCTGAGCCGGACATTGAAAGTAACTCATCGCTTTTACGTAGTCATCATAATTGCGTGCACGGTCAAGTAAAAGGAAAGTATTTAATTCCTCCGAACGGTCATGGCCGAGCCAGCGCATGGCATAACCTACCGGGAAATCACTTCTCATCAGTTTTTCATCACCCATTGTCACTACAGGGCCATGGTGCGTATAGAATACAGTATCCATCACTGCATTTTCGCCACGCACTTTTATCAGTTCTATCCTCATGCTGGTCTTTTTCCAGGTATTGTCATAAAGATATTCCAGGTGTGATTCATCCCTGAATTTTACACTATACCAGTCAAGGATATCAGCATCCACATTGGTTTCACTCCAGGCGATGTGATCATTAAAACCAATAATGACTGTGGGTACGCCGGGTAGTGTTACACCTGTTGCATTACAATCCGGGCTTATCAGTTGCATCTGATACCAGATAGATGGCAGGTTCAGGCCAAGATGCGGATCGCCACACAGAATGGGAAAGCCGCTCGCAGTCTTGCTGCCGTTCACCGCCCAGTTATTGCTTCCATTGGCAGGATTGGGCGCATGATCTAAAGGTGCAATATCTACCGAAACTTGTTTGGCTGTCGCCGGAACAGGAAGCTTCAATGGAACGAAATCCCAGATAGTGCCGGCCGGAATGATAGGTTCACTCAGATAAGGATGACCATTAAACAATGAATCGACTGCCTCCTTTCCATATTTTTTCATGGCATTACTGACAGCAAGATCACTACTGCCACCGGCCAGATCGTAGGTCATGTATTTCAGCAACAAGGCACATTTTAAAGTAGTCCAGGGCTCCGGATGATAATCAAGCAATTTATATTCTATTGGCAGGTCCTTAACACTTAATGATTGAATAAAAGCATTCACACCTTCCGTATATGCCGTAATCGCTTCTTTCATTACCGGATCATCCATCATGGCAGATTCGGCATTTTCAGCGGCGTAAACCATTCCAAAATGCCTTTGCTGACGGTCGTAAGGCAAGGCCCGTGCTCCCACAATTTCTGAAACCCTTCCGGCTGCGGCATGCGTTTGAAATTCCATTTGCCACAAACGGTACCTCGCATGAATAAAACCCTGTGCCAGGTACAGATCATGGTTGTTTCGGGCGAATAGGTGCGGCACGAGGTTATCATCCATGATCACTTTCACAGGTGCGATAAGTCCCGGTAGGGTGAGATCAGATTCCGTCACTTCACCGTTTTCATTATTCTGCCAGAATCCGGAAAAGGGAGAAAACAATTTACCTACAGGAGGAAGAGCACCAATCCTGTTATTGAGCACATAACAGAAACCAATGGATAAAGAGGCTAAAAAAATGGATAGCAGCCATTTCATGTATGACTGCGAAGCTAAGAAGAAACTATGATCATCAAAAAACCAGTTGATGGCACGAGGCAGTATACAATCTCCCTGTTTTGTATTTCATGATTGTATGTATGGTTTTTTTGCGCAATTGCCGAAACCACCTTCCTTTCTTTTTACATTTGCAGCGCATTAAAGATTAATCCACCACACAAACCGTATTATCCATGGCATTTGACATTGAAATGATCCGATCTGCTTATCATTCGCTTCCATCCAAAATATCCGCAGCCCGCCAGCTACTCAACAGACCGCTCACCCTCACTGAAAAAATATTGTATGCACACCTGTATGGTGCCTCGCCTGCAACTGCCTTTGTCCGTGGAAAAGACTACGTTGATTTTGCACCTGACCGTGTTGCGATGCAGGATGCAACGGCTCAAATGGCGCTCCTGCAGTTTATGACTGCCGGCAAGGATAAAACCGCTGTGCCTTCCACCGTACACTGCGACCACCTGATACAAGCTAATACAGGCGCGGCCGCTGACTTGAAGACAGCACTTGACAGCAACAAGGAAGTATATGACTTCCTCGCTTCTGTATCAGACCGTTATGGTATCGGTTTCTGGAAGCCCGGAGCCGGTATTATTCACCAGGTGGTTTTAGAGAATTATGCATTCCCAGGAGGAATGATGATCGGTACTGATTCACATACGCCAAATGCCGGTGGGCTCGGCATGATTGCCATTGGAGTAGGCGGTGCAGATGCTGTTGATGTGATGAGCGGCATGGCCTGGGAGCTTAAGTTTCCTAAGCTGATCGGTGTAAGGCTAACAGGAAAAATGAATGGGTGGACCTCAGCAAAAGATGTAATACTGAAAGTTGCCGGATTGCTGACGGTAAAAGGAGGCACCGGAGCAATACTGGAATATTTCGGTCCGGGTGCAGAAAACATCTCCTGCACCGGCAAAGGCACCATCTGCAACATGGGTGCGGAGATTGGTGCCACCACTTCCGTATTCAGCTATGATAAAAGAATGGAAGCTTACCTCCGTGCAACGGACCGTGCAGATGTTGCTGATCTTGCTAATGGAGTGGCGCAGCACCTTCGCACAGATGATGAGGTGATGATGCATCCTGAAAAATATTATGATGAAGTGATCGAGATCAACCTCGATATGCTGGAACCACATATCAACGGACCTTACACACCAGATCTTGCATGGCCGGTCTCAAAATTTAAAGATGCAGTTGCGCAAAACGGCTGGCCTGATAAACTGGATGTGGCGCTGATCGGTTCCTGTACCAACTCCTCATATGAAGATATGTCGAGATCAGCTTCCATTGCGCAGCAAGCCATTGCAAAAGGACTGAAAGCTGTTTCTGAATTCACCATCACGCCCGGTTCGGAGCAGATCCGTTACACAATTGAACGCGACGGAATGTTGTCCACATTTGAAGCTATTGGCGGAATGGTGCTTGCCAATGCATGCGGCCCTTGCATCGGTCAGTGGTCGCGCCACATGACTGATCCGAATAAAAAGAATTCCATCCTGACTTCCTATAACCGGAATTTCGCCAAGAGAAATGACGGCAATGCAAGCACGCATGCATTTGTTGCATCACCTGAGATGGTGACTGCTATGGCGCTTGCGGGATCACTATCCTTCAATCCACTGACGGATCTGCTGGTGAATGATAAAGGAGAAAAGGTAAAGCTGGATGAACCACAAGGGATTGAATTACCTGCAAAGGGTTTTGCCGTTGAAGATGCCGGTTACCAGGCGCCTTCAGCAGACGGGAAAAATGTAGTGATTGCCGTTGATCCCGCTTCCAGCAGGCTGCAATTGCTCGAATCGTTTCCTGCCTGGGAAGGAACCGACCTGAAAGGACTCAGGCTGCTGATTAAAGCCAAGGGAAAATGTACTACTGACCATATCTCGATGGCAGGCCCATGGCTGAAATACCGCGGGCATCTTGACAATATTTCCAATAATATGCTGATTGGTGCCATCAATTATTTCAATGACAAAGCTGATGCTGTCAAAAATCTGCTCACAGGAAATTATGATGCAGTACCTAAAGTGCAACGCGCCTATAAAGCAGCCGGAATAGGAACAGTGGTGATCGGCGATGAAAATTATGGCGAAGGATCTTCCCGTGAACATGCTGCTATGGAACCAAGACACCTTGGCGTGCGGGCTATCATTGTTAAATCATTCGCACGGATTCATGAAACCAACCTTAAAAAACAAGGCATGCTTTCCCTGACGTTTGCTGACAAAGCCGACTACGATAAAGTGCGCGAGGATGATATTATTGATATTATCGGGCTCACCACCTTCTCTCCGGAAGTGCCGCTGACAATCGTACTTCATCATGCTGATGGTACAGAAGAACAATTCCCGGTAAACCAGACCTTTAATGCCGCACAAATTGAATGGTTCAAAGCAGGAAGCGCACTGAACCTGATTAAAGCAGAAAGTGAAAGGTCAAAGGTTCGGTAACTGAAAGCCAGCTGGCGGATATCTTACAGCACCCTGTCAGCACTAAGGTGATGCTGACAAAGATCTATTCGCCATGCTGCAAGTTTCCCTATTCTACCTCGTGTTTGATGGAAATCACACATCCCTTTTCAACAGGCCGCATCATTTCCCCCAACAAAATATATTCAACAAAGCAGATGTTTAATCATGACGAACACCGGCGCCTATAATGCGCAGTAAGTTGTCATCTGCTGCCGGCATGTTATCACCTCTATATTCTTCTTTCCCGGTAAACGCCTGTTAATCCGGAAAACATGCTTCTTGCATCATCAGCCGGCGATAAAAAATCAGCCGGCTTTTCATTAATCCCGCTGTGGGTATATTAATCCTGTTAATATGTGTTGGTCAAAGCATTAAACCCGGATTTTGCAGTAGGAATTAAGTTTTAAGAGATAACGGCATTCCCACATCACGGACTAATTTCAGTAATCCCTCCATCCAGGGTCGTTTTTCGATTCTAACGGCAAGTTTGAGAATGCGTTT